>CAYNNX010000189.1:0-13128 GCA_964398515.1 uncultured Streptantibioticus sp. | reverse complement strand
TGAATCTCCTTGCACGCCAAGGGATACAGCTTCTCGAAGAGCCCGCCCGTGCCGAAGGCCGCGTCCAGTTGGGCGGGGAGGTCCGGCGGGATCATGGATTCCGCGGTCTCGAAGCGCGCGAGCGAGCTCTTGCTGTACCGCACGATGGCCGCCAGGCGCTCCAGGCTCATTCCCGCTGTTTCGCGTAACCGGCGCATCTCCGAGCCGAAGAGGTGCCGGGCCGACCGGTCGGGCGTCAGCTCGCGGGGACGTGCTGCCATCTGCAACCCCCTCTTCCCGCATGCCGCGTTGGGACATGTTCCGCTTCTGATCGTACGCGCGGAGGGCGATCATGTGGGTACGGACAGTCACATCCGCTGTCGAGGGCGGCTGCACAGGGAGGCTGAGCGGTGAGCGCGGAACCGTCGGGTGCCGGATTCTCGCCCGTGGAGGGGGACACGGTGCGGGATGCCCGGACGGGCAGGGTGGGCGTGGTCATGGACCGATGCGGGGAGCGCTTCTTCCTGCGGCCGCTGGGGGGCGGGCGGGAGTGGGAGGCGGATCCGCGCGACATCCGGGCGATAAGCCGGGCGGAAGTGCTCAGCGCCCGGGTGGCCGCGGTGAACACCCGGCACCGCAGGGGAGATCTGTGAGCGGTACAGGCGGACGACCCCGGCGGTCGGCCGGGGTCGTCGGGGAAGCAGCGGGCGGTATACGCGCTACAGACGCTCGATGACGTAGTCGACGCACGCGGTCAGCGCCTCGACGTCCGCCGGTTCGACGGCCGGGAACATCGCGACGCGCAACTGGTTGCGGCCGAGCTTGCGGTAGGGCTCGGTGTCGACGACGCCGTTGGCGCGCAGCACCTTGGCGACGGCGGCGGCGTCGACGGAGTCGGCGAAGTCGATCGTGCCGACCACCTGCGAGCGCTTGGCCGGGTCGGTGACGAACGGGGTGGCGTGGTCGGACTTCTCGGCCCAGCCGTACAGCCGCGAGGAGGAGTCGGCGGTGCGCTCGACGGCCCAGGCGAGGCCGCCCTGGCCGTTGATCCACTCCAGTTGGTCGTTGAGGAGGAAGAGCGTGGCGAGCGCCGGGGTGTTGTACGTCTGGTTCTTCTTCGAGTTGTCGATCGCGGTCGGCAGGTCGAAGAAGGCCGGGATGTGGCGGTCCGAGGCGGCGATCCGCTCGGCGCGCTCCAGGGCGGCGGGGGAGAAGACCGCGATCCACAGGCCGCCGTCGGCGGCGAACGACTTCTGCGGCGCGAAGTAGTACACGTCCGTCTCGGCGATGTCGACCGGCAGGCCGCCCGCACCGGAGGTGGCGTCCACCAGGACGAGGGAGCCCTCGTCGGCGCCGGGCACGCGCTTGATCGGCGCGGCGACACCGGTGGAGGTCTCGTTGTGCGTGAAGGCGTAGACGTCGACGCCCGCCTCGGCGACCGGCTCCGGGTGGGTGCCGGGATCCGACTTGACGACGGTCGGCTCGTCCAGCCAGGGCGCCAGCTGCGCGGCCTTGGCGAACTTCGAGGAGAACTCGCCGAAGGACAGGTGCTGGGACTTCGACCGGATCAGACCGTGGGTGGCGATGTCCCAGAACGCGGTGGAGCCGCCGTTGCCGAGCACGACCTCGTACCCGTCGGGCAGCGAGAACAGTTCGCGCACCCCGTCGCGGACCTTGCCGACGAGGTTCTTGACCGGCGCCTGGCGGTGCGAGGTGCCGAGCAGGGAGGTTCCGGTGGCGGCCAGGGCGGCGAGCGCCTCCGTGCGCACCTTGGACGGGCCCGAGCCGAACCGACCGTCGGCGGGCTTGATGTCTGCGGGAATCTGGATTTCGGCCACGAGCCGAAGCGTAATCCGTCAACGTGATGATTCGGACGGCGGTCCACCGGATGAGACGCGTGGTCCGCCCCCTGACGGGCATCTTTCCGCCATGAGTGATCACGCGGGACTGCGGCGGGCGCTGCGGGACGCGGTGCGCGGCGAGGTGGCCTTCGACACCACGAGCCGGGCGCTGACGACGATGGACGCCTCGAACTACCGGCGTGTGCCGCTCGGCGTCGTCGCACCGAAGGACGCCGACGACGTGGCGGCCGTGCTCGCCGTGTGCCGCGAACACCGGGTGCCCGTCGTCGCGCGCGGCGGCGGCACCTCGACCGCCGGACAGGCCACCGGCACCGGGATCGTGCTCGACTTCGCCCGGCACATGAACCGCGTCCTCGCCCTCGACCCGGAGGCGCGCACGGCCGTCGTCCAGCCCGGCGTGATCCTCGACGACCTGCGCCGGCAGGCCGCCCGCCACGGCCTCACCTTCGGCCCCGACCCCTCCACCCACGCCCGCTGCACCCTCGGCGGGATGATCGGCAACAACGCCTGCGGCTCCCACTCGGTGGCCTGGGGGACCACCGCCGACAACGTGCACGCCCTGGACGTGGTCACCTACGGCGGCGACCGGCTGCGCGCCGCCCGCGGCACCGGCGGACTGCCGCCCGGGCTGCGCGGGGGCATCGAGGAGCTGTCCGCACGCCACCTCGCGCTGCTGCGCACCGGCTTCCCCGACCTGCCGCGCCGCATCTCCGGCTACGCCCTCGACCGGCTCCTGCCCGAGAAGGGCGTCGACCTCGCCCGCGCGCTCACCGGCAGCGAGGGCACGCTGGCGCTCGTCACCGAGGCCACCGTACGGCTCGTCGCATCGCCTCCGGTGCGGGCGCTGGCCGTGCTCGGCTACCCGGACGAGAGCGCGGCGGCGGACGCGGCGCCCGGCCTGCTGCCGCTGCGGCCGCTGACGGTGGAGGGCATGGCCGCCGACGTCGCCGGGGACGCGGCGGGCACGCTGCCGCGCGGCACCGCGTGGCTCTTCGTGGAGACCGGCGGTTCGACCACGGCCGAGGCGCTCGCCGCGGCCCGGGAGATCTGCCGCCACGCCGACGCCCTCGACACCGCGATCGTCACCGAACCGGCCGGGCAGCGCGCCCTGTGGCGGCTGCGCGAGGACGCCGCCGGGACCGCGACGCGGCTGCCCGACGGAACGGAGGCGTGGCCGGGTTGGGAGGACTGCGCGGTCCCGCCCGCCCGACTCGGCGCCTACCTGCGGGAGTTCCGCGCCCTGCTGGCCGGACACGGCCTGCGCGGCGCGCCCTACGGACACTTCGGCGACGGCTGCATCCACGTCCGCATCGACTTCGACCTGCTGACCGAGCGGGGTGTGCGCGCGTTCCGCCGGTTCTCCGCCGAACTCGCCGAGCTCGTCGTCGCCCACGGCGGGTCGCTCTCCGGCGAGCACGGCGACGGCCAGGCCCGCGCCGAGCTGCTGCCGACGATGTACGGGGACGAACTCGTCGCCCTCTTCGGGCGGTTCAAGGATCTGTGGGATCCGGCGGGCGGCCTCAACCCCGGCATGCTGGTGCGCCCCGCGCCGCTCGACGCCGACCTGCGGTTCGCCGTGCTGCCCACGCGCCCGGTGGACGTCGCCTTCGGCTATCCGCATGACGGCGGCGACTTCTCGGCCGCGGTCCGCCGGTGCGTCGGCGTCGCCAAGTGCCGCGACACACAGGCCGGGGCGGGCGTGATGTGCCCCTCGTTCCGGGCGACCGGCGAGGAGGAGCACTCCACCCGCGGCCGGGCCCGGCTGCTGCACGAGATGCTCGCGGGCGAGATCGTGCGGGACGGCTGGCGCTCCACCGAGGTGCGCGACGCCCTCGACCTGTGCCTGTCGTGCAAGGGGTGCCGCTCGGACTGCCCGGTCGGGGTGGACATGGCCACCTACAAGGCCGAGTTCCTCCACCACCACTACGCGGGCCGCCTGCGCCCCGCCGCGCACTACTCCATGGGCTGGCTGCCGCTGTCGCTGCGCGTGGCGGCGGCCCTGCGGCTGCCCCCGCTGGTCAACGCGCTGGCCCGCACGCCCGTTTCGGCGCTCGCCGAACGCCTGGGCGGCATCGCCTCGCAACGCGCGATCCCGGAGCTGGCGGGCGAGCCGCTGACCAGGTGGTGGCGGGAGCGCTGCCGTGCCGGTGCCGGCCGCGCACCGGAGGCCGGACGCACCGTCGTGCTGTGGCCCGACACCTTCACCACGTACCTGCGCCCCGAGGCGGGCCGGGCCGCCGTCGCCGTGCTGGAGGCGGCCGGGCTGCGGGTCGTGCTGCCGCCGAAGCCCGTGTGCTGCGGCCTGACCTGGGTGTCCACCGGGCAGCTGCACCGGGCGCGCAGGGTCATGCGGCGCACCCTGGAGGCGATGCGTCCCGCGCTCGACGCCGGGCTGCCGGTCGTGGGGCTGGAACCCAGCTGCACCGCGGCGCTCCGCACCGACCTGCCCGAACTGCTGGGCTCGGCCGACGCGCGCCGGCTCGCCGCAGCGGTGCGCACCTTCGCCCAGGCGCTCCAGGAGTACGCGCCCGACTGGGCGCCGCCGCGCGTGGACCGCCCGGTCGTCGGCCAGACCCACTGCCACCAGCACGCGGTCCTCGGCGACACGGCCGAGCGGCGGCTGCGCGAGCGGGCGGGCCTCACCGGCGAGCTGTCGGGCGGCTGCTGCGGCCTGGCCGGGAACTTCGGCTTCGAGCGCGGTCACCAGGAGGTGTCCCGCGCCTGCGCCGAGGAACAACTGCTGCCGTCCGTCCGGCAGGCCGACGGCGACGCGATCGTGCTGGCCGACGGCTTCTCCTGCCGGACGCAGCTGGCGCAGCTCGCAGGGGTGGACGCCCGCCATCTGGCGGAGGTGCTGGCGTCCGCCCTGCCCGGCGCGCAGCCGGACAGGGCCCACCCGTAAGGCTCAGTGCGCGGTGAGCTCGTTCCACCCCTCGACGTCGCGCGGGTCGCGCGGGCCGGGGCCGATGTAGCGGGCGGAGGGGCGCACCAGGCGGCCGGTGCGCTTCTGCTCCAGGATGTGCGCCGACCACCCGGCGGTGCGCGCACAGGTGAACATCGAGGTGAACATGTGCGCCGGGACCTCGGCGAAGTCCAGCATGATCGCCGCCCAGAACTCCACGTTGGTGGCCAGCACCCGGTCCGGGCGGCGGTTGTGCAGCTCCTCCAGGGCGGCCCGCTCCAGCGCCTCGGCGACCTCGTAGCGCGGCGCGCCCAGCTCCTTGGCCGTGCGCCGCAGCACCCGGGCCCGCGGGTCCTCGGCCCGGTAGACGCGGTGGCCGAAGCCCATCAGCCGCTCGCCCTTGTCGAGGGTCTTCTTCACGTAGGCGGTCGCGTCGCCGGTGCGCTCGATCTCCTCGATCATGCCCAGGACACGCGAGGGGGCGCCGCCGTGCAGCGGGCCCGACATCGCGCCCACCGCACCGGAGAGGGCGGCGGCCACGTCGGCGCCGGTGGAGGCGATGACGCGGGCGGTGAAGGTGGAGGCGTTCATGCCGTGCTCGGCGGCGGAGGTCCAGTAGGCGTCGACGGCCTTGACGTGCTTGGGGTCCGGCTCGCCGCGCCAGCGGATCATGAAGCGCTCGACGATCGTCTCCGCCTTGTCGATCTCCTTCTGCGGCACCATCGGCAGCCCCTGGCCGCGCGCCGACTGGGCGACGTAGGACAGCGCCATCACCGCGGCCCGCGCCAGGTCGTCGCGGGCCTGCTCGGCGTCGATGTCCAGCAGCGGTTTCAGCCCCCACACGGGTGCGAGCATCGCCAGCGCGGACTGCACGTCGACCCGGATGTCGCCCGAGTGGACCGGAATGGGGAACGGCTCGGCGGGCGGCAGGCCCGGGTTGAACTTGCCGTCGACCAGCAGCCCCCAGACGTTGCCGAACGAGACCTGACCCACCAGATCCTCGATGTCGACACCCCGGTAGCGCAGGGAACCGCCTTCCTTGTCGGGTTCGGCGATCTCCGTTTCGAACGCGACGACTCCCTCGAGTCCGGGCACGAAGTCGGACATCAGGCGGCTCCTCAGAATGTGGTCGGGTGCGGGTGGCTGGTAACCATGTCCCTCGGGCGGGCGCGGCCGGGCCTGTGCGGATCCCTGCCGTCACCCCGGTCATGCCCCGTCCGGTCGCCGGTCACCCCGCCTGCGAGGCGCCCGGCCGTGCGGGGCGCGGACCGGGCTGCCGCCGCGTGTGGCGGGCCGGTCCGGGGCAGCACGATATCTCTTGATGTCGAGAGGCCACAGAGGGCCGGGCCTTGTTTTGTCTTTCCTCGCCCTCGCGCCCGCCCGAGCCGGAGGATATGCGGCCCGTCGGCCGCCGAGGCGGGATCGTGGCGGGCGTCACACCGGTCTGGTCAAGGCACGAGCGCCCGGGCGGTCGCGTACTGCAAGATGAGCGGGTGCCCAGCCGCGAACCACACGTCAACTCCTACGCCGACTACCACCCCGACCCCGCGGCCATGCGCGCCGCGTACCGCGCCCACGGCCTGGCCGAGAACGAGCTCGCCGACGACCCCTACACCCAGTTCGCCCAGTGGTTCGCCGACGCGGTGCACGCCGGAGTGGTCGAACCCAACGCGATGGTCGTCTCCACCGCCGACGCCGAGGGCCGCCCGAGCTCCCGTACGGTTCTGCTCAAGGGGTACGACAACCGGGGGTTCGTCTTCTTCACCAACTACCACTCCCGCAAGGGCCGGGAGCTGGCGGAGAACGCCTACGCCTCGCTGCTCTTCCCCTGGCACCCCATCGCGCGCCAGGTCATCGTCTCCGGCCCGGTGAGCCGGGTCGGCCGCGAGGAGACGGTGGCGTACTTCCGCAGCCGCCCCCACGGCTCCCAGCTGGGCGCCTGGGCGAGCGAGCAGTCCGCCCCCCTCGCCTCCCGTGAGGAACTCGAACGCCGTTACGCCGAACTCGCCGCCCGGTACCCCGAGCACGGCTCGGTCCCGGCCCCGCCGTTCTGGGGCGGCTTCCGCGTCGAGGCCGAGGCGATCGAGTTCTGGCAGGGCCGCGACAATCGGCTCCACGACCGCCTGGTCTATGTGGCGGGCGAGGAAGGCTGGCGCGTGGAGCGGCTGAGCCCCTGAGGGCGTCCCGGCCACCACGGTCCCGGAGAGGCGAGTGGACACGGAAAAGGGACGACCCGCGGGCTGCTGCTCGGGGCTTGCGCTCCGAGACCGGCCGGACGAGTCCGGTAGCCCGCGGGTCGGGTGACTGCGTTGGATTGCGGCCCGCCATGCACACGTAACGCATGCGCGGACGAGGTGCGCGGCGTTAGCCCGCAGCCACCTCACACGTCCGATATGCATTCATTCGTCGGACCACCTCCCTTCTTGTGTGCCCCCACCCTAAGAACACCTTCGGTCCCGGCACAACCAATTTTCTGGAAGCACGTGTGGGCTGTGTCACAGCGGAGTTCAATGGGCAGGTGCAGTCCTCCGACGCGCCTTCCGACTCCGACGCGAAGCCGCTCAGCGGCGGCGACGAACAGCTGCTCGCCGCCCTCCTGGACGGCATGGACGCCGCGCTGTGCGCCTTCGACCACGAGGGCGTGATCACCCACTGGAACAGCGAGGCGACCCGCGTCCTCGGCTGGACCCCGCGGGACGCCGTCGGACGCCCGGGCCTGGCGGGCTGGGCGGTGCGCACCGCCGACGCCGACGAGCTGATGAGCCGGCTGCTCGGCGTCATGGCGGGTACCGGCCGGCAGGTCCACGAGTTCCCACTCCTCACCAAGGACGGCAGGCGGATCCTCGTGCGTGCCCAGACCTCAGCGGTCCACGCGCCCGACGGATCGGCGGTGGGCGTCTACTGCGCCTTCTCCGAGATCCACGTCCAGATCGGCCTGGAGCGCTCCCTCGCCCTGAGCGACGCCCTCTTCCAGGAGGCCTCCTTGGGCGTCGTGCTGATCGACGCCGACCTGCGGCCCGCAGTGGTCAACGACTGCGCCGCCCGCGCCCTGCGCAGCGACCGGGAGGCGCTGCTGGGCCGCCCGCTCGGCGACGTGCTGGGCGAGGGGGTGGAGGAACTGGAGAGCGCGCTGCACCACGTGCTCTCCGAAGGCGCGCTGCCGTCCCCGGCCGATCTGTGGGTCCGGGTGCGCGGCGGGAGCGCGGGCAACGGCTCAGGCGGTGCCCGGCGCTGCTGGCGCAGCGGGTTCGTGCGGCTGGGCTCACCCCTCGGCGAGGAGCCGGTGCCGCTCGGGGTCGGCTGGCTCTTCGAGGACGTCACCGACGCCAAGCTGGCCGAACGTGAGGCGTCCCGGCTGCGGTTCCGCACCAACCAGCTGCGGCGCGCCGCGCGGGTCGCCGCCGAGTGCGAGGACCCGATGGAGGCGGCCACCGGCTACCTGGACTTCGCGCTCGCCGCCTTCGCCGACCACGCGCTGCTCGACCTGCTCGACCCCGCGGGCAACCTGGTCCGTGCCGCGGGCACCCCGGGCGGCCCCGGCCCGTGCCTGCCGGTCGCGTCGGCCGGGATCCCGGTGGGCTACCCCGTCGGGCACCCGGCCGAGCAGGCGGTGGAACGGATCGGTTCGGTGCGGGCGTCGGGCCTGACCCCCGAGCGCGCCGCGGAGCGCAGGTGGCCGGAGGGGACGGTGTCGGCGCTGTGCTGCGTGCTGCGCAGCCGGGGGCGGACGCTGGGCGTGCTGACGTTCCTGCGCGGCTGCGGCCGCCGCCCCTTCGACCGCGAGGACGCGGCGTACGCGGAGGACGCGGCGGCACGTGTGGCGGCAGCTCTGGACCTCGCCCGGCCGTAGGCCGTCCCGGCGGCCGCGGGCCCGGTGCCTCAGTGGCGGTAGAAGATCCGGTCGCCGTACTCGGCCATGACCCGGTCGTTCCACTCGTGGCCGCCGTCGACGTTGCCGGAGCGCAGCAGCGGCGGCGTGCACCCGCGCTCGGCCAGCGCACCGACCGCGGTGGCGATGACGGCCTGCATCAGCGCGCTGGTGACCACCGTCGACGCGGGTGCGAACGGGGCCGGGACACCCTCGGCCACCAGCTCCGCGTCGCCGACCGCGATCTTGTTGTCGAGCACGACGTCGCAGTGGTCCCTCAGATACGTCCCCGAGGAGTGCCGCGAACTGGTGTGCTCGGGGTAGGCCAGCGAGGTCAGGCCGACGACCTTCACGCCGCGTGCGCGTGCGCTCAGCGCCATCTCGACGGGGAGCGCGTTGCGCCCGGAGAGCGAGATCACCACCAGGACGTCACCGGCCCGCAGCGGACTGGTCTCCAGGACCGCCGCCGCGAGCCCGTCCACCCGCTCCAGCGCGCTGCCGAGGGTGGCGGGCGTGGTGTCGACCCCGACGGCTCCGGGGACCGCCAGCAGATTGACCACCGCCAGGCCGCCGGCCCGGTAGACCACGTCCTGGGCGGGCAGCGAGGAGTGTCCGGCGCCGAAGACGAAGATCCGCCCGCCCGCCTCGACGGTGTCGGCGATGAGCCGCCCGGCCTCGGCGACCGCGTCGGCCTCCTCGTCCCGGACCCTTCGCAGCAGGCCGATGGCCGCGTCGAGGTACTGCCCGGCGAGACCGTGCGGGGAACGGGGGGAGGTCTCCCCGGAATCTGCGGCAGCCACCATGCTCGGTCCTTCGTTCGGCCCGTGCTCCAAGGTCGCCGATCACGGTGGGCCCTGTCGGTGCGGGCTGTCAACACGGGGGCCGCCGCGATGTCGGTGCCATGCGTCAGAATTGTTCGCAGGGCCACCGCACGACCTATTGAGGGGCACGTATGTCGGGACACCTCATCGATACGACGGAGATGTATCTCCGCACCATCCTGGAGCTGGAAGAGGAGGGTGTGGTCCCCATGCGCGCCCGCATCGCCGAGCGGCTCGACCAGAGCGGGCCGACGGTGAGCCAGACGGTGGCGCGGATGGAGCGGGACGGCCTGGTGCGCGTCGCGGGCGACCGTCATCTGGAGCTGACGGAGGAGGGCCGCCGCCTGGCGACCCGCGTCATGCGCAAGCACCGGCTCGCCGAGTGCCTGCTGGTCGACGTGATCGGCCTGGAGTGGGAGCAGGTGCATGCCGAGGCGTGCCGCTGGGAGCACGTGATGAGCGAGGCCGTGGAGCGCCGCGTGCTCGAGCTGTTGCGCCACCCCACCGAGTCGCCCTACGGCAACCCGATCCCGGGCCTTGAGGAGCTCGGCGAGAAGGGCGAGGCCGATCCGTTCCTCGACGAGAGCACGATGAGCCTCGCCGATCTCTCCCCGGACGCCGAGGCCAAGAACGTCGTCGTACGGCGCATCGGCGAGCCCATCCAGACCGACGCGCAGTTGATGTACACGCTGCGGCGGGCCGGGGTGCAGCCGGGCGCCGTGGTGAGCGTGACGGGTTCCCCCGGCGGCGTCCTCGTCGGCAGCGGCGGTGAGGCCGCCGAGCTCAGCCTCGACATCGCCGGGCACGTGTTCGTCGCCAAGGGGTGAAGCACGGGCCCCGGGCCCGGTCGGTGAGCGCGTGATCATGCCTCGGCGTGGTCACGCGCTCACGCGGTTGCGCGCAGGGATGCGTATCCGGGCGTACAGGGGAGTACTGGGGCGTACCCGGGAACGGGCGCGAAGCCGGGGCCTCCCTTACCCGGGCGGCGGGACGGTGACGGGCCGCGGGCCGGGTAAGGGCGGCCCGTGCAGCGGAGGGGCCTCGGCACCGCAGCGTGCCGAGGCCCTTCCTCCCCTTCGTCCCTTCGGGCGCCTCACCCGGAACCCCGAGCTCTCCGGGTCCTCCCCGCGCCTCCGTCGGGACTCTTCCTCCCCGCTGGAATGAATCCCCTGAGCACACGGCGACAACCCTTGAGTGGTGTCACTCGAAAGAGCGGTATTGAGAGGCCGAACGGCGTTTTCGAAGATGAGTTCGATAACGTGGGGGGCTCCGGCCGCCGAGAGGGCCGGGCAGACACGTGACCCGGGGGTGCCGGATCGATGGTTCGTCGTGCAGAGGTGACCGGAGCGTGCGGTGTGCCCCTCGCCGCCTGGGACTTCACGGGCGAGGAGAAGCCGCACGGGGAGCCGGTGCCGCCTCGCCGGGACGCGCACGGCCCGCCGGGTGGCCGCAGCGGAAGGCCCGGCGTGCTCCTGCTGCACGGCCTTACCGGCCGGGCCGCGCACTGGGCGGGCACCGCGCGGGCCCTCGCCGGGCGCTATCGCCCGATCGCCCTCGACCAGCGCGGGCACGGCCGCTCCGCGAAGCCGGACGGCCCGTACACACCGGAGGCCTATGTGGGTGACGCGGAGGCCGCCGTCGAGCAGCTCGGTCTGGGGCCGCTGGCGGTGGTGGGCCATGCCATGGGCGGGCTCGTCGCCTGGCGGCTCGCGGCGCGACGCCCCGATCTGGTGAGCGCGCTGGTCGTCTGCGACATGCGGGCCTCGGCGTACGGGGAGAGGAGCCAGGCCGAGTGGGCGCGGTGGTTCGCGTCCTGGCCGCTGCCGTTCGCCACGCTGGCGGACGTGACCAGGTGGTTCGGCTCGGATGATCCGTTGCTGGAGCGGCCGAGGGCGTCGCGCGGGGCGTTCTACGCCGAGGTCATGGAGGAGCGGCCGGACGGCTGGTGGCCGCTGTTCTCCTTCGACCACATGCTCAGGTCCCGCGAGCCGTGGATCCGCGACGCCCACTGGGACGAGTTGGCGCAGGTCCGCTGCCCGGCCCTGGTCGTGCGCGGCCCGGACGGTGAGCTCGGCCGGGCGGAGGCGCAGGAGATGGTCCGCGTCCTGCCGCGGGGCTCGTACGCCGAGATAGCGGATGCGGGCCATCTGCTCCCCTGGGACCAGCCGGACGCCTGGCACGCGGTGCTCGAAGGCTTCCTCGCCGGGGCGGTCCGCCACGACGACTCCGACGGGTGACCGGCGGGCCGATGGCGGCAGCGGATCGGCGTCCGCGGCGGACTCGCCGGCCCCCGCAGCCACTGGCTAGCGCCCTCGGCGCGCGGCCGCTTCCCGGCCGCAGGCGTAGGCGAGCGGGCTCAGCAGCTCCTCGACGTCCGGCAGCCACCGGTTGAGCGCGGTCGGGCGGCGGGCCCAGCGCACCGGGCCCGCACCCCCCACCCGGGTCGGCGGTGCGGCCACGTACTCGCCGATGGAGCGGACCACCAGGTCGAGTGAGGAGGGCGGCCAGCCGAGCCGCCGCAGCAGGTCGGGCACCTTGGCCGAGGCCCCGGGCAGGACGAAGAAGACCAGGCGGCGGGTGGGGCTGCACAGCACCGGCCCGAGCGGCAGGTCCCTGCGCTCCATGCGGGCGAGCGCCAGGCACCCGGCGACCTCCGGCACGTCGATCACGTCGAAGGTGCGTCCGGTGGGCAGCAGGACGGAGGCGCGCGGCTCCCTGCTCCACATGCGGCGCAGGGTGGGTGCGCTGCCGGTGGCCTCTCCCGGCCAGTCCGGGCGGATCGGATGGGCGCCGGGCTCCGGGCAGCGGGGGTCGCCGCACGAGCACCGGTCCACCCCGCCGGCCCGCTCCAACCACGCCCCGGGGCACACCTCCCAGTGGCGCTCCTCCGCGTACCGCACCGCCGTCTCCAGCAGGTGATCGGTCCCGGCGAGCTGCTGTGCGGCTACGAGGGTGTCTTCCAGGCGGGTGTCTTCCACACGCTGCACAACTGCCCCTGTCAGCAAGGGTTACGGGCGGAGGAATCCCGGCTCGTCGCGGCGCGTGCGTCATGTGGGGCGCACAGGTGCATGGACGGGGGCGCGCGAGAGGGACCGGCACCGGTAATGGGTAGTTCTCTCTTCGGCATGTCGGGTGCCTTACGGCACCTCATAACCAAAAGTCGTGAAATACCTGGTGATTGGCATATCCGCACAGTGCTTCTGGGCAGAGATCGTGCACCAGGCGTGCACGGCACAGAGGGGGACGACGATGGCCGCCCGACCGCTTGTGGCGCGTCAGCCGAACGAACGGCTGCAGGCGCTGATCCAGGAAGCAGGATGCTCCAACGCGGGCCTCGCCCGCCGCGTCAACATGTGCGGCGCCGAACAGGGCCTCGACCTGCGCTATGACAAGACCTCCGTGGCCCGTTGGCTGCGGGGGCAGCAGCCGCGGGGGCGGGCTCCGGCCGTCATCGCGGAGGCGCTCGGCCGCAAGCTCGGCCGCACCGTCACCATCGACGAGATCGGCATGGCCAACGGCAAGAACCTCGCCTCCGGGGTCGGCCTGCAGTTCGCCGCGACGGTGCCGGGCGCGGTCGAGCAGGCCTGCGAGCTGTGGCGCAGCGACGTGGGCCGGCGGGACTTCCTGTCCGGCTCGACCGTCGCGGCCTCCGCCCTGGTCGAGCCCAGCCGCGACTGGCTGATCACCGGCCCGGAC
>CAYNNX010000188.1:0-13274 GCA_964398515.1 uncultured Streptantibioticus sp. | reverse complement strand
CCGCGTTCGCCGCCGCCGCGGGCGAACTGCTCTACCCCGACCGCTGGTACTGGGCGGTCGGCGCCGCCTGGTGGATCTTCGTCAACACCGCCTCCCGGGGTGAGACGCTCGTACGCGGCTTCCGGCGCCTGCTCGGCACCGTCCTCGGCGTCGCAGCCGGCCTCGCCGTCGCCGTCCCGCTCGGCGGCAGCCCGCTGCCGACCGCCGTCCTGGTCGGCGCCTGCGTCTTCGGGATCTTCTACAGCGCCCCGGTCTCCTACAGCTGGATGATGTTCTTCGTCACCGTCATGGCCGGACTGCTCTACGGGCTGCTGGGCGTCCTCAGCACCGCGCTGCTCGTGCTGCGCGTGGAGGAGACCGCCCTCGGGGCGCTCGGCGCGGTCCTGGCGGTCGCGCTGGTCCTGCCGGTCACCACGCACGCCGCCACCGACGCCTGGATCCACCGCGCACTGCACGCGGTCCGCGACGCGACGGCGGCGGCCGCGGCGGCGGAGCCCCTGGAGCCGCACATCGCCGGGCTCGACCTGCTGCTCGGCCGGGTCAGGGCCTCGCTGGCACCGCTGGTGCACCCGCTGAGCCCGCTGCGCGCCCGCAAGGCACGGGCCCGGCAGGTGCTCGCCCTGCTCGACGACTGCGTCCACCAGGTGCGCGGCCTCGCCCAAGTGGTGGCCGAACACGGCCCGGCCCACGACCCCCGTCTCCTGGCCGCCTGCGCCCGCGTCGAGACGGCCGTGCTGCGGCTGCTCACCCCCGGGGCGGCGCCCGCCGCGGCCGGGGAGCCCGCGGAGCGGCCCGACCCCGTGGCCGACCGCGCCCTGTCCCACCTGCACGACCTCGAACGCGCCCTGCGGGACCTCGAACCCCCGCTGCGCAGCACCCCGCGCGAGCCGGTGGCCGCCTGACCCCGGGCCGCCGCGCTAGCGTCTGCCGCCAGGGACACGGCAGAAGGAGCATCGCATGATGGGCGGCGAACAGCGGGCGTACATCGGATCGTTCACCTCGGAAGGCGGCCACGGGATCACCGCGGCGAGCGTCGACCCCGCCACCGGTGCACTGCGCGTCACGGGCCGCACCGGCGCCGTGGCCGATCCGTCCTACCTGGCGCTCTCGGCCGACCGGACGGTGCTGTACGCGGTCAGCGAGCAGCCCGAGAACGGCGCCGCGGCGGCGTTCTCACTGCGCGATCCCGCCAGCCCCGCACTCCTCGGCGAGCCGGTGCCCGTGCACGGCGGCGCCCCGACACACCTGTGCCTCTTCAACGGCTACCTGGTCACCGCCGACTACGCATCGGGCAGCGTCAGCACGCTCCCCGTCCGGCCGGACGGCAGCCTGGGCACGCCCGTCCGCGTGCTGCGCCACGAGGGCCGCGGCCCCAACGCCGAGCGCCAGAGCGGGCCGCACGCCCACGCCGTGCTGCCCGACCCTTCCGGCGGCTCGCTGCTCACCGTGGACCTGGGCACCGACTCGGTGCGCGTCTGCGATCTCGACCGGGCGACCGGAAAGCTCCGGGTGCGCCACGAGGTCCGGCTGGCTCCCGGCAGCGGGCCCCGCCATCTGACCTTCCACCCGCGCGGGCATCGCGCCTACGTCGTCAACGAGCTCGGCGCCTCCCTCACCGTGGCGGCCTGGGAGGCGGCCACGGGTCTCCTGCGGCCGCTCGGCGAGCCGGTGCCGCTGGGGGAGGAGGGCGTCGACCTCCCGTCGGAGATCGTGGTCTCGCGCGACGGGAGGTTCGCCTGGGCCGCGGTGCGGGGCGCCGACACGATCGTGTCGTTCGCGCTCGACGCGGGCGGCGACCGCCTGGAGCCGGTCGGCCGGATCTCCTGCGGCGGCTCGTGGCCGCGTGACCTCGTGCTCGACCCGGCCGGCCGCCGCCTCTACGCGGCCAACCAGCGGTCCGGGGACGTGACGTGGTTCGAGCTCGACGCGGCCACCGGCGCGGCGCGCCGCGCCGGTGCGCTCCGCGTGCCCGCCGCGTCGTGCCTCGTCTTCGGCTGAAGCGCCGCCGCCCCCGGCCGCGTCGGCGCGTCAGTGCACCTGCACGCCCTGGCCCTGCGGAAGGGCCAGGCCCAGGGCCGTCGCGTACTTCGCCACCACCAGCCTGCCGACCGCGAGATAGGCCCCGAGCGGCTCGGCGGTGTCGCAGCCCGCCTCCTCCGCGGCCGCCGCCAGCAGCCCGTCCGGCACTTCCGGGCCGATCAGGCAGGGCGCGAGGGCCAGCCTCGTGGAGCCCGAGGCGCGCAGCTGCTCGGCGGTGGCGGAGATCCCGCCGTCCATGTCGAGCCCGGCCGCCAGCACCGGCACCGCGAGCCGTGCGGCCAGCAGCAGACCGGTGACGCCCGCGGCCTGGACCGCCTCGTCGCCGCCCACGGTGGCCAGGATGATGCCGTCCGCCGCCGTCGCGACGGTGAAGAGCCGGGCGCGGTCGGCGCGGGCCAGCCCGGCCTCCGACAGCCGCACGTGCAGCCCCTCGGCCAGCAGCGGGTGCGGGCCCAGCGCGTCGGTCACCTCGGCCCGCGCGCCGCTGTCCGCTACGGCCTGGCGTATGCGCCGCAGCACGGACGGCTCCGGGCCCGCCAGCAGCGGCACGACGACCGCCGCCGGCCCGTCGCCCTCGCGCTCCTCACCCGCCGCCTGCGTCAGCACCTGCGCCGGCGAGGGGAATTCGGCGTCGTCACCGGTGGCGTCGAGGTAGCCGATGCGGGCGTCGAGGCCGGACAGTTCGGAGCGGGCTATGCTCACGACCTCCTCGACGAGCGAGCGGGTCGCGTCGTTCGGGGTGCCGGGAACGGCGAGAACCAGGGCGGGCGCGCCCTGCGGGGCGGCCAGCGGCTCCGGCCTCCGGTGCCGTCCAGGCTGTCGGGGGCGCGGCATTCGTACGGGCAGGCCGGGTGCGGGGCCAGTGGCTGAGCTCATGGCGACGCATGCTAACGGTTCCGGGCGCTTCTGTGTTCGGGCGGGTGCGCCGCCGCACCCGCACCGTCCGGTTCTGTCCGCTTCAGTGCATTGAAAACCAGTTATGACAGCTAAAGCGGCTAAAGCGGGTTTTACTTCTTCTGCTGTCCCGTCAGTGCAGAGTGAGCAGCGCCGGGTCGGCAGGCAGCACCGGCCCGTCGGCCGCCAGCGCCGCCGCGATCCGCAGCGCACCGCACAGCGGATCACCCTCGGCCGCCACCAGCCGTGCGCCGGGCAGGAGTTGGGGAGCCAGCGCGCGCAGCGGTCCCAGCAGCGGCTCGCCCATGCGGAACAGGCCGCCGGTGAACGCGACGTCCCCTGCGCCGACTTCGGGGCGCACCGCGGCCGCGGCTTCCAGGATGTGGCGGGCGGCCCGGCGCAGAATCCCCGCCGCGACCGGATCCTCCCGGGCGCACCGGCCGACCTCGGGCGCGAACGACGCGAGCACCGCGGCCCGGTCGTCCCGCGGATACAGCAGCCCCGGCATCCGCTCCGGCGGCCCGAACACCGCCTCCATCCGCTCACGCAGCACGGCCGAACCACCGGCGCGGCCGTCGTGGGCGCGCAACGCCGCCTCCAGGCCGGCCCGGCCGATCCACGCTCCGCTGCCGCAGTCGCCCAGCAGGTGCCCCCAGCCGTCGGCCCGACGCCAGCCGCCCGTCCCGGGCCCGGTGCCCAGCGCGATCAGCCCGGTCCCCGCCGCCACCACCGCGCCCGGCCGAACACCGAGGGCCCCCGCGTACGCGGTCACCGCGTCGGCCGCCAACGCCAGTCGTGCGACGCCCAGTTCGGCACGGAACGCCTCTGGGAGCCGTTCCCGCAGCCCGGTGCCGAGCGACGCCATGCCCGCCGCGCCCACCGCCGCCGTCGCGATCCGGTCGGCACCGGCGTGCGCCAGCAACTCGCCCACCGCCGGGAGCAGCAGGGCCAGCAGGTGGTCGGCGTCGATCCCGGACGGGCCGGTGCGCACCGGCTCCCGCGTGGTGCGCGTCAGCTCCGGTGTGCACGTGTGGACGGGATCCGGGCCGGCGGGGGCGAGCGCCACGCGGAGGCCGGAGCCGCCGGAGTCGACACCCAGCACCCACTCGCGGCCGGCGTCCCGCCGTGCGGGCGTGGTCAGTTCGTGCCCTGCTTCAGCGCGGTGTCCACGGTGAGCGCCGAGGCGACCACCATGCTCAGCAGCGGGTCGGCCAGCGGCCGGTGGATCTGGAGCACGTAGTTGTCGGCGTTGGTGAACACGGCCTTGGCCAGGCCCTGCCAGGTCTTGGTGATCCGGCCGATCTCGGTGTCGGTGTGGTCGACGATCGCGAAGTTCCAGGCCCTGAAGTTCTCGGCCTTGATGGCGCCGATCTGCTGTTCACCCACCATGAAGCCGAAGTGGATCCTGCCGATCATGTTCTGCTGGACGATCTCGCCGATCTGTGTGCCGTCCGGCCGCTGCACGATCATCTTGGACTTGATGAACTTCGCCGGCCGCGTCAGATACAGCACCGGCCGGCCGTAGGCGTCGCGCACCTCCAGCCGGTGCGTCATGAACTGCCCGTACTTGGTGAGCGCGCGTACGGCCTTCTTGGCGGCGCTCTGGCCGATCTCGGCGACGGAACCGATCTGACGCCCCGCCTGGTCGAAGACGGAGTACTCGTCGACCATCTCGATGAGCTTCGCCTTCTGGTTCACCACCAGGAGCGGCTCGGTGAACAGCGTCCCGCCGCCGCCCGCGGTCGGCCCCACGCCCGCCTGGTGCTGCACCTGCCGCTGGATCCGCTCCGGATCGTGCGCGGCGTCCACGTTCAGCTCCCACGGGTTCTCCCGCTGCTGGGGAACCTGCTGCGGGGCCTGCTGAGGGGCGTACCCCGGGTGCTGCACGGGCGCCTGCTGCGCCTGGGCCGGGGCGGGCGGGGCACCGGCGTGCGTGTGTTCCGTCCACCGGGCGCCGTCCCACCAGCGCAGTTGGTTGGGGGTGCCCTGCGGGTCCGCGTACCAGCCCGCAGGGATATTCGATTGCGTTGTCACGCCGGGCAGACTACCTCGCGCCTTACGTCACGGCAGGCGCCAATCCACCGGTGCGGCACCCTGACGGGCCAGCAGTTCGTTGGCCCGGCTGAAGGGGCGTGAGCCGAAGAAACCGCGGTCGGCCGACATCGGCGACGGGTGCGCGGACTCGATGGCGGGCAGGTCGCCGAGGAGTGGCCGCAGATTGCGCGCGTCCCGGCCCCAGAGGATGGACACCAGCGGGGTGCCGCGGGCCGCCAGCGCGCGGATGGCCTGTTCGGTCACCTCTTCCCACCCCTTGCCCCGGTGCGCCGCCGGCTTGCGCGGCGCGGTGGTCAGCGCCCTGTTGAGCAGCAGCACGCCGTTGCGGGTCCACGGGGTCAGGTCGCCGTTGGACGGCGGCGGGTGGCCGAGGTCGTCGCCGTACTCGCGGAAGATGTTGAGCAGGCTGCCGGGGAGCGGGCGGACGTCGGGGGAGACCGAGAAGCTCAGCCCCACCGCGTGCCCGGGCGTCGGATAGGGGTCCTGGCCCACGATCAGGACCCGGACCTCCTTGAAGGGTTGCTGGAACGCGCGCAGGACGTTCGGCCCGGCGGGCAGGTACGTGCGTCCGGCGGCGATCTCGGCGCGCAGGAAGTCGCCCATGGCGGCGATCCGGTCCGCCACCGGGGCCAGCGCCTCCGCCCAGCCCGCCTCGACGATCTCGTTCAACGGTCGTGCAGCCACGGTGGGTCACTCTACTGGTCCACCAGGCCCTCCCGTGCCCGTTCAAGCCACGGCCGCTCACCCCGTCCCGCTCACCCCGCCGCGTTCACCCGAGGACGGCGGCCCGCACACACAGCACGTCCGGCAGGTGCGAGGCGATCAGCCGCCAGCTGTCCCCCTCGTCGGCGCTGGCGTACACCTCGCCGTTGCGGTTGCCGAAGTAGACGCCTGCGGGGTCGCCGTCGTCCGTGCGCAGCGCGTCGCGCAGCACCACGCCGTAATGGTGCTGGGAGGGCAGCCCGCGCTCCGCGGCCGACCAGGTCGCACCGGCGTCCTGCGTGCGGTAGACCCGGCAGCGCAGGTCGGGCGGTAGGCGGTCGTAGTCGGCGTGGAGCGGGAAGACGTAGGCGACGCCGCCGCGCCGGGGATGGGTGGCGACCGCGAAACCGAAGTCCGCCGGGAGCCCCTTGCCGATCTCGGACCAGGTGGCCCCCGCGTCGTCGCTGCGGTAGACCCCGCCGTGGTTCTGCAGGTACAGCCGGTCCGGGTCGGCCGGATCCCGCGCGATCTTGTGCACGCACTGGCCGAACTCCGGGTAGCGATCCGGGAGGAACGTCGCCTGCACACCGGTGTTGGACGGCGCCCAGCTCGCGCCGCCGTCCTCGGAGCGGTAGACCCCGCCGGAGGAGACGGCGACCACGAGCGCGTCAGGGGTGCGCGGATCGGTGACCACGGTGTGCACCGCCTGGCCTCCGTACCCGGCGCCCCACTGCGGTCGCTGGGGGTGCTCCCACAGGGACCGGACCAGCTCGAAGGTCTCGCCGCCGTCCTCGGAGCGGAAGAGCGCACCCGGCTCGGTGCCCGCGTAGACGACCCCGGGGGCCTCGGGACCGGCCGGGTGGAGCTGCCAGACCCGTTCGAGCGAGGTCCCGGTGTCCTTCGGGAACCGCACGGCCGGGCGGGCCGGCTCCTGCCAGCTCCTCCCGAGGTCGTCGGAGCGGAACACCGAGGGGCCCCAGTGCGAGCTGACGGCCCCGGCCAGCAGCCGCGGCCGGGGACCGCGGGTGTCGATGCCGACGGAGTACACCGCCTGCATCGGGAAGTGCGGCTCGCCGAACTCCCACTCCCCGCCCGGTCGCCGCCGGGCGACGAAGAGCCCTTTCCGGGTGCCCACCGCGAGCAGGACGTCGTTCATGGTCCTTCGCCTCCGACGACTCCGTCATGCGTGTTGTGCCGTGCATCACAGAGTCTGCCGCGCCCCACTGACAACGGCCCGTCGGCGCAGGTCGGCCCGGCCGGGCGGGTGCGGCGAAGGGGTCAGCCGACGACCCAGTTGTGTGTCTTGACCAGCTCCATCACCCGTCGGCGGGCCTGGACGATCTGCTCCCCGGTCATCGTCGGAACGCCGTCGAGCAGCGCCTCGGTCAGCTCCTGCTGGAACTCGGCCTGCGTGAGCACGTCGCACACGATGTCGTCGTCATCGTCCCGCAGCCCTTCCGGCGCCACTCCGGACGACGGGGCATGCGACCGCGGCGCGGGCGCCGTGGGCTGCTCCAGAATGCGCACGTCGCACGCCTTGGGCCCGCGCTCGCCCTGCTCCACCTCAAGCCCGACCCGGAGCCCCGAGCGGAACAGGTACTTCTCGTCCCGCAGATCGTTCGCGTGGACGAAGACGTCCTCGCCTCCTTCGTCGAGCGCGATGAAGCCGTATCCGCGAACTTCGTCGAACCGCACGACCCTGCCCGTAACCACCGCGACTACCCCCACAGCACACAGCCAGGAGACCGTTCTCCTGGGCTCATCGAAAGCGCGCACACAACCGCCGCGCACCTCGCACTGTACATGCGCATCGCGAGCGGTCGACAGGGCGAGAGCCGCCGCGGCCGGGAACCGCCCGTGGTCCCGGCCCGACTGACTGATTCGGGGCCCGCGCTGGGACGGGCCCGTTCACCGGGAGGTCTGGGTGCGGGCTGGGCGCGGTACGACGTCGGAGGGGCCGATACGCGATCGCGACGTCGGCCGGAGCCGCGGGGCGGGCACCGGGATCGTCGTGCTGCTGACGTCGGCGATGGCGTTCTCCATGATGCAGCTCTTCCTTCTGGGGGCGCTCGGGCCGCGGCTCGTGGGCGAACTGGGCATGTCCCGCACGGTGCTGGGGCTGACCACGACCGCCGGCTTCGGGCTGGCGGCGGCGCTGTCGCCGGTGGCCGGGCGGCTCGTCGACCGGGTCGGGCCGCGGCGGTGCATGGTGGGGTTGCTGCTGCTGTCGGCCCTGGCGCTGGCACTGATCGGGGCGGCACCGGGGGCGGCCGTGCTGCTGGTCGCGGTGGCGCTCGGCGGGGTGCCGCAGGCGCTGGCCAACCCGGCCACGAACAAGGTGATCCTGGCCGCGTTCGCGCCCGGGCGCCGCGGCGCGGTCACCGGTTTCAAGCAGTCCGGGGTGCAGTTCGGGGCGTTCGCCGCCGGTTTGCCGCTGTCGCTGCTGGCGGCCGGGGTCGGCTGGCGCGGTGCGGTGTGGGTGGCGGCCGGGATCGCGGCGCTGGCAGGGCTGTGGGCCGCGGCCGTGCTGCCGCCGGATCCGGCCCGGCCGCGCGCCGCCGACCGCGGAACGGCGCCGACCCGCAGCGCCGTCGTGCCGCGGCTGGCGGGGTTCTCCCTGCTGCTGGGGTGCGGGATCGCCTCCGTCAACACGTATCTGGCGCTGTTCGGGGCGTAGCGTCTGGGCCTGCCGTCGACGACGGCCGCCGCGCTGGTGGCCGTGCTGGGTGCCGCGGGCATCGGCGGACGCGTGGGCTGGGCCCGTGACGCGGGCAGGCCGGGGCGGGCCGAGGCGCTGCCGGGGGTGCTGGCCGCCTGGGCGGTGGCGGCGGCCCTGGTGCTCGCCGCGGCGGTCCTGGTCCATCCGCTGGTGTGGGCCGGGGCGATCGCATTGGGGGTGTTCGCGGTGTCGGCGAACGCCGTCTCCATGGTGCTGGTGATACAGCGGGCCGCGCCCGGCCGTGCCGGACGGGATTCGGCGCTGGTGGCGGCGGGCTTCTTCGCCGGGTTCGCCGTCGGGCCGCCGCTGTTCGGCGCGCTGGTGTCGGCCGCCGGGTACGGGCCGGGGTGGCTGCTGGTGGCGGCGGAGTTCGCAGGCGCCGCGCTCGTCGCGTTGCCGCGCGCGTTGCGCGGTTCACGGGACGCGTCCGCATGACGGCCTGGGCCGAGCAGGCGCTGGCGGCGGTGATGGGGCGGGTCGCGGCGACCGCGGCGGAGGTGGGGCCGCGCTTCCCGCTGTACGCCGACCCGCACACCGGCCGCTGGACCACCACGTCCCGGGGCTCGTGGACGGGGGGCTGCTGGGCCGGGCTGCTGTGGCTGCGGGCGCTGACCACCGGAGCGGCCCGCGACCGGCGGGCGGCCGACGCGTGCACCGCACGCCTGGCGTACTGGGTCGAACGGGACACGGCCGCACGGGGATTGGTGCTCTGGTACGGGACCGCGGCGCCCGGCGGGAGCGGGCTGCGCGACCGGGCGGCGCGGGCGTGTCTGGCCGCCTACGAGCCGGAGCCGGGCATCGTGCCGTGGGGCGGCGCGTTCGGCGGCCCCCGGCTGACGGCGCGGGCGGACGGGGTTCCCGGGGTGGTCCCGCTGCTGGCCCGGGCGCCCTGCGGACAGTTGGCCGCGTACAGTCATCTGACGCGGCACCTGGAGCTGTGCCTGGCCGAGGATCCGCCGCGCCCGGCGTGGCGGGCACTGCCGGGCGGCGGGTGGGCCGCGTGCGACGAGCCCGCGCCCGGGTGGAGCCGTACCGCGGCGTGGCTGCTGCTGGGTGTGGCCGACGGCATCCACTGCCTGCGTGGTGTTCCTTCGGCGGACGGCCTGTGGGATGCGGCGCGGCGGCTGACGGGCATGCGGCTGGCCGCCGCCGCCCCGCTCGTACCCGGCGAGCCGCTCGACACCTCGGCGGCCGCCATCGAGGCGGTGGCCGCGCTCAAACTGGCCGCCGCCGCCCGGGACGCTGGACGGCAGGACACCGCGCGAGAGCCGGCAGAACGCGCTGAAACGGTCCTGCGCCGGCTGTGCGCGGGACACCTGTCACCCTCGGGCGGGCTGCTGGACGGCTGCTACGACGCTGCGCGCGGTGTGGCCGTCAGGCACGAACTGGTGTGGGGGGACTTCTTCCTGGCCCTCGGACTCGCCGTCACGACCGGCCTGGTGGGGCCGTTCACCGTCTAGGCACGTCCAGCCGTGGTGTCCCGCAGAACACGCCGCGCGACCGCGGAGATGTGCAACTCGTCCGGCCCGTCGAGGAGTCGCGCCGCGCGCCCGGCCCGGAAGAGCGCGGGCAGCGGCGTGTCCGGGCCCAGGCCCGCGGCCCCGTGCACCTGGATGGCGGCGTCGGCGACCTGCTGGAGCATCCGGGCCGCCGCCACCTTGGCCAGGCCCGTCTCCACGCGGGCCTCCGCACCCGCCTCCAGCCGGGCCACCGCCTCGTACACCAGCGGCCGGGTGCTGCGGATGGCCAGCAGGGCGTCGAAGACCATGCGCTGGACGAGTTGGCGGTCGGCGAGCGGGCCGTGCGACTGGCTGCGTGACCGGGCGCGCTCGCACATCAGGCCGAACGCACGCTCGGCCTGGCCGAGCCAGCGCAGGCAGCGCAGGACGCGGCCGAGCCGGATCCGCTCCCCGGCGACGCCGAGGGCCAGCCCGCGCCTGCCGACGAGGTGGTCGGCCGGGACGCGGACGCCGTCGAACGCGATCTCCCACTGTCCCGCGCCGCCGAGCACCGGCAGTTCGCGCACCACCCGGAAGCCCGGTGCGGTGGTGGGCACGAGCAGCAGTGACAGGCCGTCGCCCGCCGGCGCCGTACCGTCCGTGCGGGCCAGGACGGTGACGAGGTCGGCGTCTCGCGCGCCCGAGGTGAACCACTTGCGGCCGTGCAGGGTCCACGTGCCGTCGGGCTCGGGTACCGCGCGGGTGGCGGTCAGCGAGGGGTCGGTCCCCGGGGTGTCCGGTTCTGTCATGGCGTAGCAGGCGCTCAGCTCGCCCGCCGCGATCCGGTGCAGGTACCGCTCCCGCACGGCGTCGGTGGCATGGCGGCCGAGCATGAGGACGTCCAGCAGCGCCGCCGAACCGAGTGCGGCGGGCCCGTGGTCGCTGGCCCCTTCGGCCTCCGCCAGGTACGCGTACTGCGACAACGCGAGCCCCTGTCCGCCGAGTTCGACGGGGAGCGGCAGCGCCCACAACCCCGCCTGCCTCGCTTCGCGTCGGAGCTCGCGCAGCAGGGTTCTCGCCTCCGGGCCCCCGGCATCGAGCAGGGCTTCGCGCGGTATGACGCGATCCCGTACGAACGCCGTCACCCGGCCGCGCAGTTCTGACAGCTCGGCCGGGCAATCAGGCAGCGCGTTCGCATCGGACGGGCCACCCTGTGCACTATTGATCACATTCACGGCTTTCCTCCACATTCGCCGGGAACCAGCCAGACAGGTGACCCGACTTCCTCGCCGTGCAGATGGTCGGTGTCGAACGCCTGCCAGTTCCCCGCATATTCGTACGGCCCGGGCGGTGTGCCGCCGTCCGGAGAGGAGAGCTATGGGACCCCTCACCGCATTGCGGGCGACGCGCCCGCTGGAGAATGTGGCGGTACGCGTCTCGGGTCCGGCCGCGCTCACGGCTGCTGCGGCTCGTCACCTTCGCACGCTGGGGGCGACGACGCACAACTACGGCCCGGTGTGCGGCAGGCCCGCTCGATTCGCCCTCGGCGGCGCGGAGCTCGGCGAGGTCACCGCGGACGTGGCATGGGCGGACGTCCTCCCCGATGCGGAGGCGGTCGACGAGGCGACCGTCCAGGCCGCCACGGGCGTGATGGCCGTACACGGCCGGCGCGACGGCGCACCGCGCGGCCTCGCCGTCGACTACACGGCGGCCTGCGCGTCGGTCCTCACGGTGCAGGGGCTGCTGGCCGCGCTCCTGGGCCGGGCACGCGGTGGCGGTGCCACACACGTGTCGACCGGGGCCGACCGTGCCGCCCTGCTGACGGTCTCGCAGTACCTGGCCGCCGCGTGCGCGCCGGAGCCCGAGGCCGTGCCCATCGCACCCGGCGGCCCGCCGTTCACGGCCGCCGACGGAACCCGCTTCGAACTGGAGGCACTCGCGCCCGCGGCCTGGGCCGCCTTCTGGCGCGAGCTGGGCGCTGCGCCGGAGGCGATACGGTCCGGCTGGCAGCCGTTCCAGTTCCGCTACGCCACCGCCTGCGCACCGCTGCCCGCGGCCCTGCACGCCACCACGCGCGGCGCCTCATGGGCGCGGATACAGCGGGCAGCGGCAAGCTCGGGGGCCGAGGTGTGCCCGGTGCATCCCGTGGCTGCCGACGGACCCGTTTCCGGGCCGCCGTGGAGCGTGGAAGCTCGTACGACGGCACGGGCGGAGCCCGGGGCACGAGCCGCCGCCGAGCCGTCACGTCCGTTGGCGGGCCTCAAGGTGCTGGAGGCCGGCCGCCGCATCCAGGCCCCCCTCGCCGCACACCTGCTGAGCCTGCTCGGGGCCGACGTCGTACGGATCGAGCCGCCGGGCGGGGATCCGCTGCGGGGCATGCCGCCGTGCTGCTCGGACGTCTCGGCCCGCTGGCTCGCGCTCAACCGCCACAAGCGCGCCGTCGACATCGACATCAAGTCGCCCGCCGGGCGGGGGGAGTTGCGCGAGCTGGCCGCCGGTGCCGATGTCTTCCTGCACAACTGGGCCCCCGGCAACGCCGAACGGTTCGGTCTGGACGCCGACGCGCTCGGGGCCGTCAACCCCGGCCTGGTGTATGCCTACACCAGCGGCTGGGCCGGACGGCTGGCCGATCCGCCCATCGGTACGGACTTCATGGTGCAGGCCCGCACGGGTGTCGGCGAGGCGGTCCGGGCGGCCGACGAACAGCCCGCCCCTTCCCTGATGACCCTGGTCGACGTGCTCGGCGGACTGCTGGGCGCGGAGGCGATCCTGGCCGGCCTGCTGCTGCGTGAGCGGTCCGGGAGGGGCATAAAGGTGGAGTCGTCGCTGCTGGGTGCCGCCGAGACACTGATCGCCGCGGCTGGGCGGCAGCGCCGTGCTGCGAGGTTTCGCAAGCCACTGCGCACGGCCGACGGATGGATCGCCCCGACCGACCAGGCAGCCGGCCCCGCGCAGGCTCATGCGCCGCAGCTCGCCGAGATGCCGACCGATCAGGCCCTGGCGACTTTGCGCAAGAACGGCCTGATCGCGACAGCCGTCACCACCGACCTGGCGTCTGTGCCCGCCGATCCCAGGCTGCGCGGGGCACTCGGCCGCGACTCGCACGGTGCCCTCACCGTCCCGTCACCCTGGAGGTTCTCGTGACCATCCCGCGCTTCCCCGACCTGGTTCCGGCGGCGCTGCGGCGCACCTGGGCGGCCGAGGGCCACTATCCCGATCTCGATTTGTACGCCCTGTTCCGCGCGCACCGCGTCGCCGACCCGCACCGCACCGCCGTGATCGACTCGCAGGGAGCGGTCAGCTACGCGGAACTTGACCGCCTGGCCCGATGCCTGGCCGCCGGCCTCGCCGATGCCGGGATCTGCCCCGGGGACGTGGTCGCTGCCCGCGCCGCGCGCGAAGCTAGCGTCCCGGTCAACATCGCC
>CAYNNX010000187.1:0-13297 GCA_964398515.1 uncultured Streptantibioticus sp. | reverse complement strand
GAAGCCGGGGCCGCCCTGGCCGTTGCCCAGCGGGTCGCCGCCCTGGATCATGAACCCGGAGATGACGCGGTGGAAGACGGTGCCGTCGTAGAGCCTGTCCGTGCTCTTCTTGCCCGTGGCCGGGTTGGTCCACTCACGGGTGCCCTCGGCGAGCTCGACGAAGTTCTTCACGGTCTTGGGAGCGTGGTCCGGCAGCAGCCGGATCTCGATGTCTCCCTGATTGGTCTTGAGGGTGGCGAAGAGCTGCTCGGCCACGTCGTACCTTCCATAGACTTCACTGACAACGACAAATCCTCCCACGCGTCGTCTCCCGACGCGTAGCCGCCGAACGGCGGCACCGTGACGCCGGGTGCCGGACACCGTGTGCCCCGGATGCCCGATCACGCGTGCCGTACCGCGCGCCACCGGGCAGCATGATCTCCATTCGGGCGGAAAGGCGACATGTACGCCACCGAGGAGGAGGTTCCCCGTGACCCGCACAGAGAACGTGCGCCACAAGGCCGTTGTGACCAAGGAGAATGTGCGGCACGCGGCCGAGGTGGTGGCGCCGTACGCCGGCACGGCGAAGGACGCCGCCGTGCACTACGCCGACGAGGCGCGCAAGCGGCTCGCCCCGAAAGTGTCGTCCGCCGCCGAGCACGCCCGCCACGCGGCACGCGAGCAGTATGGCGCGCATCTCGCACCCAGGATCGCCCAGGCGAGGTGCGCGGTGCCGCCGAAGCTCGCCGACTCCGTCGACGCGGTCGCCAAGCGCACTCGCGAGACGGCCCGGCATGCCGCCGAGTACACCGCGCCGCGGGTGGGCCAGGCCGTCGAGGTCGCCCGGTCCGCGACGGAACCGGTGCGCGAGGAGGCCGCGGCCCGCAGCTCGGCGGCGCTCGCCGCCCTGCGGGGCCAGGTGACGCCCGCCGAGATCGACAAGCTGGTCCGCAAGCGTCGGCGCCGGGCGCGCCGGGGCCGTCTCGCCAAGGGGCTGGTGTTCCTCGGCGTGCTCACCGGTGGCGCGGTGGCCGCCTGGCGCTGGTGGAACCGGCAGACCAACCCCGAGTGGCTGGTGGAGGCGCCCTCCGCGACCGAGGTGGCCGACCGGCCCGGTTCGTCACGGCCGCCGCTGAGCGCCGTTGACGGCCCGCCGGACGACCCCGACGTCCAGGCGAAGCAGGCCGAGGCGGACCGCGCCCGGCGCGAGGACGGCGGGCCCGAGGTGTGACGCCGCCGCCCTCGCACCCCTGCGGCGGTGCGCCGCAGCACCGGCCGCGGTCGGCGGGTGCGAGGGGAGGACGGGCCGTGCTCGCGGCACCGGTGCGCCCGGTGCGGCGTGTCATCCGGCTGCCGGGGTGAGCGGCGCCGGCCGCTCACGCGTGCCGTCCTGCGCGGTGGCCTGCTCCGGGTCGGGGATCTCGGCCGGAACGCCGCGCAGCGAGACCAGGGCGAGCGCCGCGGCGGCGATCAGCAGGGCGGCCGCCACGGCGGTGGTGATCTGCATGCTGTGGGTGAAGGAGTCCTCGGCGGCGGTGACCAGGGCCGCTCCGGCGGAACCGGGGATCCGGGCGGCGACGTCGACCGCGCCCGCGACCGATTCCCGGGCGGCGTGCGCGGCTTCGGCCGGGAGCCCGGCGGGCAGACCCAGGCCGCTGCGGTAGACGGCGGTGAGAACCGAGCCGAGAATCGCGTACCCGAGGGCGCCGCCGATCTCGTTGGCGGTCTCCGACATCGCGGCGGCGGCCCCGATGCGCTCCCTTGGCGCGCTGGCCAGGATGGTGTCGGAGGTGACGGAGATCACCAGCATCAGCCCGACCCCGTTTGCCACGAGCCCGGGAAGCAGCACCCAGTAGCCGCAGCCCGGGGTGACCATGCCGAGCCCGGCGACACTGACGGCCATCAGGGCCAGGCCCGCGGCGACGACCTTGTTGCGGCCCAGCCGCGGGATCAGCGCTCCGGCCAGCGGAGCGGCGGCCGAGGCGGCCAGCGGAGCGGGCAGCATTGCGAGACCGGCGGACAGCGGGGACCAGCCGCGCACCGACTGGAAGTAGAGCGAGAAGGCCAGGGCGAGCGTGGTGGAGGCGAACAGCGTCATGACGCTGGAGCCCACCGCGCCGGTGAAGGCCCGGTTGCGGAAGAGGCCGAGGTCCAGCAGCGGATGGGCGATCCGGCGCTGGCGGCGGGCGAAGAGGACCAGCGCGACGGCGCCCGCACCCGCGGAGATCCACACGGCGGGCTCGTGCACCCCGTCCCGGGCGGCGGTCTTGATCGCGTAGATGACGCCGAGCAGACCGGCGACGGACAGCGGCACACTCACCCAGTCCAGGCGTCCCGGCTGCGGATTGCGGGACTCGCGCAGCACGACGGCTCCGCCGACCAGGACCACGGCCATCACGGGCACGTTGATCAGGAAGACCGAGCCCCACCAGAACCGGTCGAGCAGGAGCCCCCCGACGACCGGGCCCAGCGCGAAGCCGGCCGCTCCGATGCCCCCGCTGATGCCCACGGCCGTGGTGCGCTCCTTGGGATCGGTGAACGTGCTGCGTACCAGGGAGAGCGTGGACGGCATGATCATCGCTCCGGCGACCCCGAGCAGCGCGCGAGCGGCGATGAGCATCGCGGGGCTTGTGGCGTAGGCGGTGAGGACGGAGGCGAGG
This sequence comes from uncultured Streptantibioticus sp., assembly GCA_964398515.1. Taxonomy (GTDB): domain Bacteria; phylum Actinomycetota; class Actinomycetes; order Streptomycetales; family Streptomycetaceae; genus CAYNNX01. The sequence goes on along the minus strand of CAYNNX010000187.1, from coordinate 10,658 downwards.
CCGAAGGCCCCGGCACCGGTCAGCAGCAGCTTCTTGCGGCCGAGGCGGTCGCCGAGGTTGCCCGCCACCACGAGCAGGCTGCCCATCGCGAAGGCGTAGGTGTCGGCGATCCACAGGATCTGGGTGGCGGACGGGTGCAGCCCCTTCAGGAGGGAGGGGATGGCGTAGTTGAGGACGCTGTTGTCGATGCCGAGCAAGGCGGCGGCCAGGCAGCAGATGACGAGGGCGAGCCAGCGGCGGCTGCCGTCGTCGCCCCGCGTACGCCGGGCGGCCTGCGGGTTCCGGGGTGTCGTCGTCATGGCGGTCAGCGTGCGGGAGCGCGCTGACCGTCCGCGTACCGCACACTGACCGCGACAGCGGTACGCCGAAGCTCCGGGAAGAGATGGGAGTTCAGCCCTGTGCCGGCGCGACCGTCCCGACGCGCCGCATCGCGCTCGCCGTCACCTCGGCCACTCCGCGGGCGGCTCCGCGGGCGCAGGCCGCCTCGAACGCGGCGTCGCCGAGTGCCGAACGGGCCGCGTCGCCGACGGCGTCGTCGTCGGGGTCCGAAGGCCCGTCCGTGCCGCGCAGCGCCCGGAGCGCGCCGAGGAGTTCGGCGGTGAGGTCGGCCGCTCCTTCGAGCAGGGCGAGCGCGGCCAGCGCCTCAGCCGCGGCGGTGGCGGCCAGTGGAAGACTGACGCCTACGACGGCCTGTTCCCTGGCGAGGGCCTGCCGCAGACAGGTGCGGGCTCGGTCGGTCTCCTGCCGCGCGAGGGCGATCCGGGCCAGGGCGATCAGGACCGCCGAACGGGTGCCGTCCCCGGAGAACGACCGGGGCGGACATTCGGCCAGCGCCAGCTCGCACAGGCGCTGGGCCTCGGCCAGGTCTCCGGTGCGGCGGGCGATCTCGGCGAGTCCGAGATGGCCGCGGGCGAGGAACTCTGGGGCTCCCGCCTGCCGGGCCAGCTCCAGGACGCGGCGGCAGTCCGCTGTGGCGAGCTCGAACTGCCCGGCGCTCAGCCGGAACGCCGAACGGTGGCCCATCTGATCGGCCAGGTCCTCGGTGGATCCCAACTCCGCGGCCAAGGCGGCCGCTTCGTCGACGAGTGCGACGGCACGGGCGATGTCGCCGCGGAATCCGGCCAGTTCGGCGAGCACACCGAGCGAGGTGGTCATCCCCCATCTGTCGCCGAGCGCACCGAAGGCCTCGACGGCTTCGGTGAAGTCCCGTTCGGCCTCGGCGACTTGGGCGTGGGTCCACCAGCGCTGGTATCCCCGGCCGATGAGCAGCAGCGCCTGGTACCAGGGGTCGGGGTGGCCCCGCAGCGGCTCGGACAGCGTGTCGACGTCCCCCGTGTCGGCGGGGACCCCGGCGAAGGGAGCCCACAGGAGGGTCAGCGAGGGGTACCGGTGCGCGACGCCGCCCAGCTCTTCGAGGATCGCGCGCGCGGCCGCCACGTGATCGGCGTACTCGCTGAAGTCGAGCATGCCGAAGACCGCGGACAGCACGCAGGCGACGTACTCCTCCTCCAGCCCGGGAAGCGGCTCGGCCCCCAGCCGGGAGAGCAGTTGCCGGGCCGGTGCGGACCCCTCGTACCGTATGCCGCGCAGCATCCAGTAGGAGGACAGGGCGCCGATGAGGCCCAGGGCGGTCGGGAGGTCGTCGTCGGCGAGGCTGCGGCGCAGCGCGGCGTGCAGGTTGTCGTGGTCGGCGGAGAGCCGGGCCAGCCAGTCGAGTTGCTCGGCGCGGCGCAGATGCGGATCGGCGGCCTCGGCCAGGCCGAGGAAGTGCGCGGCATGGGCCCGCCGTACCGTACGGACCTCCCCGGCCTCCGCCAACCGCTCGGCGCCATAGGTGCGGATGGTCTCCAGCAGGCGGTAGCGGACGCCGTCACCTCCGGACGGATGCCGGGCGACGACCAGGGACTTGTCCACGAGGGCCTCGACCAGGTCGAGCACGTCGCACGGCTCGATCCCCGCATCGGACGCCGATCCGTCCTCGGGACGGTCCGAGCAGACGGCTTCCGCGGCTGCGAGGCTCCAACTGCCGGCGAACACGGAAGTGCGACGCAGGACCGCCCGCTCGGCCTCCGGCAGCAGGTCCCAGCTCCAGTCCACGACACCGCGCAGCGTGCGCTGGCGGGGCCGGGCGGTACGGCTGCCGCGGGAGAGCAGACGGAAGAGCTCGGCGGGGCGTGTCCCGGAGCCGGGTGGCAGCTCGTCGGCGGGTGTGCCGCCCAGACGCGCGGCGATCTCCGCCGCGGACAGCGCGCGCAGTCGCGCCGCCGCCAGCTCGATGGCGAGGGGGAGCCCGTCGAGTGCGGTGCAGATCCGCAGCACGGCGTCGAGTTCCCGGCGCAGGTCGAAGTCGGGCCGCACGGCACCGGCCCGTTCGGCGAAGAGCCGGACCGCGGGGAACTCCAGGGCCTGTTCGGCACCGGCCCCGACCGGCGGCAGGGCGAGCGGCGGCACGGGAGAGAGCACCTCACCGGTGATGCCCAGCGCCTCCCGGCTGGTGGCGAGGACACGTAGAGCCGGACAGCCGGCGAGGAGGCGGGCGGTGAGCGCCGCGGCGAACTCGACCACGTGCTCGCAGTTGTCGAGCACGAGCAACAGCTCCCGGTCGGCCAACGCCACCACCAGGCGCTCGGCCGGCTCCTGCCCGGAGCCGACAGCGGGCCGCAGCCCGGATTCCCGTAGCCCCAGCGCGGTCAGCACGGCCTGGGCCGCATCCGAGCCGTCGGTGACCGCGGCCAGGTCCACGAAGCAACACTCGCCCGGGTGGCGTCCGGCGACCTCCACCGACAGCCGTGTCTTGCCGGCCCCGCCGGGCCCGAGCAGCGTGACCAGCCGCCCGTTCCGCAACAGCGCTCCGACCCGTTCCAGCTCCTCGTCCCGCCCGACGAAGCTGGTCAGCTGAGCGGGCAGCACACGACGCGGCGACGCCGTTTCACGTGAAACATCGACAAGGTCGCGCGCTCCGGCTTCGGTTTCACGTGGAACATCGACGGCCTCGCGAGCCCAGCGTTCGGTTTCACGTGAAACACCGGCGGTTTCACGGAGACGGGAAGGCGCCGTTTCACGTGAAACATCGACCGAAGGCGAGACCGCCACGGGAACCGGCAGACGCAGCGCCGGATCCGCCCGGAGGACGGCCAGGTGGACGGCGGTCAGTTCGGGACCGGGATCCGTGCCCAGCGTCTCGGCCAGTTCACGCCGTGCCTCCTCGTAGACGGCGAGCGCCTCGGCCTGACGCCCGCTGCCGTAGAGGGCGCGCATCAACTGGGCCCGCAGCCGCTCCCGCAGCGGATTCGCCGCAACCAGATCCCGCAGCTCCGCCACGAGCTCGCGATGGCCGCCGAGCGCGAGCTCCGCTTCGGCGCGATCCTCGAACGCGGCGAGACGCCTCTCCTCCAGCCGCGCGATCTGGGCGGACGCGAACGGCGCGTCACCGACGTCGGCCAAGGCGGGGCCGCGCCAGAGCCCGAGCGCCTCCCCGAGCAACTCGGCGGCGCGCCGATGCTCCCCGGTGCTGATCGCCTCCCGGCCCTGCGCGGCGAGCTCCTGGAAGCGGTGCACGTCGACCTCGCCGGGCTCGACCACGAGCCGGTATCCGGCGGGATGGTTCTCGATCGGCTCCCGCAGCGCCGACCGCAGCCGCGACACCTGCGACTGCAGCGCGTTGGCCACCCCGGTCGGCGGCTCCTCCCCGTACAGGCCGTCGATCAGGCGTTCGAGCGGCACGACGCGTCCCGCGTCCAGCAGCAGCAGCGCCAGCAACGCCCGGCGCCCGGGCCCTCCCACGGCCGCGGCACGCCCGTCGGCCAGCCGCGCCCGCGTCTCCCCCAGAATCCCGAATCGCACAGGCGTGATTGTTCCGCACTCCCGGCCGACGCGTCCGCGCCCTCCAGCGCTTCAGTCCTCCCGTCCCCAGCCCGGCGAGGCGGGGTACCGGCATCCGGCTCATCACCCCTGGCGCCGCGCCCGGTGGGATGGTCCCCTGGAAGTACAAGGGGTTTCCCGGCCGGAACCCCCAGCACCCCGGAGGTGTGTCAACGTGTCGGAGACCAGGCAGCCGGATCCGCAGGCTGCGCATCCGGGCGACGTCGGCCGCCGTGTCATGCTGCGGCGGCAGGAACTCGGGCTCAGCCGCGAGGAGGTCGCAGCCCGCGCGGGGATGGCCCCCGGGTACCTGCGCTACGTCGAGGAGCAGCCGGCCGACGTCGACATCGCCGGGCTCATCCGGCTGGCCGGTGCGCTGGAAACCACCATCGACCGGCTGCGCGGCGCCGAGGCCGGCACTCCCCCCGGCCGGTCCGGTCCCGCCGCGGCACCCCGCCTGGAGGAGCTCACCCCAGACGAGTGCATGGACCGGCTCGCGGCACAGAGGGTCGGCAGGGTGGCCGTGTCCACCGACGCGGGGCCGGAGGTGTACCCGGTGAACTACGCGGTCGTCGAGGACACCATCGTGTACCGCACCGCCCCCACCGCCGCACCGGCCGCCGCGGTGGGCCATGACGTCGCCTTCGAGGTCGACCAGGTGGACGACGCGCTGAGCCAGGGATGGAGTGTCCTGGTCACCGGCCGGGCCGAGCAGATCGGGGACGGCAACCAGGGTGAGCACCCGCCGGCCGGTTCCGAGCCGCAGCCGTGGGCCGGCGGCGACCGCACGATGTGGGTGCGGATCGTGCCCGACGGCCTGACCGGCCGCCGCGTGCGCGCCGCGTGAGACGCGGACCGCGCGACGGGTGGGTATGTGTGGAGCCTAGGGGAGTCGAACCCCTGACCTCTGCCATGCAAAGACCGCGCTCAACCAACTGAGCTAAGGCCCCTCGGCGTGGGCGTGCCCCGCGCCGCCGACCAGGGTACCCGGTGACAGGCCCGGATCTGTACTCGGAATCGGGGAAGGGGCCGCGACGCCGGGATCCGTAGGATGGTTTGCGCGATTCGCGACCGCAAACACTCTCTCGCAGCCAGGAGTCGCCATGGCGAGCACACCGGACGACCCCGCCGCGCGGGCCAGGGAGCAGCAGCGGGTCTGGTACGGCGAGCCGCTGGGAGATCTGTTCCGGGGGCTGATGACGGCGCTGGGGCTCAACCAGGCGCGCCTGGCCGCGGTGCTCGGACTCTCGGCGCCCATGCTGTCGCAGCTGATCAGCGGACAGCGCGCGAAGATCGGCAACCCCGCGGTCGTCCAGCGGCTGCAGGCGCTGCGCGAGCTGGCGGCACAGGTCGCCGACGGCACGGTGACGGCGGCGGAGGCCACCGGGCGGATGGACGAGATCCGCGGGGCCGCGGCAGGCGCCCTGTTCGGCACGAGCGGCACGCAGAGCAGGAGCGGTACGCAGAGTACAGACGCCAGCCGCCGGGCGGCGGCGCCGTCCGCGCGCCGCATGGTGCGCGAACTCCAGTCGCTGCTGCGGGCCCTCGCCTCCGCCGACGAGATCCTCGCCGCCGCCGACACCCTCGCGACCGGCCACCCCGGCCTGGCAGAGTTCCTCCGGGTGTACGGCGCCGGGCGGACCGACGACGCGGTCGCCCACTTCGAGGCGCACCAGGACTGACGGACGGCGCGGCGGACGACGAGGGGGCGGGACACGCGCGATGGGCGAGGTGTTCGCGGGTCGCTACGAGTTGGTGGATCCGATCGGCCGCGGCGGCACCGGCGCCGTGTGGCGCGCCTGGGACCTGCGCCGACGGCGCTACGTGGCGGCCAAGGTACTGCAGCAGCGCGACGCGCACTCCCTGCTGCGCTTCGTGCGCGAACAGGCGCTGCGCATCGACCATCCGCACGTCCTCGCGCCCACGAGCTGGGCCGCCGACGACGAGCAGGTGCTGTTCACCATGGACCTGGTGCGCGGCGGCTCGCTCGCCCATCTGATCGGCGACTACGGGCCCCTGCCGCCCCGTTACGTGTGCGTGCTGCTCGACCAGTTGCTGGCCGGGCTGACGGCGGTGCACGCCGAGGGCGTGGTGCACCGGGACATCAAACCGGCCAACCTGCTACTGGAGTTGACCGGCACCGGGCGCCCCCACCTGCGGCTGTCCGACTTCGGCATCGCCATGCGCAAGGGCGAACCCCGGCTCACCGAGCCCGACTACGTGGTGGGCACACCGGGTTACTTCGCGCCCGAGCAGCTCATGGGCGCCGAGCCGGACTTCCCGGCCGACCGCTACGCCGTCGGGCTGGTCGCGCTCTATCTGCTCACCGGCCGCAAGCCCGACGCCCAGGCCCTGGTCGAACGCTATCCGGCGCACGGCGTGCCGAACGCCCCGCAGGGCGTGGCCGAGCCGCTGTGGCAGGTCGTGGCAAGCCTGCTCCACCCCGACCCGCAGGCCCGGTTCCGGACGGCCACAGGTGCCCGCAAGGCGCTGGCCGCGGCCGTGGAACTGCTCCCGGAGCCGGACATCGACGAGGAGCCGGTCGAGGTCTTCGACCAGATCGGACCGCTGCCCGCGGGGTTCGGGCCGGACGGCCCGCTGCGTGCGCCGCACGGCGCCCAAGCACCCGCCGCGACCCGCGCCGCCCCGCCCACGCAGACCGCTCCCCTCACCCGCCCCGATGCGGCCCGGGGGACCACCCCGCCGACGGACACCGGGAGCTTCCGCCTGCCCCCGCCGCGGTCTCGCCCGGCCGGTCCCCGGCCGCCGCAGCCGCCGGACCCGGCGTCACCGCCCGCCGTGCGGCGTCCCGGGCCGCCCGCCGCGGTGGCCGTACCGGTGCTGGTTCTGGCGCTGCTCTGCTTCGCCGTGGGCATCTGGGCGCTGGCCGCGGCCTGAAGCGGGGGCGGGCGCTCTCAGGCGCCGGCCGCCCGCTTCAGCCCACGGCGTGCGGCCAGGAACCACGCCCCGAGCCCGGCCAGCAGCACGGTACCCAGGCCGAGGGCGCCGAACCCGACGAGGTGAAGCGTGCGGGCGGACACCGGGGCGTCGTCCGCGCCCGGCGTGGCGGCCGCGTGCACCCCGAACCCGGCCCTGCCCAGGTCGCCGGCGTACCGCGGACCCGGTTCGGCGGCGCCCTGCACGGAGAACCGCAGCACGACGTCGACCCCGCCCGTGGTGTAGTCGGCGACCCCGGGACGCAGGTTGACCTGCACGTAGTACCACCCGGCCACCGAGGCTGCGCCGACCTTGCCGTCGGCGCCGCGGTTGGCGTACCGGACGGGGGCCGTCTGCACGCTCACCGCGGCAGGGGCACCGGTGTAGACGGCGTCGGCGGAGTCCGCCTTGGCCCGTGCGGGGTTGTAGAGCGCCAGCCCGACCCCGGCGACCGTGAACCCGGAGGTGCGCGTCAGGTGGGGCGCATTGCCGAACTCGGCGGTAACGAAGAGCCGTTGCCCCCAGTCGACCGGCAGCTGGTAGTACACCGGACGACCGGGAGTCAGGTGATCGCGGTAGACCCCGGTGCGCACCGCAGTGGCGCGGTCGTCCATGGCCGCGGCCCCGGTGACCGGCGTCGGGGTGCCGGTCACCGGTGAGGGGCTCGCCGAGGCGTAGCTGGGCACGGGCGCGGCGCTCTGGCCGGGCTGGACCGGGGGTTCGGCCAGGTACCGGATGTCGAGCCGCCAGTCGTCGGCGAGCCCGTTCGCCGCACCCTTGCGCTGCACGACGAGGAAGTACGCGCCCGCCTGCCGGCAGGTGGTGCTCTCCGGGGTGATCAGGCGGCGTACGGCGCCTCCGACGGGTTCCGTGACGCCGTCGCCGGGGAACGTCGCCTCGGTGCTGTCGCACACCGTCCCGTCGGCGGCGACCAGCTTCAGGCTGATCCCGTCGAGGAAGCCGACCTTGTCGGTCGCGGCGGGGATGGCGAAGGCCGACAGATAGGCGGTGGAGGAGGCGTCCAGGTCGACCGCGTAGGACCTGACGCCGTCTTTGGGGAGCGAGTCGCTGTAGTAGCGGCCGGCGTCCAGCGGCGGCGCCTGGGCGGTGCTGGGCGTTCCCTCGATCCGCTTGCCGTGCGGCACCCAGGTGCCCGGGTCCGCGGCGGCGGCGCAGGGCGCCGCGCCCAGTACGCCCAGCGCGACGAGCGCCGCGCAGGCGCGCAACCGGTTCCGTCGTCCCACCTGTCCCCCCTCTTCGTCCCTGTACGTGAAGAACAGCCAGGCCCCGACCGCGATGCGGTCGGGGCCTGGCTGAAAGTTGCGGGTCTCAGGCGCTCGTGCCGGAACCTGCGGGAACGGAGTCGGTCGCCTCCGTCCACAGGTCCTGCTCGGCGCGGTCCGCCTGGATCTGGCGGTACACGAGGAGCCCGCCGATGGCGGCCAGTGCGACCAGGAGAAGCTTCTTCACCGCGCGACCTCGTCCTTCTTACGTTAGGAGTCCTCCGACGCGCCCGATGATACACACCGGTCGATATCGAACGGTGACCTAACCTCACACCGACTCCACCGCCGTCCCCGCAGTGAAACCGACTCCGTGCTGGTCAGAGGGGCTGACCCTGGAACAGGCCCTACCCTCTGCGAGCAGGCCGTGCCTCACAGGTGCGGGGATGGCGGCGCGGCGGCCACCACCGGCGAACCTATGAACGATCGCAGGCGGCCGAGAGCCAGAACGCGATCCTCCGCACCGCGTCCTCACTCACGCCATCGACGATGTCGACGATGGCGGACGTGTCGGCAGGGCCGAGATCGGTGAGGCCGGCCGAGGCGAGCGCGGCAAGAAGCACCTGGTGGCGCCGGTCCCTCAGCCGCTCCTCACGCGCACTGCCGGCGGGCCGTTCCGCCACCGCCGCCGACTGCGCCGGCGCGCTGCCGCGCCGCCCGCTGACCGTGGCCAGGCACTGCCAGCCACGGCCGTCTTCCGAGGGCCCCCAGACCTCCACCGTGGGCGTCTCGCCGCGCGACCGGACGGTCCGGATCATGGCCGAAACCGCGTAGTCGACCGGTTCCCGCGCGGTGGACTCCGCGGCGACCTTCCAACCGGATGCCGGCTGGTAGAAGGCCGCGACGAAGCGCGGCTCGCCAGGAGGGGGAGACGACATGCGCATGCCCGAGCCCATGAGCCCACATCCCATCACTTTCGGCGCACATTGCGTCGAGCCTAGCGGCTATCTGACATACCGTCAGCTAATCTTCAGTCGTCGCGTGTAGGTAACCGCATGGAAGGCGGCCGGATCGGCGTGCAACCGTCGCCCCGGCCGCCTTCTGATCCGGGCCGGAGCCCCCGTCCCCAGCCTCACGACGGGTCGAATCGCCAGCCCGCAAGCTCACCGAGCACCCGAGCCCGCGCCTCCACGACGGCCATGCGGGCGTTCCGCTCGGCCTCGTGAGTGTGAGCGGCCTGGCTTGTGACCTGTCCGGGCCACTTGCGGTAGAGCAGGCCGGTCTGCGCCGTGAACCAGCCCCGGCTGACCGCGCTCAGGGCCAGCAGGAGCCCGGTGTCCTCGGAGGCCGGCAGCGCCATCCAGCCGCCGAGCGCCAGAAGCAGCTCACGTCCGACGAACAGCGTGGCCGGGTGGACCTGCGCCCGGTAGCCGTGCGCCTTCCAGTACTCGAGCACCGTCCCCGGCTCGATCGGGCCTGCGGGCGGGTCCGAGTCGAACCCCACGGTGGAGCCGTCCGGCAGCAGGTCCAGCACGCGCGAGGTCGCCCAGGCGATCCCCGGGTTGCCGGTGAGCGCCTGCAGGTCACGGGCGAGGGCACCGGGGGTCAGCATGTCGTCCGCGTCCAGCACCTTGACGTACTCGCCCTCGACGCGCGAAAGCGCGAGGGTGCGCGCCATACCCGCGCGGCCGGAGCGGCCCTGGCCGAAGCTGATGCGCACGTCGTCGGGGACGTACGGCGTCACCTGGTCGGTCTCGCCGTCCTCCTGGACGACCCACTGCCAGCCCCAGCCTTCCGGCAGCTCCTGATCGCACAGCGACTTGTACGCGTCCGGAAGGTACACGGCGGCCGGCGCGTGGACGGCGGTGACGACGGAGATCAGGCCGGGCATGGCCACCACCGTTCCAAAGGCGTGATCAAGACCGGTTCAGCCGGCCCGCCCGGATCTGCCGCCGCAGGTCGTCGGCGATCTTCGCGGCGGGTCGGCATCAGGAGCTCTCCGTACCTGAACGGTTGTCGGGGCCCGGGGAACGTCGAAAGGCACCCACTAGTCACTAGTAGGTGCCCTTCGCGCTGGTGGGGCTAACAGGACTTGAACCTGTGGCCTCTTCCTTATCAGGGAAGCGCTCTAACCGTCTGAGCTATAGCCCCGCGCTGCACCGAAAGATTAGCGCACCTGCGGCCCTGGCCCAAAATCGGTTCCCCGGGACACGCTGCCGCGGCTACTCGTCCTCGGCGAGCGTCAGCTCCACACCGCCGACGAAGCCGGCCGACATGTTGTAGATGAACGCCCCGAGCGTGGCCAGAGCCGTGACCAGGACGATGTCGATCGCGGCGATCAACGAGGTGAACAGCACGACGTTGGACAGCGACAGGAAGGACTGCAGGTCGAAGCCGGTCTGCTGGCCCGAGCCGGTGGCCTCGCTGATCGTGCCGCCCACGGTGGAGAAGACGCCGAGGCCGTCCAGCACCATCCACAGCACCGAGACCGCCACGATGGTGCACAGGCCCAGCGCGATCGAGAACAGGAAGCTGACCTTCATCACCGACCACGGGTCGGCCTTGGCCACCCGCAGCCGGGCCCTGCGGGTCCGCGGCACCGGCCGGGCCGCCGGGCGCGGCTGACGCACGCCCTGG
>CAYNNX010000186.1:10345-13302 GCA_964398515.1 uncultured Streptantibioticus sp. | reverse complement strand
TCTCGGCGCACATCTGGCCTTCGCGTGCGACCTGGTGATCGCCGCCGAGAACGCCCGCTTCACGGAGGTGTTCGTACGCCGGGGCCTGGTACCCGACGGTGGTGGGGCGTATCTGCTGCCGCGGCTGGTCGGGGCGCACCGGGCCAAGGAGTTGATGTTCTTCGGTGACGACCTGCCCGCCGCGGCGGCAGAGCGGATCGGGTTGGTGAACCGGGTCGTTCCCGCCGACGATCTGGAGAAAACCACCCGTTCGTGGGCCGAGCGGCTCGCGGCGGGCCCGACCCGGTGCTTGGCTTTGACCAAGCAACTCCTCAACGACGCCTGGGAGTCGGACCGCCGCACGGCGTTCGCCGCGGAGGCGGCGGCACAGGAGATCAACATGACCACCGCCGACGCCCGGGAGGGAATCCGTGCCTTCGCCGAACGGCGCTCCCCGCGCTTCCGGGGCAGATAGCGGAACGAACGGAAGGGAGGGCGTGCGGTGATGGGACACGCCGGGATGGCGGTGGCCGCCGTCCGCTACCTCAGGTCCGTCGGGGCCGCCACGTCCGCGGCGGTGTCCGACGCGGCGCCCCGGCCGCGGTTGCACGCGGTCCGGGAGGGCGAGCGGCGCCGGGTCGATGCGCCCGAGATGCGCCGCGTACTGGGCCACTTCGCGAGCGGGGTCACCGTCGTCACGGCTCCGGCGGCGGACGGGGAGGACGGACCGGCCGGGTTCGCCTGCCAGTCGTTCGCCTCCCTGTCCCTCGAACCGCCCCTGGTCGCCTTCATGGTGGGGCGCACCTCCGCCACCTGGCCGCGGATCGCCCGCGCCGGGGTCTTCTGCGTCAACGTCCTCGGGGCCGGCCAGGAGGACCGGTGCCGCGCGTTCGCGGTCAGCGGCGCCGACAAGTTCGCGGGTGTCGAGTGGACCCCCGCCCCCGCGACCGGCTCACCGCTGCTGGCCGGGGTGCCCGCGTGGATCGACTGCACCGTCCACGCGGTCCACACCGGCGGCGACCACCTCGTCGTGATCGGCCGCGTCGACGACCTGGGCACCGCCGACGAACCCGCGGCGCCGCTGCTCTTCCACCGCGGCCGGTTCGGCGGCTTCACGCGGCACCCGCCGGGCTGAGGCGGCGGTCCCTCCGTACCGGCCCTCAGGCGGACTCAGGCCCTCAGGCCGCAGCGGGCGCGAGCGCCTGTGCCGTGCCGCGCCGCCGGATCACCAGGGCCATCAGCGCGGCGATCGCGCACAGCGCGCCCGCGGTGTACCAGGCGAGGTCGTAGCTGCCGAAGGTGTCCCGGACCAGGCCGGCGAGGAAGGCCACCAGCGCGGCGCCGAGCTGGTGCGAGGCCAGCACCCAGCCGAAGACGACGGGCGCGTCCTCACCGTAGTGCTCACGGCAGAGCGCCAGCGTCGGCGGCACGGTGGCCACCCAGTCGAGGCCGTAGAAGATGATGAAGAAGAGCATGGGCGGACGCACGGTCGCCGCGAAGAGCATCGGCAGGAAGATAAGCGACAGACCGCGCAGCGCGTAGTAGACGGCCAGCAGGCGGCGGGAGTCGAAGCGGTCGGTGAACCAGCCGGAGGCCACGGTGCCCGCGATGTCGAAGATCCCGACGACCGCCAGCAGACTCGCCGCGGTCGTCGTGGGCATGCCGTGATCGCAGGCGGCGGGCACGAAGTGGGTGCCGACCAGCCCGTTGGTGGAGGCGCCGCAGACCGCGAAGGTCCCCGCGAGCAGCCAGAACGGCTTGGTCCGAGCCGCCGACGTCAGCGTCCGCAGCGCCCGCAGCGCGGCCCCCGACTGCCGCGGCGGCACCGGGACCGGCTCTGCGGGGTCGGCGCCGTAGGGCTGGAGTCCCAGATCCTGCGGGCGGTCGCGCAGCAGCCAGAGCACGAGCGGTACGACCGCCAGGGCGGCGGACGACACCACGAGCGAGGCGGTGCGCCAGCCGTGGCCGTCGATGACGCTGGAGACCAGCGGCAGGAAGACCAGCTGCCCGGCCGCGCCGCCCGCCGTGAGGATGCCGGAGACCAGACCGCGCCGCCGTACGAACCAGCGCCCGGTGATGGTGCCGACGAACGCGAGCGCCATCGACCCGGTGCCCAGCCCCACCAACACGCCCCAGCACAGCATCAGTTGCCAGCTCGCGGTCATGAACACGGTCAGTCCGCTGCCCGCGCTGACCAGCAGCAGCGCGCCGGTGACCACCGGGCGTATGCCGAAGCGGTCCATCAGGGCCGCGGCGAACGGCGAAGTGAGGCCGTACAGCGCGATGTTCACGGAGACGGCCGCGCTGACCGTGGCGTGCGACCATCCGAACTCGGCGTTCAGCGGATCGATCATCACGCCCGGAACCGCTCGGAACCCGGCGGCTCCGACGAGGGTGAGGAACGCCACGACCGCGATCCACCAGGCCCGGTGGATGCCGAACACCCCGCGGCGGGAGGGGCTGCGCCCGGCGTCGAGGCCGCCCGGCGGGCCGGTCGTGTCCTGCGTCGGTTCTTCAGATGTCTGCGTCACCCCCTCATCCTCACGGCGGCGGCAGGCGTCCCACGAGTGGCCCGATGGTCATGTTGTGCAAGGATCGGGCCATGGAGCGTACGCACCGCGTGGCCGTACTCGTGCTCGACGGGGTCATACCCTTCGAGCTCGGCATCCCCGCCCGCATCCTCGGCGGAGCACGGGACGAACAGGGCAGAAGCCTCTACACCGTGCAGACCTGCACGCCCGAACCCGGCCTGGTCCGCACCGACGCCGACTTCGGCATCGCCGTCGAACACGGCATCGAGGCGCTCACGGCGGCCGACACGGTCATCGTCCCCGCCTCGCACGAGATCGGCCCGGTCTACCGGGAGGGCCGGCTGACCGAACCGCTGGCACGGGCCTTCGCGGCGGTCCGGCCCGGCACCCGCATGGTCTCGATCTGCACCGGCAGCTACGTCCTCGCCGCCGCCGGCCTGCTCGACG
>CAYNNX010000186.1:0-10335 GCA_964398515.1 uncultured Streptantibioticus sp. | reverse complement strand
CAGCCCGGATCGGTGAACTACATCGAGTTCTTCCAGCGGCTCTTCCCGCGCGTCAGGGTCGATCCGGACGTGCTCTTCGTGGACGACGGAGACGTCCTCACCTCCGCCGGTGTGGCCGCGGGCCTCGACCTCTGCCTCCACCTGGTGCGCCGCGACCACGGCTCGGCCGTCGCCAACGCCGTCGCGCGCCGCACCGTCGTCCCGCCGTACCGCGACGGCGGGCAGGCCCAGTACGTGCAACGCCCGGTCCCCGACCCGCAGCTGGCCACCACCAAGACCGCCCGGGCCTGGGCACTGGAACGCCTGGACCGGCCGCTCACGCTGCGGGAGCTGGCCGCGCAGGAGGCGATGAGCGTGCGCACGTTCACCCGCCGCTTCCGCGAGGAGACCGGCGTCAGCCCCGGGCAGTGGCTGACGCAGCAACGGGTGCAGCGGGCACGGCAGTTGCTGGAGTCGACCGACCTACCAGTGGACCGCGTGGCGCGGGAGGCCGGCTTCGGCACGGCGGCGTCGATGCGGGCGCATCTGCAGACCGCCCTCGGCGTCTCGCCGACCGCGTACCGCCGCACGTTCCGGCCCGCCGCGCCCGGTGCGGGGGCGGACTAGAACGTCAGCACGCCGCGGGCCACCCGTCCGTGGCGGGCGTCGTCCGCGGCCTTCGCGAAGTCCTCCACCGGGTAGACCTGGGTGACCAGTTCGTCCAGCAGCAGGCGCCCTCGGCGGTAGAGCTCGGCGTAGAGGGGGATGTCCCGCTGCGGCCTGGACGATCCGTACCGGCAGCCCAGGATCGCCTTGTCGAGGTACATGGCCGACACCGGGAAGCTCGCCTGCGCGCCGGCGGGCGGCACGCCCAGCAGCACGGCCTGACCGTGCCGGCCGAGCAGGTCGATCGCCTGCCGGATCAGGCCGACATGCCCGACGCACTCGAACGCGTGGTCCGCGCCGTCCGGCAGGATCTCGCGTACGGCGGCCACGACGTCGCCCGCCGACGACGCGTCGACGAAGTCCGTCGCGCCGAACCGCCGGGCCGCCGCCTCCTTCGCCGGGTTGGCGTCGACGGCCACGATGCTCAGCGCCCCCGCTATCCGGGCGCCCTGGACGACGTTGAGGCCGACGCCGCCGGTGCCGATGACCACGACGGTGTCACCGCGGTCGACCCGGGCCCGGTTGAGGACGGCGCCGACGCCGGTGAGCACGCCGCAGCCGATCAGCGCCGCCGCGGTGAACGGGATGTCCCGCGGGATGGCGACGGCCTGGACGGCGGTGACGACGGTGCGTTCGGCGAAGGCCGAGTTGGACGCGAAGTTGTACAGCGGCTCGCCGCCGCGCGAGAACGGCTGCCCGGGGCGGCCGATCGCCGCGCGGCACATGGTCGGGCGTCCCCGGTCGCACTCCGCGCAGGTGCCGCAGTTGGCGAGCGTGGACAGGGCCACGTGGTCGCCGGGTGCGACGTGGGTGACGCCCGCGCCGACCGCCTCCACGACCCCCGCGCCCTCATGGCCGAGTACGACGGGCACCGGGAAGGGGATGGTGCCGTCGATGACGGACAGGTCGCTGTGGCACAGCCCGGCCGCCCGGATGCCCACCGCGACCTCGCCCGGGCCCGGATCCCGCACCGCGAGGTCGTCGACGACCCGGGGGGCCCCGCCGTCGTAGAGGACGCCTCTCATCCTCAACTCACCGTCCTTCCCGAAGGTTCCCGCGGCCGCGGTGGCCGTCACGAGGGCCAGACCACCGACTGCAGTTCGCTGTAGGCGTGCAGGCCGAACGAGCCGCCGTCGCGGCCGACGCCGCTGCGCTTGAACCCGCCGAACGGGGTCTCCGGGTGCCGCTGCACGGTGTTGATGCCGACGTTCCCGCTGCGCAGCCGGCCCGCCAGCCGCCAGGCGCGGCCCGCGTCGCCGGAGAAGACGTAGTCGTAAAGGCCGTAGGGCGTGCCGTTGGAGATCGCGACGGCCTCCTCCTCGGTGTCGAACGGGATCACCACGACGACGGGCCCGAAGATCTCCTCCTGGGCCACGGTCATCGCGGGGTCGGCGTCGGCGATGAGCGTGGGGGCGACGTAGAAGCCCGGCTTGAGCGCGGGCCGGGTGCCGCCGGTGACGATCCGGGCGCCCTCGTCGCGGGCGCCCGCGACGTACGCCTCGACGCGGTCGCGCTGGGCGGCGCTGATCAGCGGCCCGACGACGGTCGAGTTGTCCACAGGGTCCCCGACTGTCAGTGCCTCGGCGTAGAGTCGCAGACCGGTGACGACCTTCTCGTACAGCGCGCGATGGACGAGCACACGGGTCGGTGCCGTGCAGATCTGCCCGCTGTGGAAGGACCAGGTCGAACCGATCGCGCCGATGGCCGACTTCAGGCCCACTTCCGGCACGTCCTCCAGCACGAGCGCGGCGCCCTTGCCGCCGAGCTCCAGCAGGGTGCGCTTCATCGTCCGTCCGGCCGTCACGGCTATCGCTTCGCCCACGGAGGTGGATCCCGTGAAACTGACCATGTCGACGTCCCCGTGCGTGACCAGGGCCTCGCCCGCCGCCGCGCCCGACCCCGTCACCACGTTGAACACCCCGTCCGGCAGACCGGCCTCCTTGGTGATCTCGCCCAGCAGCAGGCAGGCCAGCGGGTCCTGAGGCGCGGGCTTGGCCACCACGGTGTTGCCCATCGCCAGGGCGGGCGCCGCCTTCCCGGCCAGGTTCACTAGGGGGAAGTTGTAGGAGGTGATGCAGCCGACGACCCCGGCCGGACGCCGCACCGCGGCCGCGCCGATCAGGCCGCCGGGGGCCAGCGGCGACGCCGGGACCGGGACGGGCGCCAGAGGGATCGTGTCCGGCTCGACGGCTCCCCGGGCGTAGCGGCGGAAGCGTTCGGCGGCGGTCGGCAGCTGCATCGCGGAGGCCACCCGCAGCGTCGCCCCGGTCTCGGCCTGCACCAGCGGGACGAGGTCGGCGGCACGGGCGGTCAGCAGTTGCGCGATGCGGTCGAGTACGGCCGCCCGGTCCGCCGGTGCGGTACGGCTCCACCCCTCGAACGCGGCTCGGGCGGCTCGCACCGCGGCGTCGACGTCCCCGGCGGTGGCGTCGGGGGCGTGGCCGACGGTCTGCTCGGTGGCGGGGTTGACGACGGGGTAGCGCCCGCCGCCGGGCCGGCGCCAACTGCCGTCGATCCAGTGGCCCTTGATCCGGGTGTGCATGCTGGTTCCTCGTCCGTTCCTCGTTCCGAGGCGGTGGGGTGGCGCTCTGGCGCGGGCCGTCGGTGCTCGCGGCCCGGATGCTCACGGCCGGGGGTCCCTCGGGAGGCCCAGGACGCGTTCGGCGATGATGTTGCGCTGGATCTCGTCCGAGCCGCCGTAGATGGTGTCGGCGCGGCTGAACAGGAAGCGGTGCTGGAGGTCGTCGAGCCGGTAGGGCGTTTCGGCGGACCACGGGGACGGTCCGGTGGTGGCCGCGGCGCCGCTCACGGCGAGGGCGAGCTCGCCCAACCGCCGGTGCCAGCCGGCCCACAGGAGCTTGGACAGGCTCGGCGCGGCCGGGTCGGTGGTGCCCAGGGTGCGCAGGGCGTTCCAGCGCATGACGCGCAACTGCGCCCACTGGCAGACCAGCCGGTCGCGGAGCACGGGGTCGTCCGCGGCGCCGGTGTCGGCGGCGAGGGCGATGGTCTCGGCCAACTCCCGGGCGAAGCCGATCTGCTGGACCAGGGTGGACACGCCGCGCTCGAAACCGAGGAGCGACATCGCCACCCGCCAGCCGTCGCCTTCGGCGCCCACGCGGTGGTCGGCGGCGGCGAGGGCTCCGTCGAAGAGCACCTCGTTGAAGTCGCTGGTCCCCGTCATCTGGCGGATCGGCCGGACCTCGACGCGGCCTGGCTGGTCCATGGGTACGAGCAGGAAGGAGAGTCCGCGATGCCGCCTGGC
Organism: uncultured Streptantibioticus sp.; assembly: GCA_964398515.1. GTDB lineage: Bacteria > Actinomycetota > Actinomycetes > Streptomycetales > Streptomycetaceae > CAYNNX01. Next base: position 6,428 of record CAYNNX010000186.1, on the reverse strand, counting down.
GTCCGGCTGGGTCCGTGCCAGGACGAAGCACCAGTGGGCGTCGCCCGCCAGGGAGGTCCAGATCTTCTGGCCGGTGACGCGGTAGTGGGCGCCGTCGCGGACGGCGGTGGTGCCCACCCCGGCGAGGTCGGAGCCCGCGCCGGGTTCGCTGTAGCCCTGGCACCACAGTTCCTCGCCGCGGGCGATCGGCGGCAGGAAACGGTCGCGTTGGACGGCGGTGCCGTGGGCGAGCAGGGTGGGGGCCAGGAGGTTCTCGCCGATGTGCCCGGCCCGGGGCGGTGCGTCGGAGCGTGCGTACTCCTCGCCCCAGACGACCTGTTCGGCGAGCGTGCCGGGCCGGTTGCCGTAGGTGCCGTGGGTGGTGTCCCAGCCGAGTCCGATCCATCCGGCCGCGCCGAGCTGACGCTCCCAGGCGGGACCGCCGGCCTCCGGCGCCGTCGGCACATGCGCCGCGAGCCAGGCGCGCACCTCGCGGCGGAACTCCTCGGCCTCCGCACCGATTCCGAAGTCCATCAGGCACCTCGGGGCGCCTGCGGCAGCGGGCCGGACGGCTCGGAAGGGGCGTCGGGCGGCTCGGGGCGGGCGTTGGGCCGGGCCTTCGCGGCGGCTGCCCGGCGCATCGCCTGGAGCTGCTCGAGCATCGGCATGGGATCGGTGCCGACCGTCCCCGGCAGGAAGTCGGCGATGCGTGCCGGGGTCCACGGGCCGTCCCCGTAGGCGGCGCGCACTTCGCGGGGCTGCGCCCAGACGGCGATCTTGGGGCCGGCGACCGTGTAGACCTGGCCGGTGATGTCGCGGGCCCGGTCGCTGAGCAGGTAGACCACGAGGGCGGCGACGTCCTCGGGTTCGCCGATCTCCTTCAGTTCCACGGGGACGTTCGCCGACATCCGGGTCCGGGCCACCGGTGCCACGCAGTTGGCGGTCACGCCGTACTTGTGCAGGCCGAGCGCGGCGCTGCGCACGAGGGAGATGATCCCCCCTTTGGCGGCCGAGTAGTTGGCCTGGGAGACGCTGCCCTGGTGGTTGCCGCTGGTGAAGCCGATGAGGCTGCCGGAGCCCTGTCGGCGCATCACGGCGGAGGCGGCACGGAAGACGGTGAAGGTGCCTTTGAGGTGGGTGGCGATGACCGGGTCCCACTCCGCCTCGGTCATGTTGAACAGCATGCGCTCGCGCAGGATGCCTGCGACGCACACGGCCCCGTCGAGGCGCCCGTAGGCGTCCAGCGCGGTGGAGACGACATGCGCCCCGCCCGCCATCGCCGACACGTCGTCGGCGGCGGCGACCGCCTCGCCGCCGGCCGCCTCGATCTCCTTCACCACCGAGGCGGCGACCTCGCCGCACGGTTCGGCGCCGTCGACCGAGACCCCGTAGTCGTTGACCACGACCCGGGCGCCCTCGGCCGCGCAGGCGAGGGCGACAGCGCGGCCGATGCCGCGTCCGGCTCCCGTGACGGCGATGACCTTGCCCTGCAGGAACGAGTCGCCCACGTCCACCCCTCACCCTTCCCCTTCCACGTTTTCTGACGGACCGTTAGATTCTAGGAGCACAGACGAGCCCGAGCACAAGCCCCGCGCAGCCATCGAACGGAGGCCGGTGATGGCCCTGCCGAAGGAGTTCCACGAGATCGCCGAGCGGGTGAACAACTGGGGGCGCTGGGGCGCGGACGACGAGCTCGGCACCCTCAATCTGATCACCGACGAGGTCGTGCGGGCGGCCGCCGCCACCGTCCGCACCGGCCGCCGCATCCCGCTCGCCCTGCCGCTGCGGCAGGACGGCGTGCAGACCGGCGTCATCCCGGGGCGGGTCAATCCGCTGCACACGATGGTCGCGCTGAACCTGGAGATGTTCGGCCCCGGCACGGTGGCCACCAGCGACGACATCGTCACGCTGGGACTGCAGGCCGCGACCCACTGGGACGGGCTGGCCCATGTGAGCCACTCCGGGCGGATCTACAACGGCCGCCCCGCGGCCTGTGTCACCGCGCACGCGGGCGCGGCGGCGTGCGGGATCGAGCGGATCACCAGCCTCGTCTCACGCGGGGTGCTGCTCGACGTCGCCCGGGCGCACGGCCTGGACCGGCTCGCCGGCGACCACGCCATCGGCCCCGGCGATCTGGAAGCGGCCGAGGAGCTGTCGGGCACGACGGTGCGCGCCGGGGACGTCGTCCTGATACGGACCGGGCAGATGCGCCACTGCCTCGCCGGGGACAAGCACGCCTACGGCCACCCGTCACCGGGGCTGTCGATCCGCACGCCCGAGTGGTTCCACGCACGGGACGTGGCGGCGGTCGCCACCGACACGCTGACGTTCGAGATCTTCCCGCCGGAAATCGAGGACCTGTGGTTGCCGGTGCACGCACTGCACCTTGTCGAGATGGGCCTGCTCCAGGGACAGAACTGGAACCTCGAGGCGCTCTCGGCGGCCTGCGCGGCAGACGGCCGTTACGACTTCCTGCTCAACGCGACGCCGGAGCCGTTCGTCGGCGCCGTGGGAAGTCCGGTGGCGCCGGTGGCGATCAGGTAGCCGGAGCGGTCCCGAGCGCCGAGCGCTCTCGACCCCAGGGCGTCGCCCGATCCGAGGGCGGGGCTCGCTCCGAGCCCTTCACCCGAGCCCAGCGGCGCCTGGGAGCCGAAGCCCTTGCCGTTCGCCGGGCCGACCGCTCCGACGGTTCCGCCGACCGTTCCGACCGGGCACGCCGTACCCGCGGTGCGGGAGGCGGCGGGATCGGCCGAGATGCCGGCGGCGCACGAGGTGCGGTCCACCTCGCACCAGATGTGCTTGCCGGCCCCTTCGCGCTGCCAGCCCCAGCGGTCCGCGAGGCCGTCGACGAGTTCCAGGCCCCGCCCGCCGGTGTCGTCGCCGCGGGCGTGGCGGGGGGCGGGCGGCCGGTCGCTGGCGTCGGCCACCTCGACCCGCACGGTCCCCGCGTCGGCGACGGCGGGCTCGGGGAAGAGCATCCGCAGGACCGCGGGGCAGCCGGTGTGGACCACGGCGTTGGTCACGAGCTCGGAGATCAACAGGAGCAGGGTCTCGGCCAGCGGCTCATCGGGCGCTATCCCCGATCCCAGCAGCCGGGAGCGGGCCCACCTGCGGGCCCGGCCCACCTCGGCGGGGTCGGGAAGGACCTCCGTCTGCACCTGAAGCATCTGCACCGCTCACACCATCCGAACCGGCGGACACATCGCCTCGCGCCTCCAGGCCGTCACGGATCGTGACGGCATCGGAGAACAGCATGATTGACGTACAGTCACCGCGACAAGCGCTTCGGTCATATTCCAGCGCCATGGGGTACGCATGCGGCATACTGTGCCGCGCCCGCCGCGGGAAGTGGAGGGGGGAAGATCCCAGCGCTTCGGGCGCTCGCCGTCGGCGGTGGCCACATCACGAGCAGGGCACCCCGTCGCGCCGGGCGTCGCCGGGACACCCTCGCGATCGTTGCGCCGCTGAATCACTCGCACCCGATGGAGCGTACCCGAGCCGGGCATCGACTCCACACCGTGACGAGTCACACCTCGGACACAACCCGATATCGACACGAGCGGTAACCTTAACCCTCACCAATTCGGGCAAATCCGGTCATTTTTCGATCGAAGCGAGGAGCGACGCCGCCAGCGTCTCCTCCGCCGCCGCCCGCCGGGTGAAGCGTTCGGCGCGCACCCAGGCCCGCTTCAGGTGCAGATGGACGTCTGCCTCCCAGGTGAACCCCATGCCTCCGAACACCTGAAGGCAGTCACGGGCGTTGCCGACCGCCGCCTCGTCCGCGAGCAACTTGGCCGCCGCCGTCTCCGCCGCACTGCCGCTGACCGCCGCGGCGTAGACGGCGGTACGGGCCATCTGCGCGCGCACGAGCATCTCCGCGCACAGGTGCTTGACGGCCTGGAACGCCCCCACCGGCCGGCCGAACTGCTCGCGGGTTCGGGCGTGTTCGACGGCCATCTCGACGCTCCGGTCCGCGCTGCCGCTCTGTTCGGCCGCGGTCAGCAGCGCGGCCTCCCGCCACAACCGTCCGGCCTCTGCTGCGGGACCGGGTGGCGGTACGCCCTCCGCCGCGGCCGTGACGCGGTGCAGCGGCGTCAGCGGATCCACGGACCGCAGCGGTTCCGCGTGGACCGCCCGGGGCTCCAGTACGCGTGCACCGTGCTCGCCGAACGCCAACACCGCGTCCGCCGCGGCCAGATGGTCCACCAGTGCCCCATCGCATCCGGCGACCACCGCCTCCCCCTCGGCCGCCCCCGGGACGGTTGCGGCCGCCAGATGCGTGGCGACCAGGGGGCCGGGCAGCAGCGACCGGCCCGCCTCGGCGAAGACCAGGACCGCCTCGGCGGCGCCCATGCCCTCCAGCCGCAGCGCGAAGAAGCCCGCCTCGCCCAGCTCCCGCCACAACGCGCGGTCCGGGACGCCGCCCGCGTCGGCGGCGCAGACCTCACCCGGCCCGGCGGTGGGGACCGCAGCCGCGTCGGCGGCCGCCCGCATGCGCTCCCGCGGGAACCGTTTCTCCAGCAGCTTGCGCACCTGTGTGCGCAGCATGCGCTGCTCGTCGGTCAGCCGGAAATCCATGGCGCGCTCACGGCCCTTTCGGCAGGCCGAGAATCCGCTCGGCGACGATGTTGCGCTGGATCTGCGAGGTGCCCGCGGCGATCGTGTACGACAGCGAGGAGAGCCGGTCCGCCGTCCACCGCCGTCCGCCGTCCAGTGCCCCCGCGGCCCCCATGACCTGCGCGGCCGCCTCGTACAGCTCCTGGCGGGCCTGGGAGTAGCGCAGTTTGAACACCGAGGCGCCGGGGCCGGGCACGCCCGAGGAGTGCTCGGCCTCGCTGACGTTCCACTGCGCCAGCCGCCACAGCACCGAGAACTCGGCCGCCAACCGTCCCAGGCGGCGGCGCAGCACCGGATCGTCCCACCCGCCGTTGGCCCGGGCCAGGGCGGCGACCTCGGCCAGCACCCGCCGGCACGCGACGACCTCGCCGGCGAACGCCGTGCCGCGTTCGAAGGACAGGGTGACCATGGTGACCCGCCAGCCGTCGTTCTCCTCGCCCACCCGGTTGGCCACCGGCACCCGCACCTCGTCCAGGAAGACCTCGGCGAACTCGGCCGATCCCGCCAGCGTGCGCAGCGGCCGTACGGTCACGCCGTCGGCGTCCATCGGCATCGCAAGCCAGGTGATGCCGCGGTGGCGGGGCGCGGAGGGGTCGGTGCGGACCAACAGCTCGCACCAGTCGGCGACTTCGGCGTGCGAGGTCCAGATCTTGCTGCCGGTGACGACGTAACCGTCGCCGTCCCGTACCGCCCTGGTGCGCAGCGAGGCCAGGTCCGAACCGGCCTCCGGTTCGCTGAAGCCCTGACACCAGACGTGCTCGCCGCGCAGGATCGGCGGCAGCCAGCGCTCCCGCTGCGCCGGGGTCCCCTCGGCGGCGATGGTGGGCCCGGCGTGCAGCAGGCCGACGAAGTTCGCCCCCACGTAGGGTGCCCCGGCGGTCTCCGTCTCCTCCAGGAAGATCAGCCGCCGGGTCGGCGACGCCTGCCAGTGCACGTCGGCGTACCCGGCCTCGTGGAGCATCCGCTGCCAGGCGCAGTCGTAGGCCCTGCGCCCGGGCCAGTCCGCGGGGTCCGGGCGCGGCGGGAGTTGCGGCAGGACGTCCGCGAGCCACCGGCGCAGCCCGTGCCGGAAGGCCTCCTCGGATTCGGTGAAGGTCAGGTCCAACGGTCCGGCTCCAGCCCGAGCATGCGGATGGCGTTGCCGCGCATGAGCTTGTGGACGGTCTCCTCGTCGAGCCCTCGTACGTGGTCGAGCGCCACCTGTTTGGTGTGCGGGAACGTGGAGTCGACGTGCGGGTAGTCGGTCTCGAAGGTGGCGTTGTCGCGGCCCACCGCGTCCAGTGACGCCACCCCGTGTTTGTCGCGGAAGAAGCAGCAGAAGATCTGCCGGTAGTAGTAGGTGGAGGGCGGCTCGGGGACCAGATCCCGCACCCCGCCCCAGGCGCGGTGCTCGCGCCACACGTCGTCGGCGCGCTCCAGGGCGTAGGGGATCCACCCCATCTGCCCCTCGCTGTAGGCCAGCCTCAGCCGCGGGAACCTCACCAGCACGCCGCTGAAGAGGAAGTCCATCATCGAGGCCATCGCGTTGTTGAAGCTGAGCGAGGCCTGCACGGCGGGAGGCGCGTCGGGGGAGGCGGCGGGCATCTGGGAGGAGGACCCGATGTGCATGTTGACCACCGTCCCGGTCTCCTCGCACACCGCGAAGAACGGGTCCCAGTAGCCGCCGTGGATGCTCGGCAGGCCGAGGTGCGTGGGGATCTCGCTGAAGCAGACGGCCCGGACGCCCCGCGCCGCGTTGCGCCGTACCTCGTCGACGGCGAGCCCGACGTCCCACAGCGGGATCAGGCACAGCGGGATGAGCCTGCCGCCGCTGTCGCCGCACCACTCCTCGA
>CAYNNX010000185.1:4083-13314 GCA_964398515.1 uncultured Streptantibioticus sp. | reverse complement strand
GCGCGGACCTACGGAGAAGGCGCGGCGGCGTGCGCGGTCGTGCTCGGCGAGCTGGCCCGGCTTGCCGCGCGCGGACAGCTGGAGGTGCCGATCGCCCGCACCTACCCGCTGGAACAGGTGCGAGACGCCTTCCGCGAGCTGGAACAGCAGCACACGCACGGCAAGATCGTGCTCCGGCCCTAGGCCGCGGCCGCCGGTACGGAGGTCTCCGAGTTCGTCGGCCAGGTGCTCACCGGGGCCAAGCAGAAGGGCCGGTTCCTCACGGCGCCGCCGCTCGCTGCCAGCGGCCGCCGGCCGGGAGGCAGCGGCTTGGGGGTCGCGCGCGAGACCCTGTCCGGCGATCCACTCTGGCCAGGACGGCGCGGTCGACGCCGAGGGAGAGGTGATCCAGGAGCCGTAGCCCCGCTACACGGCCGTGGCGAAGGGCCCGGACGGAAAGGAGATCGGCTGAGGCGGGGGCGACAGCATCGCGAACGCCCTGTGCGGCTGTGGAGTCCGCCCGCGCACCCGTACTCGAACGAGCCGCGTTCTAATAGGCCGGAACACCCACCCGCAGACCCAGGATCGGATAGCCGCCACAGCTCAACCGCGAGGTACCTGAAGAAACACACCGCGCAGCGCCCTGGGCATCGGCGGGCGAGGCGACTGTCCCGACGCGCGGCGCGCGCCAGGCCGCCAGGTTCAGCGGGTGTCCGCAACGGCGGCGTGCCGCTGCCAGTAGGCGATGAGCTGGTCCCGCTGCGCGGCGTACTGCGCATCGGGGAGCCAACCCATGGTCACCGGGTAGGGCAGGTTGTACTCATACGCATCCCCATACGTCATACGCAGCTTGAGCTTGGCAGTCGAGCCGCGCCGTACCTCGTAGACGGAAGCGATCTCAGCCCAGGGGCGCACAGGTGTGGGAACGAAGAACACATGGGTGCGGATCCCCTCGCCGGTGACAGTGGTACGGCTCCCGGCAAGCCCGGCTACGCACAACGCCAGGAAGAGCAGCTGCCAGAGGATGAGAGAGGCAGGCAGCCCCGAGCCGGTCAGTACGTTCAGGACGGCGCTGGAAGCGCACAGGGCCGCGTACCAAGCCACCGCGCGCAGGAGTCTGGGCCGCGAGATAGTGAAGATCAAGGTATCCACGGCGGGACGGTAGCGATGCGGAAGCGTCAGCGGAAGGGGCTGAAGGCAAGTGCGCACGACGTGACGAGGATGTTCTTTGATTCAGCCTTGCGGTGAGTGCGTGTTCGTGGAGAAGTTCCGGGACTAGGCACCGACCGTGCTCCTGGTGGAAGCGCTGGCCCTGCGGGACCCGCGGTTGATCGCTCACGCTGGCCAGGCTGCGCAGCAGATGGTGGACGACCGGGCACCGGTACCGCCCTCGACGACGCACCCGCCGTCCCGCTCGCTCATGGGCCGACGGGCGGGGTGGTCACACCGGTGGCCATGCAGAACTGCCGAGCACCGCGCAGTGTGGTGCTCAGTTTCCGCTGGGTCGCCCGGCTGTCGAGACGCACGTCAAGCGCGCCGGGCAGTGTGCTGTGGGCCCGCAGGCCCTCGGGCAGCCGGGAGGCGTCGAGACCGTCACGCCTGGCGATGAGGATGCCGAGCTCGTGACGGCTCACAGCGTCGGGTCCTGCGAGATGGTGGATACCGGACGCGCCGCTCGACGCCAGCTCTAGAAGGGCGGCGGCCAGGTCGGCGACGTGCACTGGGCAGCGGATGTCGTCGGTGAACAGGACGCCGTCGCGGGTGCCAGCGGCGAGTTCGTGCACGGCCCGCTCATGTACGGAACGCCCATCGCCGATGATCAGCGACGTGCGGACGACAACGGCCTGCGGATGCACGGCGAGAACCCCGGTCTCCGCCGCCGCCTTCGCTGCTCCGTACGGGGTGAGGGGGTCAGGGAGGCAGGTCTCGTCGTAGTGGACTCGGGCACCGGAGAACACCGCATCGCTGGACACGTGGACCAGGCGGCTTCCGTACTTCGCTGCGGCCATCGCGAGCCGGACGGGGCCCTCCGCCGTGACCGCCCAGTCGGCCTTGCCGCTCGATGCGTTGACGACGAGATCGGGGCTCACCTCGGCCATCACAGCGTCCAGGCGTCCCGCATCCCGCAGATCAAGGGGGTACCACACGGCCTGGGAGGCGTCGCCGGGCTTGGTCGCGTAGTACGTCGCGGCCGTGGTGTGCCCGGCCGCTCTCGCCCGCCGGATCAGCTCGGCCCCCAGGAAGCCGCTGCCGCCGATGATCAGAGCTTTCATGTGCGACACGGTAGACCGGCCCCGGTGAGCACCGTCGGAGGCCCGGTTCCCGGGTCGTCCGAGCTGGTGTACGGTCCAGCCCGCCGCGCGCGTGCCCGGTCTGGCCCCGGCCGCCGTGCAGATCGTTTGGGCCAGGCGTGCGGCCGTCCACTCCCCGCTCCTGATCACTCTCCTCGCCCCGTGTTCCCTCTGGGGCTGCCAGACGTAGCGGATATCCGGCTCATCGTTGCGCAGCCCGTCCGTTCGCTCGACCTCGGTGAAGCCGTGCCGTTCGTAGAACCGCTACGCCGATTTGTTGACCTGGAACGTCCACAGCGCCAGCCCGTCTGGCTGCCGCTGCTTGGCCAGGGACATGATCCGATCGCCCAGCCCCCGCCCGCGCCACGCTGGATCGAGGTAGAGCTGCTTCAACTCCCCGCCGTCGAGCACCAAGAGCCCGACCACGCTGTTCTCGGTGACCGCCATCCAGGTCTCGTACTGCGGCACAAGCACGCGTGAGAACCAGGCCCGCACCGCACCTCGGCATCGTCGTGCGCACGAAATTGGATGCCCGTCGTGCCTGTCGCCTTCGTTTGCCGACAGGGTGGAAGCGGCCATGCGCCTCTATCGGTCGACTCGCCCCGGCGCACGAGACGGGGGTTGAGGAACGTCCGTGTCAGATCGTGCCTCTGTACTCTCCGTGACGGAGTTTTCTTAAATAACAGCCCGATATGCGCCAACGGCCCACATGAGTGCGGTTCTCAGTGGCGGACGTTGCCCGAAGGGGTCCTGTTGTCTGCGCCGACGCCACCATTGCCTGCCTTCGTGGGAGTGGTCCTTGGAGAGGTTGTTCAGCGCTGTAGCTTCGCCGTCGCGGTCGCCGAGTTCGCGGAAGGTGTTGGCAGCGCGGGTGTGGGCGGTGAACGCCTCGTCGAACCGGCGCACCTCCTGCAGGGCGAGCCCGAGGCTATTCAGCGCGATGGCTTCGTGGTGGCGGTCGCCGCGCTTGCGCCAGATGGTCAGGGCGGTGGTGGTGACGGTGATCCAGTCGTCGAAGTAGCGGCGAAGGTTGAGGTATTGGGCGAGGGCGTCGGCGAGAGCGGTGCTGGTTTTCGGGTGGCCGAGGGGTGGGGGTGCGGTTGCGGTGGCGACCAGGTTGAGACGTTCATCGTCCAGCCAGGCCAGCGCGTGGCCCTGGTCGGCGAACCGGGCAGAGGGACTACGGGGCAGGGAGTTCAGGTGGGTGGCGGCGGCTTCGGTGGTGGTGCGGTAGTGGGCGTGTAGGCGGGCTTGGGCGGCAGCGCGTTTGTCGGTGGCGGCGTGGGTGTGTCCGTGCTGGTCGGCGTAGAGGCGCACCAGGTCGTGCAGTCGCCAGCGGCCCCAGGTGTGTCCACGTTCGATCAGGTGGGCGCGGGCCAGGTCCTGCAGCAGTTCCTCGGCCTGGAGCTGGTCGGTACCGGTCAGGCGGGCAGCGGATTCGGTGGACAGGTCCGGGCCGGCGTTGAGCGGCAGCAGCCGGAACAGGCGGGCGTGGTCGTCGCTGAGGCGCTGGTAAGACAGGTCGAAGGCGGCGCGCACCGCACGGTCTTCGCGGTGTAGCCGGTCCAACCGGGTGTGTGCCGCCTCCAGGGACTGCACCAGGGATGCCAGGGGGCGAGTGGGAGCGTCAGCGAGCAGGGCAGCGGCTATGCGCAGGGCAAGGGGCAGGCCCGCGCACAGCCGGGCGATCGTGGCGGCGTGCCCAGGAGCGTCCGCCACCCGGGTGTCGACGGAGCCGCGGGTCTGCAGGAGGACCTCGCGGAGCAGTTCGACCGAGGCGCGCTCGTCGAGGATGTCCAGGTCGTGCAGGCGGGCATCGACGCCCAGGGTGTGGCGGGAGGTGACCAGGGCCGTGGTGGTGCCGTCGGTGGGCAGCAGCGGTCGGGCCTGCTCGGCGGTCGAGACGTTGTCGATGACGACCAGGATCCGGCGGCCCTGCTCAGCGAAGGCGGCCAGCACGCTGCGGTACAGCCGAGAGCGGTCCTGCAGCTCGCCGGGGATGTACTCACCGGGCATGCCCAGCGCGCGCAGCAAGCCGTCCAGAGCACGTTCGGGGGACAGCCGACGTTCCGCGTCGTAGCCGAACATGTCGACGAACAGCACACCGCCGGAGAACCAGCCGGACTGCTTGAGCGCCCGGGCAGCGGCCTGCACAACCAGCTCGGTCTTGCCGACCCCGGCAAGACCTGCCACCGCCACCACCACCGCCTGTTGCCGTCCCCCGCCCGGGGCCAGCATCTCAAGCAGTTCTTCGACCTGTTCCTCGCGGCCGGTAAAGGTGGCCGAGGCGGTAGGCAGGCCAGACAGTGCCGGGGTGATCTGCGGCGGCAGCTGCACGGTGATGTCGCGGCCCTGGATCACCGCGTGGAAGAAGACACCGCCGCTGATCTGGTTCGACACCGGCGAGCCTGCGCCAGCCTTCCCGCGCGGGTCCGCGTCGGCCATGCCGGTCAGCCCTGCGTGGAGGGCTGACCAGGGCCGGGACCGGCAGGCGGCGGGGGCGGGGGCGGGGTGGTGAACGAGAGCCCGGAGAAGTCCCTCCCCTGCATCGTCGGCCCGTTGAAGGTGCCGCCGCTGATCGTGTTGTGCACTTCACCGTCGCCGGTGCGCACCAGCCTCGCCTGCTCGTGCCATCGCTCCAGGCCGGTGCGGAAGTCCGCGTCCATCTCCGCCCGCACCGCCAACGCGGTACTCAGCGCCTGCGCGCGCGCTGGATCGGCCGGCGCCCGCTCCAACTCCGCCAGCTCCACCTCTCCCGAACCCACCGCGGGAACATCCTCGGTGTCCCGGCCGCCCCGGATCGGGTGCCGCACCAATGCACTCAGCCCCGCCCACGCCTGCCGACCGATCTCACCACCGGCGCCACCTGCCAACGCCACCAACAACCCGACCGATACCGGATCCACCCCGCACCCTCCCCACATGTACGCGGACTGCGAGTAGACACGCTATGAGGACCGCACCTCCGCTGCACGGCGATCCCGAAATGCCGTTCCACCACTACAGGTCACAAACCGCGGGTGCGGCACGCTCGCGCCGCATCAGCCAGCCCCCGTATCTGCGATAACGGACCGGCTGGGGCTCGTAGCGCACGATCTGACGCGCGTGTTCCTCACCCCCGAGACTTCCGGTCAACTTGTCAGGGCACCCTGACGCGAGACTGCCTGTCAGGCCATCCTGACAGCCTGCCGTGATTCGGAGAGAGGGGAACCGACATGTGGAATGACGACCGCGACGGGCGCCGCGAGCACGAAGGGCTGGCCCGCGCCCTGAATGTCTCCGGAGCACCGGACCGCCGGATCTGGAATGGGCACGCGTGGCAGGAGGAAGACTCCTGGCAGGACAGCGCGTCGGCGGCAGCCGTCGCCGCGTCGAGCCGCGCGTAGACCTTCCCGGCGCGCTCGGCGACGGTCTCACCCTGCGCGTCGTACAGATGCACCCGGCCGGTGCGGCCGCCCTGCGAAGGTCCTTCCCCCAGACGACCGTGCGGCGCTGGCCGAGTTGCTGGACGTCTCCGCCGAGGCTGGGGTGACCTGGAGCGCCGCGGCCCTGCGCGACTGGCTGCGCGAGCAGCGCGGGGTTCAGATCTCCGCGTACTGGCTGTGGGAGCTGCTGCGCCGCGACGGTTTCCGCTGGAAACGCACCCGCGACAGCGTGCGGCACAAGGCCGACCCCGTCCTCCAGCAGGCCGCCCGGGCACAGCTGGAGGACTTGCGGCCTTGCGGCAGGACGCGAACATGGGAGAACGCGATCTGATCTTCCTGGACGAGTCCGGCTTCGCCCCGACCGTGCCCACCGGCTACACCTGGTCCCGCGTCGGACAGCGGTTCTTGGTGCCCCGAGAGGACACCAAGAACCGCCGCGTCAACGTGCTCGGTGCCCAGACTGTCGGCGCGGAGGCGGACCTGGTGTGGCAGCGCACCAGCGGAAAGATCGACGCTGGCGTACTGCTGGAGTTCGTCTGCGCGCACCTGGCCGACCTGCCCGGCGGGGCCGCCGCCCTGGACCTGGCCGCGGACGGCACCGGCACCGCACTGCCCCTCTGGCGGCGGCCCAGGCCGTGCACGATCGTGCTGGACAACGCCTCCGCACACGTGGCCAAGGCATTCAAGGGCCGCCGCGAGCAGCTGGCCAGGATCGGGGTGACCTGTTCTATCTTCCGCTGTGCAGCGTGGAGTTGAACGACATCGAGCTGGTCTGGCGTCAGGCGAAGTACCGGGACTACCCGCAGCGCACCCAGACCAACATCGACGCCATCGGCGAGGCCGTCGACCGGGCCATGCTGCGGCAACGCGACCGGATCCGAGGATCAGCACCGAACTGCGTCGAAGCCGGCTTAGTACAGGGCCTCGCCCATCGGGGAGCTGTCGCCGACGATGTAGGCGCGGATCGCCGCCAGATACGCGTCGCGGCCGACCCGGCCGTCACCATCGGCGTCCAATGCGTCGAACGCGGCGGCAGCGTTGCCCGGCGGATTGTTCAACGCGGTGCGCAGCATCGTGAACTCGGTCTTGTCCAGGGCGCCGTCTCCGTCGGTGTCGGCGAGGTCGAAGAGGGATCCGAGTGCGAACCGGCAGATGTTGTCGAACTTGTCGGCGTCCACCCATGCGTCGTACTCGTCGAAAGTCAGCTTCCCGTCGCCGTTCGCGTCCATCGCCCTCCATGCCTTCTGGCCTTCGGCACGGGCGGTGACGACGAGCGGATCGTCCGCCGCGCGCCCCGTGGCCTGAACGGTCCGATCGATTCGGGAGAGGTAATCGTGCGCTGAGATGACCCCGTCCCTGTCGGCGTCCATCATGGCGAAGACGCGCCCTGTCGCGCTGATAGCAGATGCGACGGTCGTACGGTCCACTCGGGTCTCCTCCTGCTCGCTTCAGTTCGACGAGGACTCGTCCCGCCCTCCCTACCCGGCACGCTCCGAGCCTCATGCGGCCGGGGGGCAACGGGACGGAGACCGGTGGGAGCAGAGGCGCATGGGGACGCGCGCCCGGGCGAGTGCGCGCGGGAGGTGCGCTTCCAGGCGCTGCGGTGGCGGCTGCGGCCGGTGGGTAGCCAGGAGAGGTCAGCAGGTGGTGCAGGGCGTGTTGGAGGGCATGTGTTCGGAATGCGTGGCACGGCGGTGACGCTGGGGTCCCTGGCGCTCGTGGTTTCGTCGTTGGTGTGGGCGCCGGCCGGTTGGGCCGAAGCGGGCGGCTACGAGGCCGTCACCTGCACGGGCAACGCCCAAAGCCGTTACGACCCGCCGCTCACCCTCCTGCCTCGGTGGACCCGCAACCATGCGGACGTGCGGTACACGTGCACCGTCGGACCCGGCCGCACCGTTGCGGCCACCGGCTCCTTCGACTCGACCCCGGCCCTGGCGTCCTGCGCTTCGGTGTCCAACGGCAGCGGCGAGGAAACCATCCGGTACGCCGACGGGCGGCGGTCGGTGATTGCCATCGACAGCGCCACCACGGCCCGTGTCGCGGGCGTCCTGACCGCCTTCCAATCCGGCCGGGTCACCGACGGACGCGGCACGGGGCACCACGTGCGCCGGACCGTGGTCGGCCTGGCCCGGCAACTGCCCACGGACTGCCTCACTTCCGGCCTCCAAGGCAGGAAAAGCTCCGTTCAACTGGAGATCCTGCCCTAACGACGACTACCTGCACGTTTACGACATCGAACGCATATGGCACTCGGCTAACGGCCCCGCCGGCGTCGGCCTACCTGACCAGGATCAGGCGCCGGAGATGGCGCTGGACACCCAGGTCCTCGCCGTTGTCCAACACGTCGCCCGGGACGTGTGCCACGGCAAGCGCGGCACCATCCACCAGGCGTACCGCGACGGGATGGAGGTCCAGCTCGGGGCGCTCGGCCTGGTCCTCAACGCCATCGTCAACGTGGACAACGAAGTACATCGACGCCGCCGTCGTCCAGCTGAAGGCCGAGGGTCACGAGATCCGAGACGAGGACATCGCCCGGCTCTCCCCGCTCAAGCACCGCAACCTGAACCTGCTCGGCCGCTATAGCTTCATCGCCAGCGTCCCGGCCGCCGGCGCCCCTGCGCCCGCTGCGCGATCCGGACGCACTGGAGCTGGACGAAGATGAGGACGAGTCGGCAGCCGACTGAAGCCGGTTGTCAGCCAGCGGGCACCAACGCGGCGTCGTACTGTACGGCGGCTCAGAAGACGCTGGCGTGTCAACCTCGTTGCGGGCCGGGCCCGCCCTTGTCAGTGGCCACCTGTTTACTTGGCATATGACCGACAAGATGAGTCACAGCGATGTCCGTCGAACCACGGCTCTCACTCCCGATACCGAGATGGTCGAGCCGTACGGAGGCGGGACGGGGTTTCGGTTCAAGATCCGCAACGTGAAGATCGATGGCCAGGCCGACGTGGTACACGTCCGCGGAGGAGGTTCACACAACGTCACTTTCGACGTGCTGCATGATTGCTGGGAGTGTGGCAACGCCATCAACCAGGTGATCGTTGGGCTGGCGGGCCAGGATCGAGCCCAGGCGTCGGTATGGAACGGCATGCAGCGCAGCGGCGGCGGCTTGAAGGTGGTCAATGCCGGCACGCACGTCGAGGCGCTGGCAGAAAACAACCCTGGTCCGGCCGAGTGGGTAAATGTGTCGTGCGACCTCGCTGTTCCTGACGAACCCGGCGTCTACTCGGTTCGAGCACGTTACGCCCAGGCGTATCAGGGACGTCTGATGACTGTCGAAGGACGTGCGATCTCACAGCCGGAGTACGAGGACGTGCTGGGTTGGTGGAAGGTCGACCGTCCGGAGGGGCCCGGCCCGGAATCGACCATAGGCACCATCATCGTCGAGGCCGAAGCTGCTGGTTAGCCTCTGCCAACCCCATGACCTCGACCGAGCTCGGCATAGTCTCACCGGCGACGTCGATCGCGGCCCAGCGGGCCCGCCCCACCCGCCAGGGTGGCGGGCCCCGGGGAGTACAACGGTCCCGGCCGGAGG
>CAYNNX010000185.1:0-3983 GCA_964398515.1 uncultured Streptantibioticus sp. | reverse complement strand
CGCCCCACCCGCCAGGGTGGCGGGCCCCGGGGAGTACAACGGTCCCGGCCGGAGGAGCCCGCATTTACTGCGATTGCCTCTTTCTCCCCTACTCCGGCTGGCCTCGTGGGGCAGGTGCTCACGGGAGCGGAGGTAGGCCCGCATCAGCTCGGCGATGGGCTCCGGGAGGGGGGACGATGGATCTCCCAGGCAGACGGCGATATTGGGTTCGTCCTCGGTTACGTCGTCGATGGTGAGGCGAACGATGCGGCTCACGGGCTGGGCATAGAGGAGAACGAGTGCGGCAACGATGCGGCTCTGCAGAGGCAGGGAGTCGTCGTTGAGGACCCGCCGGAGCATGGCCCGGCGGTCTGGGCGAGGCCACGGAAGGTAATGGGCTGCCTGCGGCGGATCATCTCGCGCAGGCCCTGCTCGGCCCGGGCTTGGGCGGCGGCGCTCTGCGGCGGCTTGGTCCGAGGCGCTCGGAGGGTTTGCGGGTCAGTCCGGGCTGGTCGCGTAGCGCCCGCAGATGGGAAGATGACCAGCATGACGATCAACAGAAAGGCCCATGCCGCGTAGGCGGCCCAGGCGCGTCCGGGCCGAGTTGCCGCGCCGGCGCCGGACGCATGACGACATCACGGCCATCCGTGGCCTCTCCTCGGCAGCACTCGCCGAGGTTCGACGGATCGAACGTCAGAAGAAGTACCTGTGGCCGGGCTCGACCGGCTCGGCGATGGTGCGCTGGCGGAGCTTCGTCCACCAGCCGAATCGACGGTTGTGGGAATACGAGAGCGGTGGCTGCACGGAGTGGGCCTGTTGCGGTGACCCGTGGCAGGCCCGCGAGTTCCTCGATGCGGTGATGCTGGCGATGTCCCGCCGCCGGTCGCGCGAACTCCGCAGTCTCGTTGAGGCTTTGGACCGACGGTACTGATGCGAGGCGGCACCACTGTCACTGCTCGGCATCAAGACGTCCGGCACTGCTGCGGAAGTCGGGCATGCCGAGGTGGACGGTGGTGTGCCTGGCCGCGAGGTCGCGCATGGCGGTGAGTTTCTGCTCGGCGGCGGCGAGGCTGGCCTCCACCCGCGCGTCGGCCACGCGGCAGTCGGCCCAGCCGTGTCCGCTGAGTGTCCAGGTCAGCTGCAGGTCAGTCACGAGCACCCCGCTCGAGCATGAGGAACTCCCGCACGTCAGCGGCGAGGGCAGTCATCTGCTCGCCAGCCTCCAGCCACGTGGTGGCAGAGGCTCGCCACGAATCCTCCTGGGTGGTCCGGGACATGAGTGTCCAGGTCAGGCCGACGTGACCACCAGAGCGGAAGACGGCTCGCAGTGTGAGGTGGTTCGTGTTCCAGGTGCGTTCGCCGTACCAGCCACGGAAGTCAGCGGCGAGCCGGGCCAGGAAGTCGTGCAAGTACTCGTGGTCCCAGACCCAGGTCTCGACCGAGTCGAGGCGGGCACGAAGCCCGTCCGCGCAGAGCTCGACCGCGAAGCCGGTGCCGTGCTCATCGGGAAAGTACCGGCCGAAGAGCCTGACCCGGGTGTCCGGGTCATCCTGAGAGCGGACGATGATTTCCGGGGATTCAGGATGCTCTGGGCTGTGCTCGGTCATTCAGCGAAGGATAGACGTCGGTGGTTCACCCGTCACGACGATTTGTCATGGTCAGGGAGGCGTCCGGGGTCGACATGGTCGGCAAGATAGATCAGGGTGGCTTGCGGGTCCATGCCGAACGCCGCGGCGACGAGCTTGGGGTCCATGGTGTTCACCAGGTCGACGAGCCGGGTGCTGCGGATCATCCGAGGGGGTATCCGCAGTCGCCAAGGACATGGGAAAGATAGGCAGTTGAGGCCGGGCATCGCCCGGCCTGATCACCTTCCGCTGCACCCTGATCCAGACCGGCACCGAGTCCTACCGCTACCAGGCCACCCAGGAAGCCCTGCTCCCGCCCTCGACATGACCTCCCCCCCGCACTGCACAGCGATCGTCAGGGGGACGATCTCGGCAGTTGCGCGGGAGCCGACGCCCCGCTCCATCTCCCACTTCACCGTATATCGCACGGGGGATCTTGCCGCAAGGCCCCCATACCAGGCGAACATGGCCCTCCGCGTGACAAGACGCGGCAGGCAAACGGGAGTGAACATGCGGGTGCTGTTGTCCACGATCGGCTCGCGGGGAGAAGTCCAGCCGGTGATCGCTCTGGCCCTGCAGCTGCAGGAGCTGGGACGGAGGCTGTAGTGTGCGCGCCTCCTGACTTCCAGGAGTGGGCGGAGTCGCTGGGGATCATCTATGTTCCGGTCGGCCCGAAACTGCGCGCCACAGCCAAGCGCCCGACAGGGGCAGTGCCCACGCCCGAGCAGCGGCGGCAGATGATTGAGGGCACGGTTGCGGATCAGTTCGCGGCGGTGAGCTCAGCCGCCGAGGAATGCGACGTGATCGTGGGAGGCGGTGCTTTGGCAATCGCCGCTCACTCGGTGGCCGAGCAGCGAGGTATCGGCTACGTCTATGCCGCGTTCGCACCGATCACGCTGCCTTCTCCGCATCATGCGCCGCCCGTGTTCGGATTGCTTGGAGAGAAGCCGACGAACGGCACGGTCGACAACCAGACTCTGTGGGCGCAGGACGAACAGCGCTGGAATGTCATGTGGGGCGCGGCGCTCAACGCGCAGCGCGAGGCTGCCGGGCTCGCCCCGGTTAGCGATGTGAGCCGTCACCTCTTCACGGACACCCCGTGGCTGGCCGCCGATCCCACTCTGGCGCCGTGGCTCGAGCCATCAGAGCTGGACGTGTTCCAGACCGGAGCGTGGATGCTGACGGATCACCGACCGCTCTCACCCGAGCTGGAACAATTCCTCGACGCCGGCGAGCCACCGATCTACTTCGGATTCGGCAGCGTACGCGCCCCCGAGGGAACCGCCCGGACCATGATCGCAGCCGCCCGCGCTCTTGGCCGCCGCACGGTCCTCGCCCGTGGCTGGGCCGAGCTCTCCCTCGACAAAGCCGCAACCGACTGCCTGGTGATCGGAGAAGTGAATCAACAGGCGCTGTTCCAGCGGGTCGCAGCGGTCGTGCACCACGGAGGGGCAGGCACCACCACGGCCGCCGCAGCCGGAGCGCCCCAAGTGATCGTCCCGCAGATGTTCGATCAGTTCTACTTCGCTCACCGCGCCGACCAGCTTGGAATCGGCAGTAGCGTCCACCCCGTCGGCAACGTGACGGCAGATTCCCTGACCGCAGCACTGCACCGTTCCCTCACCCCCCAGGTGATCAAGACTGCCCGCACCCTGGCAGGCCGGGTGGGCACCGATGGCGCACTCATCGCAGCCCGTCGACTGATCGAGAAGGCCGCTGTCATCGCCGACTGAGCCGCCAAGGACGAACATAGGTGCAGCTATTCGCCCGCCCAGTTTCGGCAGAGAGCCAGCGCACCTACCCGCTGATCAATCATCTGACCAGGTAGACCAGTCGAGGTGCACGGCGGCGTGGTCGGCAAGTTCGCGCACCAGGGAGACATCGTCCTCGTCGAACGGGTCCGGTTGCGCGGTGCGGTAGAGGCAGGCCAGTCCGAGCACGGTGCTGCGCAGGGCGAGTGGGGTGACCAGCATCGAGTGCGCACCGCAGGTGTGGATCGCTTGCGCGCGGGCCGGGTGGGCGGCCAGCCAAGAACCCATCGCGGAGATGACCGGCGAGCAGCTGCGCGCGTACCTGCGCGCCCGCGAGCACAGCACCGTACTGCTTACCACCGCGGCGACCACCAGGCGCGCCGATGCCGCCCCGGAGGCGCCACCGCAACTATCCCGCCGGGGGCTTGGGTGAGTTCGGCGCGGCCGAACAGCAGCGCGTAGCCGGAGGGGAGCTGGCGCAGGATGCGGGTGAGGAGGTCGGGACCGGCCAGCAGGGCGACGGTGGCCAGGACGGAGCCGGTGTCCCAGCGGGTCGGGCCCAGGGCCGCGCCGGTGCGGGCGGCGAGGTCTTTGACGAACGCCCAGCCGGTGAGGGGCTGGGTGTCGG
>CAYNNX010000184.1:0-13345 GCA_964398515.1 uncultured Streptantibioticus sp. | reverse complement strand
CTACGACCAACCCGAACTGCCGTCAACCCACGCCACCGCCGGATTCAACGAACTATCGGTAGTGTCAAAGACCGTGCGATGCCACATCGGTAGTGGCTGTAAGGCAGATTGGTCCGCGAACTCGTGGGTGTCCAGGCGTCCGTCCTACTGTGGGAAATTCTGGGATGTCCCACAGCGGCGACCTGCGCAATGGGACGCAGGCGCCCGAAATGGGTGTCACCCGCCCGCGGCAACGTCGGTACCGCTCCCGCTCCTCCAGAGCCCAGCGCCACCACCAGCGCGTCAACCAGTCCGCCCATCTCACCGGGTCGTGGCGCCGCTCGCTCCAGCACCACGCGGCCGCGCAGCTCGTCCTCGTGATGCAGCCAGTCGAGCAGCGATCTGGGTGCGGTCTCGTCCTCGGAGCCGAGGACGGCTATCCGGACGCGGCTTGTTGATTCCACGGGATCATCCTGCCGGGTCACCAGTGTCCCAAAGGCCCGAACGGCAAAATCGCGATGCCCGAAGTTCTGCGGGTCGGCCTGCGGTCGGACGAGAGCCCCTGCACGCCAACCCTCGACCACAACCACGACCAAGTTCGGATCTCGAAGACAGCCTGCCGACAGCAGACCACTGATCAATTACCCAGCCAACCATCCGAGCCGAGCCACTGGATCCTGCATCGGTACCGGGCAGGTGAGCTCGCCGGCCGCCTGGCGGCTGAGTACGGGGTGAACGAGCGATTCGTCTACCGGTTGCTGGCCAAGCACGGGGTGCCCCGGCAGCGCGACTCCCGGAAGCTGCCCCGGTGATCCCCGGCCGGCACCAGCTCAAGGGCGGCGCTCTCCAGCTCGGCGCGGACGAGCCGGGCCTGTCCGGCCCGGTCGGCGCCTGGACCGATCAGCACGGCCAGGAGGACGAGCGCGATCCGGACGAGAAGGCCGAACTGCACTGCTGATCCACCAAGATCACCCCATGCCGCTGCTCGCCGACCCCGACCGGATGCGGGGCAGCGGCCACGCGGCGCTCGACGTCGCACAGCGGGCCTGGCGCGGCATCGTCGACCTGCTCGCCGAGTGCCTGAAGGTTTCTTGAAGATCCGGAAAGCCGCCACCCCGACTCAACCTCACTCCCGCAGCTTCACCGGTTGGTCCGGAGCAACTCCGGCCCCCCCACAGTGCTGGTGCGGGGGTGGGGGCATCACAGCGGCCGGGAACTCCTTGCCACCGACAGGGACTTTCGGCCTACTGGGCGACCCCAGCCGTCCCTGCATCTTCCGCGAGGTTCACGGGAGGGTAGGAGACGCAGCTACCAGGCAGCAGGGCAGTCGGCATCGCACGGAGCACCACGAGGCCGCTTACGACCGGTCCCGTGGCGCCGAAGGTGACGCCCCTGCGAACCGACCCACACGTCCGTGCTTCCCCGCACGGGAGGAGAGTCCTGATGTTGCAGCACCGGACCGTCGGCGACCTGATGACCCGCACGGTCGTCCAGGCACAGCGCGGTACCCCGTTCTCCGAGATCGTGCGCCTGCTTCAGGAGTACGACATCACGGCCATCCCGGTCGTGGACTCCGCCGACCGTCCGGTGGGTGTGGTCTCGGAGGCCGATCTGCTCGCCAAGGAGGCCGACCAGAGCGATCCGGGAGGACGCTTCCAGGCGCCTGCCCTTGGGCCCATGGCGCGGGCCAAGTACGAGGCGACGACTGCGGAAGGCCTGATGACCAGCCCGGCGGTGTGCGCCCGCCCGGAGTGGAGTGTGGTGGAGGCGGCCCGGGCGATGGAGGAGCACCGCGTGAAGCGCCTTCCGGTGGTCGACGAGACCGGACGGCTGGTGGGCATCGTCAGCCGCGCCGATCTGCTGCGCATCTTCCTCCGCCACGACCACGCCATCCGCGAGGAGATCATCGAGGATGTGCTGGTGCGCACCCTCCACGAGCTTCCCTCGGCTGTCGGTGTCGAGGTGAACGACGGCCAGGTCAGGCTCAGCGGCACGCTCGGCCGCAAGAGCCTGATCCCGGTCCTGGTACGCCTGTGCCGCACTGTCGACGGTGTGGTGAGCGTCGACGACCGCCTGGACGCCGAGATCGACGACACGCAGGGGAGCACCGCTGCGGAGCAGCCGAGGTGAGCCACGACGGTGCAGCTCCGGCCCACCCGTCGAAGTCGGCGTACAGGCAAGAACTGCGGCGGCTGCAGACCGAGTTGGCACGGCTGGGGGAGTGGGTGCGTGATCGCCCGCCTGCTGGGCAGCGTCGTCTGCCGGGGAGGTCGAGCGGCCCGAGCTGCGTCTGCCACCTCGTCCACCGTCCACGGGCCGCCGACGCTCTCCTCGCGACCTTCAGCGCCACGCCCTGACCACGCGCGCTCGGCTGACCGCCGTGCCTGCGCCCGGTGCCGCCGCCGACCGGGCGCTGTGCCGGGGCCGACCGGGCCGGTGGAGGGTTCTGGTCGGCCCTGGCATGGTGACTCCGCCGGCCGCAGCGTGATGGCAGCGCCTGCGGAGGAGGGACGCCATGTCCAACCCGTTGTCGCAGACAGCAGGAGTCCACGCGTTGCTGACCGACGGGACCACCGTGCACATCCGGCCCGCGTGCCCGGACGACGCCGAGCAGGTGAGGTCGCTGTACGAGGGGATGTCGGCTGAGAGTCTGCGCCGGAGGTTCTTCTCCTCCGGCCTCCGGGCGGCGGAGCAGGCCGCGGACCGCGTAGGCCGCTGCGGCACCCCCGGCTACGAGGCGCTGCTGGCCATCGTCGACAGCCAGGTGGTCGGGATCGCCGAGTACGAGCGGGAAGCGGCTGAGGCCAGCCCGGTCGGGGCCGAGATCGACCTGGCCGTCGCGGACGCCTGGCATGAGCGCGGCGTCGGCACGTTGCTCCTGGAGCATCTGGTGGCCGCCGCTCGCCATGAGGGGATCAGCGTGTTCACCGCCGACGCGTTGGCCGACAACCACCCGGTGCTCAAGGTCTTCTCCGACCTCGGACTGCGCACCGAACGCCACTTCGACGGCCCGGAAGTCCGCTGCATCGTCACCCTGGACGAGGACGAGCGTTTCCTGTCGGCGCTCGACGAACGGGCGGCGAGGGCGGACGTCGCGAGCCTGCGTCCCCTGTTGCGGCCGCGATCCGTCGCTGTGGTGGGAGCGGGTACCAAGCCCGGCTCGGTCGGCAGGGCCGTGCTGCGCAAGATCCGCGCCGCAGGCTTCCCCGGGCGGTTGTACGCCGTCAATCCGCACGCGCACGTCGTCGAGCAGGTGCCCGCCTATCCGACGGTGGAGGCGATCCCGCATCCGCCGGACCTGGCGGTCATCGCCGTACCCGCGGCAGCGGTGCCTGAGGTCGCGCAGGAGTGCGGCCGGACCGGCGTGCGGGCCCTGGTGGTGCTGTCCTCCGGCCTCGATCGGCGCGAGCAGGCGCGACTGCTGGCCGAATGTCGGCACTACGGGGTCCGGCTGGTTGGGCCGAACTGCCTCGGCGTCGCCACGACCGATGAGGCGGTGCACCTGGACGCGACGTTCGCCGCACGCCGGCCGTCAGCCGGCACGGCAGGTGTCGCCGTGCAGTCCGGGGGCGTCGGCATCGCCCTGCTCGGCGGGCTCTGCCGTCTCGGAATCGGCGTGTCCGACTTCGTCTCGCTCGGCGACAAGCTGGATGTCTCCAGCAACGACCTTTTGCAGTGGTGGGAGAGCGACGGCCGCACCGACCTGGCCATCCTGCACCTGGAGTCGTTCGGCAACCCGCGGGTCTTCTCGCGTACGGCCCGCCGTGTGGCCCGCCGCATGCCGGTGCTCACCGTCGACGCGGGTCGCTCCGAGGCAGGCCGCCGCGCCGCCGCATCCCACACGGCGGCCGCCGCTACGCGGACCATGACGCGCAACGCCCTGTTCACCCAGGCCGGGATCACCGCGGCCGCCACGATCGGCGAACTCCTCGACACCGCCGCCCTGCTGCACTCCCAGCCCCTGCCGAAAGGCGACAGGGTGGCCGTCGTCACCAATGCCGGCGGGCTCGGCGTCCTTGCCGCCGACGCCTGCGTGGAAGCCGGGCTCAGCGTGCCGGAGCTCCCTGGCGAGCTCGTCGCCGAACTCCTCGGGCTCCTGCCGCAAGGCGCCTGTGCGAGCAACCCGGTCGACGCCACCGCGCGCGTCGGTGAGGCGGCGTTGCGGGCCTGCCTCGACCGGCTGACCGTCCAGGGCGCGGTCGACGCCGTCCTGGTGCCCCTGGTGCCGACCGCGCCCGCCGCGGCGACCGGCGACGACCCCGTGCAGGCGCTCGTCCGCGCGCCGGGGCGTCGCACGCGCACGGTCACCGCGGTCCTCCTCGACCAGGCCGAACGCGTGCGGCTGCTGGCCGCTGAGGACGGCACCCAGGTACCCGCGTACAGCGATCCGGCGTCGGCCGCCCGCGCCCTGTCTCACGCGGCGGCCCGCGCTCGTTGGCTCGCCCAGCCCTCCGGCACCGTTCCGGATGCGCCGGGCATCGAGACGGCGGTTGCCAAGGCTCTGGTGGACGCGTACCTCACCGCGCATCCCGACGGCGGCTGGCTGGACCCGCGCCAGTGCGCGACGCTCCTCGGCCACTACGGCATCCCGCAGTCCCCGTGGGCCTGGGCGGAGACCGCTCAGGCGGCGGTCGACGCCGCCGCCCGCCTGGCCCCGCCCGGGACACGAGCGGCCCTCAAGGCTCACTGGTCCGGTCTGCTGCACAAGAGCGACCAGGGCGCCGTCATCCTCGACCTGGAGGGAGACGCGCAGGTGCGCGGTGCCTACCGCGACCTCAGGCGGCGCTTCGGTGACGTGATGTCCGGCGTGGTCGTCCAGCCCATGGCGCGGCGCGGGATCGAACTGGTGGCGGGCGTGGTCCAGGACGCGGTCTTCGGCCCGCTGGTCCTCTTCGGCCTCGGCGGTACCGCCACCGGCGTCCTCGCCGACCACGCCGCGCGCCTCGCTCCCCTCACCGATGTCGACGTCCACGCGCTGATCTGCGCCCCCCGCTGTGCCCCGCTGCTCTTCGGGTACCGCGGTAGCGGGCCGGTGGATCTGGCGGGCCTGGAGGATCTGCTGTCCCGGCTCTCCCGCATGGCGTGCGACCTGCCGCAACTCGCCGAGACGGATCTCAACCCCGTGGTCGCCCGCCCGGACGGCGTCCTGGTACTCGACGCGCGCGTACGGCTGGAGCCACGTCAACCCCGTGACCCGTACCTGCGGAGTCTGCGTTGAGACCGCGCCCCTCCGCGGCGCCTGCGCCGAGCCGCACCGGGGTCGGCTCGGCCCTGTCGCCGGCTCTGACGCGAGCGCAGCGGTGTACGGCTGCCCACGGCACGGGGAACCGGGACCTCCGACCCTTGCCCAGCACCATGACCTCACTCCGCCCCTGGCGCCCGACGGCACGAGCCGGGCCCCGGAGGAGGACGCCATGCAGACCCCGAACTCGACGCCGTGACCTTGGAGAAGCTCATCTCCCCACCCTCGCCGTGCTCTCCACATCCGGTGACACGCCGGCCGAATGGCTGCGGGCGGGACAAGCACTCGAACACGTCCTGCTGGTCGCGACCTCCCAGAAAATGCGGGCATCCTTGCTGCACCAGGCGCTGGAGTGGCACGCCCTGTGCTGGGCGCTGCGCGATGTGCACCGCGGACCCCATCACGTGCAGATGCTGGTCCGCCTCGGATACGGGCCCGAAGGGGCGGCGGCACCACGGCGGTCGGCGGCGGAGGTCCTCCGGGGAAGCATGCCGAACGCGCCGTGATCGTGCCTCCATGGGGCCGTCATTGGTGGGGGACGATCGCGATGGGGCAGGGGGCGTGGTGGAGCAGCGCGTGGTTGACCGTGCCCAGTTGCATCCCGACGGTCGCGTCGCGGCGCCGTGCGCCCGCCACGAGAAGATCGGCGCCCCTGGAGGCTCCCAGCAGCGCGGTCCGGGCGTGGCCTTCGAAGACGACACGATGTACGACCACGTCCGGGAACTCTGCTGACGGCTTGCGCAGGGCGTCCTCCAGGCGTCCCTCTGCCTGCAGTGCCCGGGAGCGCCGGGCGTCGTCGAGCTGGCCGGTGTGGGCCGTGGGCGCCTCGATGAACGGGAGCATCCAGGCGTGCACGGCGGTCACGCCACAGCCGCGCAGGGCGGCCTCCTCCAAGGCGAAACGAACGGCGGTGGCATCCCGGTCCGACCCGGCGACGCCCACGACGATCCCCCTGTCGGCGTGCGCCCGGCCGTCGCGCACCACGACGACGGGGCACCGGGCCCGCGCGGCGACCGACAGACTCACCGAGCCCAGCAGGAGGTCCGCCAGTTCGCCCCGGCCGCGGGTGCCCACGACGACCGCGAGGATGTGCCTGTAGTCCCCGATGAGCGCCTCGACAGGGTCGTCGGCGAGGACCTCGGCGGTCACCGCGAGGCCTGGGTGGCGTGACGCGGCACGTTCGACGGCGGACGCGGCGATGTCCTCGACGGCCGGGGGCGCCTGGCCTCCTTGCCGGGTCCACAAGGACGCGTGCACCACTCGCAGCGGCACCTGGCGGCGGGCCGCGTCGTCGGCCGCCCAGTCCACTGCTCGCAGCGAGGCGTCGGAGCCGTCGGTGCCCACGACCAGGGGAGGAACCATGTCTGTCACCGCTTCCCGACGTACCCGCCCCCGACCGAGGGCCTTCTGCTGGCAGCGTCGCGCACGGCGGCCGGGACCGGGCAGGGCCTGCTCGGGCCTTCGCCCGGGACATTCGGCTCCGATCGAGGCCGGAGGTCCTGGGCCTGCGCTGTCCTCGGGTGTGGGCCGAACGGCGTCGATACGGCCTGAAGCGCCCAGCCCCACCGCAGGCGCACCGTGCGACGGTGCCAGAGCAGGCCGGTGTCATGGACGGATCGAGGGCGCTGGAGAGGTGGCGGAGAGGATGAAGGAGCCGCTGGTGGTCGGCACGGACGGTTCGGACCACCGCCTGGACGCGGTCGACTGGGCCGCTGACGAGGCGGCACGTCACGGGGTACCGCTACGCGTCGTCTACGCATCGCTGTGGGAGCGCTACGAGGCCGGTCTGCCGTCCAGCACCGTGGTCCGCTCGTCGGGGGAGATCCTGGCCGAGCACATCGTCTCGTCCGCCGCCGAGCGCGCCGGGAAGCGGCAGCCCGGGTTGTCGGTGACCTCCGCCGTGCTGCCCTATGACCCGGCAAGCGCCTTGATCGCCGAGAGCGAGCACGCCTTCGCGGTGGCGTTGGGGCAACGCGGGCGCGGAGAGATCGCGGCCCTGCTGCTGGGCTCGGTCGGCCTGGCGACCGCGGCGCGGGCCCGCTGCCCGGTGTTCGTGGTGCGCGGTGGCGAGCGGCAGCGCCAGGGCGTGTACCGGTGGATCACCGTGGCCGTCTCCGACGACGGCCAGTCGCATGCCGCGGTCGAGTTCGCCGTGCAGGAGGCCGCCGTCCGCGGTGCGGGGGTGGAGGCGGTCCACGCCTGGCGCTGGGCGCAGCCTCCCGAGCTCGAACCGGGCGCCGGGGAGGGGTCGGCGGGGGAGCGGCTCCGTCGCGCGCAGCAGGTACTGGAGGACGCCCTGCGCGGACCGACGGCCCGGCATCCGGAAGTCGAGGTCCGCCGTTCCGCGGTAGAAGGAGCGGCTCGCAAGGTGCTGCTGGACTCCGCAGTCGCCTCCGATCTGTTGGTGGTGGGTGCGCGGCGGCGCAGCGGCGGTTTCGGCCTGCAGCTCGGCCGGGTCAACCACACCATGCTGCACCACGCCCCGTGCCCGGTGGCGGTCGTACCGCAGCGGGACTGACTCGCCCCGGGTCAGGAAGGTCGTGTCATGGAGCGCCCGGTGATCACGGGTGTGGACGCCTCGCCCGACAGCCTGGCCGCGGCGGACTGGGCGGCCCGTGAGGCCCTGCGGCGCGAACTTCCGCTGCGCATCGTGTACGTGGTCGAACGGCCGATGCCGCGTGTCGTCGGAGTTCCGCAGCCCGATGTCCAACCCATGCCGCCCGAC
Organism: uncultured Streptantibioticus sp.; assembly: GCA_964398515.1. Lineage (GTDB taxonomy): Bacteria > Actinomycetota > Actinomycetes > Streptomycetales > Streptomycetaceae > CAYNNX01. The sequence continues at coordinate 5,399 of CAYNNX010000184.1, read as the reverse complement.
AGCGTGTTGGAGGGGGCCGTGGCCATGGTCCAAGGGCGGTATCCCAGCCTGCGGATCAGCGGTGAGCGGATCGAGGACCATCCGGCGTCGGCGCTGGTTGAGGCTGCGAGCCACGCCGAGCTGCTGGGCCTGGGCTCCCGAGGACTCGGCGCCGTGTCGGGATTCCTCGTCGGTTCGGTGGCGTTGGCCGTTCTGGCCCGCGCGGAGCGCCCGGTGGTGCTGGTGCGCGGCGGTGAGCTGGCCGAGAGCGAACGGGTGCTGGAGGCCGCCGTCGTACCGCTGCCGTGGGCTCAGCCGCGCGAGGTGCTCCTCGGGCTGGATCTGGGGCACCCGTGCGAGCAGGTGACCGAGTTCGCCTTCACGGCCGCGGCCTGCCGCAAGGCGCCGTTGCGCGTCATCCACGCCTGGGAACCGCCGGCTCCGGCAGAGCAGGGGGGCCGTGCCGCTCTGGTGTCCGAGCAGCAGCGGGAGGGGCTGGCGATGTCGGGGGCATTGCTGCCGTGGCGTGAGAAGTTCCCCGGCGTCGCCGTAACCGAGCAGCTGGCGATGGGGCACCCCGCGCGATACCTGGTGGAGGCCGCCTCGCTCGCAGGCATGCTGGTCATCGGGCGCTGGACAGAGCGGCCTGCGGCAGGCACCCGCATCGGTCCCGTGGGCCACGCCCTGCTGCACCACGCGTGTTGTCCCGTCGCCGTGGTCCCCCACAACTGACCGCCACGTCTGAGCGTGGGAGGACCTTGTCCACCCCAGTGGTCACGATCGACGCCGGCGTCACGTCCGCCGAGGCCGCCCTGCCCATGGCCCAACGGCGCGTCAAAAGCTCCTCGGGGTGGACGGGCACGGCGTGTGCTCACCGTCAGCGGACGGGATCCGGCACCACGGCGACGGGGCACTGCGCGTGGTGCAGCACGGCATGGACCACCGGGCCGAGACGCAGACCTACCGGGCCGCTTGGCCGGTGCGCGGCGACCACCACAAGGTCCGTCCGCCCCGAGGCCTCCACCAAGGTCGCGGCCGCTCCGCCGTCGACCACCTCTCGCTCGACGACGACATCGGGACGGACGGAGCGGAGATCCGCCGCCTCGACGGTCCGGGAGAGCAGGTCGGCATGGGTCTGCCGAAGCTCTCGAACGGTGTCGACCTGTGTGACCGTGCGACCCACCTCGCTGAGCGGCTCCCACGCGTGCACGGCGCGCAGCGACGCCTTCCACCGGGCGGCGGTGTCGGCGGCGAACCGGATCGCTTCGCTGTCCCGGACGTCCTGGACACCGACCACCACGCTCCCGGCGCTCCCGATGTCGGCACGGCCGCGTACCACGACGACCGGACAGGTGGAGTGGGACGCAACCCGCAGGCAGACAGAACCCAGCAACAGGGCGGAGAATCCGCCGCGCCCCCGTGTGCCGAGCACGATCAGGGCCGCGTCCTCGGCCTCCGCCAGCAGGGCGGATGCCGGGGAGTCGTGGGCGAGAACGGTAGACACCCGCAGCCCGGGGTGGTGAGCGGCGATCTGTTCGACGGCGTCGTCCAGCAGGGTGCGTGCGGCCTGCACGGCCGGCTGGAGCGCCTCGGAGGTGTGACTCGACGCGGGCGACGGGCTCGTGCCGACGGCGTGTACCACGCGCAGCGGGCAGCCACGACGTTCCGCCTCGCCCGCCGCCCACTCGACGGCCCGATCCGACCAGTCGGAACCGTCGACGCCCACCACCGTCTTCCGCGTGGCAACGCTGGTGCTCATCGCTGGATCTGCCTTCGTGCCCTTCGGATGACAGAAACGAGGCGAGGAGGACACCCCACTTCTCGCGGGTGCGGCCTGCGCGGTGCGCGGCTTCACTCCGCTGCTCCGCGTCCCCGCTCCGTCCTCCTCGTCAACTCCAGTCAAGCCGACCGCCTCGGCGCGGCACAGGGCTCAGCGGGTACGGCTGGGGGCCGTCCAGCCCCTTTCCCGGGCAAGGGGCGGAGCGGGCCGCACGCAGGCGGCGGTCGCATCGTGCCCCGTGAGCCACCACTGCGTGGAGCACGCCCAGTGCCCGGTGGTCGTCGTCCGCGGTACGGAGGGCTGACGACGGCCGTGGCGCGCGGGGCACGGCCCATGGAGACTCCACCGCCGCCCCTCGCCCGGCTGAGTACGGCTGCGACAAAGGGACCTGCGGATGGGCCCGTACGGCCCTATCGACGCGGTGTCGTGCCGGAAATCCTGCGCGTGTGGATTTCCATGGGTCACCGACGATGCCCCACGGATCCTCCGTGGCGCCGAGGGAGAGGTCATGAACGCGGTCACCGACGTGAACGCCCCGTCGCCCCCCGCGTCCGACGGGATGGTGATCGGCAAGGACGGCATGGCCGCCCTGGTGGACGTGCTGGTCGGGCGCGGCTTCACGGTGGTCGGGCCTACTGTGCGGGACGGCGCGATCGTGCTGGCGGAGCTGGAGTCGGCCGATCAGCTGCCCTACGGATGGGGTGTGGAGCTGGAGGCCGGGCAGTACCGGCTGCGTGAGCGGCCGGACGGTGCGGCCTTTGCCAACGCGGCGGGCCCGCAGTCGTGGAAGACGTTCCTGCACCCGGCCAGGGTGCGGCAGTGGCGTGCCGACCGCGTGGGGGACGAGACGGTGTTCACCGCCGACGACACCCCGCCTCCGCGGTACGCGTTCCTCGGCGTGCGCTCCTGCGACCTGCGGGCCATCGCCATCCAGGACCGGGTGCTCACCGGCGGGCCGCACCGCGACCCCGTCTACCGGGGACGGCGCTCCGGAGCGTTCCTGGTGGCGGTGGAGTGCACAGAGCCCGGCGGCACCTGCTTCTGCGTCTCGATGGGCACAGGGCCCGCGGCCGGGCCGGGCTACGACCTGGTGATGACCGAGGTGGTGGACGACGGCGGTCACCGCTTCTGGATCCGCAGCGGCAGTGAGGAGGGCGCCGGGATCCTCGCGGAACTGCCCGCCCGTCCCGCGGACGCAGCCACTCAGGAGGCCGCCCGCGCGGGCGTCACCTCCGCCGCTGACCGCATGGGACGGACCATGCCCGAGGCCGACCTGCACGAACTGATGGCCGGCACGCTGGACGCCCCCCGCTGGGACGACGTGGCCTCCCGCTGTCTGACCTGCGGCAACTGCACCATGGTGTGCCCCACCTGCTTCTGCACCACCACCGAGGACGTCACCGACCTGACCGGGGACCACGCCGAACGGTGGCGGCTGTGGGACTCCTGCTTCGACCTCGACTTCTCCCATCTGCACGGCGGCCCGGTGCGCGCGTCCTCGCGCAGCCGCTACCGGCAGTGGATGACCCACAAACTCGGCACCTGGTACGACCAGTTCGGCTCCTCCGGCTGCGTGGGCTGCGGCCGCTGCATCGTGTGGTGCCCGGTCGCCATCGACATCACCGAGGAGGCCGCCGCCCTGCACGACTGGGCGCAGTCCCAGGCCGCCGGGGAGGCCCCGTGACCGACCTGCCGTCGCCGCTGAGCTTCCTGCCGACCGCACACCGCAAACGGCTGCTGGCCATCGGGCAGGACGTCTCGTTCCCAGCCGGCACCCGGCTGTTCGACGAGGGCGGGAAAGCCGACCGCTTCTGGCTGCTGCGCTCCGGCGAAGTCGCCCTCGACCTCTATGTCCCCGGCCGGCACCCGGCGCCCGTGGTGGAGACGCTCGGCCCGGGCCAACTGCTCGGCTGGTCCTGGATCTCCCCGCCGCACCGCTGGCACCTGGGGGCCCAGACGGTGACCGCGGTGGAGGCGACGGAGTTCCCCGCCGCCGACGTCCTCGGCCTGTGCGCGGCCGACCCCGAACTCGGGTACGTCCTGATGCGCCGCTTCACCGAGGTCGTCGCCGAGCGCCTGCAAGCCACCCGCATCAGGTTGCTGGACCTGTACGCGCCGCATGGAAGCGGCTTTGCATGGACACCGTGACGCCTCCGCTGCCGTACCGGGTCGCCGCGGTCTGGACGGAGACCGCCGACACCCGTTCGATGGAGCTGGTGCCCGCGGGGCCGACGCTGCCGCCGTTCGGCCCGGGGCAGTTCGCGATGGTCTACGCCTTCGGGGTCGGGGAGGTGCCGATCTCGGTCAGCGCCCTGCGGGGGCGCCACGGCGGGCTGGTGCACACCGTACGCGCGGTCGGTGCGGTCTCCACGGCGCTGTACGGGCTCCGCGCCGGCGACCGAGTGGGTGTGCGCGGGCCGTACGGCACCGGCTGGGACCTGGAGGCGGCGGCCGGCCACGACGTCCTGGTGGTCGCGGGCGGCATCGGGCTGGCACCGCTGCGTCCGGTGGTGCACGCGGTCCTCGACCGGCCCGCAGCGTACGGCCGACTCGCAGTCCTGGTGGGCGCACGCAGCCCCGACGACCTGGTCTACGGCGAAGAGCTGGTGCGTTGGAGCGACTCCGCCCAGGTGGCGGTGACCGTCGACCGCCCGGGTCCGGGCTGGCACGGCGCGGTGGGGGTCGTCACCACGCTGCTGGACCGGTTCGCCATCGCACCGGAGCGGACGCGCGCGTCGGTGTGCGGGCCCGAGGTGATGATCCGCCACACCGCACGCGCCCTGATGGACCGAGGCCTGCCCCCGCACCGCATCCAGGTGTCACTGGAACGCAACATGCGCTGCGGTACCGGTCACTGCGGCCACTGCCAGCTCGGCCCGCTCCTGCTGTGCCGTGACGGCCCGGTCGTCGGCTACGACCGCGCTGAACCACTCCTCGCCGTACGGGAGTTGTGAGATGGACACCGGCACCGGACCGGACGTCGACTCGCGGCCGACGCTCGCCGTGTGGAAGTTCGCCTCCTGCGACGGCTGCCAGCTGACACTGCTCGACTGCGAGGACGAACTGCTGGGCCTGGCCGACAGGGTACGGATCGAGCACTTCCTGGAGATGTCCGCCGCCGAGGGCCCCGACGGGGAACGCGCGGAGTTGACCGGCCGCGGGCCGTACGACCTGTCCCTGGTCGAGGGGTCGGTCACCACGGCCGAGGACGCCCAGCGGATCCGGCACATCCGGCGCATCTCCCGGCGCCTGGTGACCATCGGGGCCTGCGCCACCGCGGGCGGCATCCAGGCGCTGCGCAACTTCGGGGACGTCGCCGAGTTCCGCGCCGCCGTCTACGCCCGCCCGGAGTACATCGCCACGCTGGAGACCTCGACGCCGATCTCGGCACACGTTCCGGTCGACTTCGAGCTGCGCGGCTGTCCCATCGACCGCCGCCAGCTCCTCGAAGTCATCACCGCCTACCTGGCCGAACGCAAACCCAACATCCCCGACCACAGCGTCTGCTTCGAGTGCAAGAGGCGCGGCACCACCTGCATCACCGTCGCCCACGGCACCCCCTGCCTGGGCCCGGTCACGCACGCGGGGTGCGGCGCTATCTGCCCCGCCTACGGCCGCGGCTGCTACGGCTGTTTCGGAC
>CAYNNX010000183.1:0-13357 GCA_964398515.1 uncultured Streptantibioticus sp. | reverse complement strand
GTGAGCTCGTATCCCGCCTCGTCCACGGCGGCGCGTACCGCCTCGTCGTCCAGGGCGGTGGCGGAGGTGACCGAGACCCGGCCGCTCGCGGCGTCGGCCGTGACGCCCGTGACGCCGGGCAGGGCGGACAGCTCCTCGCCGATCGCCTTCTCGCAGTGGCCGCAGCTCATGCCGGAGACGGTGTAGACGACCGTGACGCCCTGACCGGACGCGGTGGCGACGGCGCCCGGGCCGGAGCCGGAGTCGGCGGCGGGGTGCTGGGAGTTGTCGGTGGTCATGGTTCTCCTCCGGGGCGTGGGTGACCGGTGCGTCACCGCTGCCAACTGTATACCGGGTGGGGGTATTTCCAAGTGGGGCTCCGGTGTCGCCGCGCACGGTGTCAGCCCTCCGGGCCGCGCCGGGAGCGGTTCCCCGGCCGCCGGGCGCTCCACAGCCGGATGGTGTCCGCGTACCAGAACGGCTTGCCGCCTTCCACGACGTCCGGATCCGGCAGGAGGCCGTGTTTGCGGTACGAGCGGACGGTGTCGGTGCGCACCCGGATGTGCGCGGCGATCTGGGCGTAGGACCACAGGGTGCGGTCGGCCATGGCGTACCTCCCGAGGCGGTGGCTTCGGTTGGCCACCCTGCGCCCTGTCGGTGGCACACTCCGTTGGCAAACGGGGGCTGTGAGTCGGCTGTGACGGGGAATCAGCGTAGTTGTGACAATTGTGTCCCGACTGGGAAGAATGCCCGGCTCGCAAGAGCCGTCATGCCCCGGAGGCGCCGAGCAGGGCGAGGATGCCGTCGACGGCCCGGTCGAAGGGCTCGGGGCTCGCCGCGGCGCGGGCGAGAACGTAACCGCCCTGCAAGGTGGCCGCGATGGCGGCCGCCGTGGTGGCGGGGTCCGCCGCGGCGGGCAGTTCGCCCTCCCTCCGGGCCTCGGCCACCACCTCCGCGAGGCGCTGCCGCAGCCAGACGAAGAGCTCGTCGACCGGGGCGCGCAGCTCGGGGGCGGCGATGATCTCCGGGTCCATGGTCATCCGCCCCACCGGGCAGCCGCGCAGCACCTCCCGCTCCCGCCGCAGATAGGCCGTGATCCGCTCCAGCGGGCTCCCGGGCCCGGACAGCAGCGCCCCGACCTCGGCGCGCATCCGTTCGGCGGTGCGCTCAAGCGCGGCCCGGGCCAGGTCGGGCTTGCCCTTGAAGTGGTGGTACATGCTGCCCTGCCCGGCGCCCGACCGCTCCAGGATCGCCTTGGGGCTGGTGCCCACGTAGCCGCGCTCCCACAGCAGCTCGCGGGTGCTCTCGATCAGCCGTTCCGCCGTGTCCATACCAGGACTGTACGTACTGGTGGTTACAGGGGCAAACGCGGGCCGGGGTTCAGGCGGCCGCCCCGGTGGCCGCGGGCTCGGCGGCCTGGACGGCCTCGACGAAGGGGCGCAGTTCGGGGACCTCGGAGGCCTCGGCGAGGGCCTCGCGCAGCGCCGCGTCGTTGGTCGGACGGGCCTCCTCCAGCAGCCGGCGGCCGGCCTCGGTGACCTCGGTGTAGATGCCGCGGCGGTCCGTCGCGCACAGGTAGCGGGTCAGCAGGCCCTGGTCCTCCAGCTTGTTCACCACCCGCGTGGTGGCGCTCTGGCTGAGTACGACGGCGTTGGCCAGCTGCTGCATCCGCATGTGGTAGCCCTGCTGGCGGCTGAGCACGCGCAGCACGGAGTACTCGGTCACACCCAGGCCGTGGGCCGACTGCAGGGCCCGTTCGATACGGCTCTCGATGCGGGCGTGCAGCGCGGCCAGCGCGCACCACCCCTGGGCGAGCGCGTCCGCCGGGGCGTCGGAGTGGTTCTGCTGCGACATCGGGCCTGCCTCCTCACGGCTCGCTGCGGGCCCTTCTGCAACCAGTGTAGAGCCGTCCGCCGGGGACTAGCCGCTCGTGCAACAACCCGCGTACGCGGCAGGGCGGCGGCCGGGGCGAGGCCGGAAGGGGCGTGCCGCCGCAGGTCCCGGGGAATCGGCGGGACCTGCGGCGCACGCCCGGCGGACGGTGTCGCCCGCCCGGCACCCGGGGCCGAGCCCCCGGGCGGGAGCGGCGTGGCGGAGGTCGCCCGGCGCGAGGGCGTTGCGATCGGTGTGCCTGCCGATCGTCCGCTACCGATCGGCCCAGGACCGTTCCCGATCGGTCACGGCCGCCTTCGCCGCGGGTTCTCCCGTTCCCCACGACCAAGGCGCGCCTGCCCGCACGGCGCCGTCCCCGCCCTCCCTTCGAACGGGACGCCTGCTCCGGGCAGAACGATGCCGCACCGGGTGACGCCGGTATTGGAAGAATCCGCACTCTTTCGTGCGATGCCGTGCGGTGGCGGAAAGACGCACGTCCGCGTCCGCGGGCCGCCCTCTCAACCCGTCAGCACAAGACTGGTCACCGCCCCCGCGAGCCGGTCCAACACCGGCGGGCCGGTGGCCGCGAGGCGGGAGCGCTGGGTGACGAACTCCAGCGGGGTGCGGCCGGTCATCGCCTTGAACTCGCCGCCGAAGTGCGCCTGGTCGTAGAAGCCGCAGGCCGCCGCGACCTGGGCGGGCGGCCGGTGCGCGGCCAGCAGCCGCAGTGCGTGCTGGAGCCTGAGCACCCGGGCGGCGGCCTTGGGGCGCAGGCCGATCTGGTCGCGGAAGCGGTTCTCCAACTGCCGCGTGCTCCAGCCGACATCGGCCGCCAGCTGCGCGATGGGCACCCGTCCGCCGGTGCGCTCCAGTTCGTCCCAGGCCCGTACGACCTGCGGCGAGCAGGCCGGACCGGCGGCCGACCACCGGGTGAAGGCGTCGTCCAGCAGCGCGAAGCGATTCGCCCAGCCGGGGAGCGCGGCGAGCGCCTCGGTCAGCAGGTCGACCTGGCGGCCGAGCAACTCGCGCGGTTCGACGGCCCGTTCGGCCAGCTCGTGGAGGGGAACCCGGAAGACGTGGAACGCCTCCCACGGGGTGAGAAGCACCTCGACGCCGTGCAGCCGTCCGTCGTGCTCGCCCAAGGAGGCCGCCGTGTGCAGCCCGGCGAGGCAGGCGCCGAAGGTGGCTGCCGGGGCCACCGGACCGGTGATCCGCACCCGGCTGCCGAACCCCAGGACGAGCGTCACCGCGCCGACCGGAGCCTCCAGCCGCCTGCGCGGTCCGGCGAGCGCGAACCGGTACCCGTGGTAGGAGATCACGCCCGGCCGCAGTCCGGGGTGCGGACGCCGTGACGCGGTCTCCCACGTCCTGGCCGGACAGCTCAGGTAGCGCACCGGGCCACCCCTTCCCTCGCGCGTCGCGGTACTCCTGCGTACTCGTCCACCCGTAGTCGTGCCACGAACCGGCCGGTTCCGGGCGGAGGTTGACGCAATCGTTGCCCCCGGGGCGGAGGGCGGCGGTTACCTCAAGGGCTACCTCAAGTTTGGTTGAGGTGGCTGCTCGCCGGATGCGACGATCGGGCCATGGACGAACCGCAGCCGGACGCGCACGAGCTCACCGTGGGACAACTGTCCGCCCGCAGCGGGGTGGCCGTCTCCGCCCTGCATTTCTACGAGCGCCAGAACCTGATCACCAGCCGCCGTACGGCGGGCAACCAGCGGCGGTACCGCCGGGACACCCTGCGCCGGGTGGCCCTGATCCGCATCGCCCAGCGTGTCGGCATCCCGCTCGCCCAGGTCGCCGAGGTCCTCGCCCTGCTGCCGGACGGCCGCACCCCCAACCGCGAGGACTGGGCCCGGCTGTCCCGGTGCTGGCAGGCCGATCTCGACGAGCGCATCCGCCAACTCCAGCAGCTGCGCGACGACTTCACCGACTGCGTCGGCTGCGGCTGCATGTCGATCGACCGCTGCCCGCTGGCCAACCCCTACGACCGGCTCGCCGCCGAAGGGCCGGGCCCGCGCCGCCTGCTGGGCCGCGGCGGCCGCCGAACGTCCCGGGCCCGCGACGACGCGGCCTGCGGTGACGCCGGCTGTGGTGACGCGCGGGAAGCCCCATAGACCCCCATAAGATACGAACCGGGCCGGTGGTACCTCGGGAAGGGCGTGAAGCGCGACATGGCGCAGCAAGCGCGGGCGGTCAGAACGCGCCGGGCGATCGTCGAGGCGGCCGGGGCGGTCTTCGACGAACTGGGCTACGGCGCCGCCAGCACCACCGAGATCCTGGCCCGCAGCGGGGTGACCCGGGGGGCGCTCTACTTCCACTTCCCCTCCAAGGAGGCGATCGCCGACGCCGTCGTCGCCTCCCAGGCCGCCGCCCTGATCCCGCCGGAGCGCAAGGTGCGGCTGCAGGCGGCGATCGACCTGACCATGTCGTACGCCGACCGGCTGCGCCACGACCCGGTGCTGCGCGGTGCCGTCCGGCTCTCGGTGGAGCAGGCCTCGTACCGCAAGCCGGACGCCACCCCCTACGAGGGGTCGGAGGAGGTCGTGTTCCGTCTGCTGCGCGAGGCCCAGGAGCGGGGCGAACTGCTGCCCAGCGTGGACACGGCGCAGGTCGCGCACCTGATCGTCGGCGCGTTCACCGGCATCCAGCTGCTCTCCCAGGCCACCGACGACCGCCTCGACCTGCTGGACCGGGTCTCCACCCTCTGGCGCTACCTGCTGCCCGCCCTGGCGGTGCCGGGGCTGCTGCCGCATCTCGACACCGCCCCGCAGGCCGGAGCGGGGGCCGCGCGGCAGTGCTGATCGCGGCCTGCCGCCACGGCGTACTACGCCGGCAGGTAGGCGGCGAGCCAGCGGTCGAGTTCGGCGAAGAGCCGCTCGCGTACCTCGGGGGCGGAGAGCACCAGGTCGTGCAGGCCGTCCTCGATCCGCACGGTGGTGACGCGGCGTCCGAGCCGCGGGGCGAGCGCGGCGATGTCGTCGGCGCGCAGCACCGCGTCGGAGCGGAGCAGGGCGTCGTGCCAGCGGCCGGCCGCCGTGCTGGCGGTGGAGGCCATCAGCAGCACCGGGCACTCGATGCTCAGCCCGCGCCGCACCCGGCGGTGGCCCTGCTGGATCGCGGCCAGCCACCCCGCGAAGAGCGGGAAGCCCTCGGCGGGCTTGAGCGTGAGGTCGAACTCCCAACTGCCCCGGAAATCGCGGTGCAGGCTGTGCACGTAGTGGGGGCGGAGAGGGGTCGGCAGCCTGCGTGTGCCGACCAGGCGGCCGAGGGCGTCGACGAGGGGTGCGCCGAGGGTGCGGATCAGCGGTGCGGCGGGCATCGACAGGAACGGGCTGTTGAGGAACAGCGCGTCGACCGTCCCCTGCGCGGCCCGGCGGTGCGCGTACAGCGCGGCGATCAGCCCGCCGGTGGAGTGGCCGTTGACGAGCAGGACGTCGTGGCCGTCGACCTCGCGGATGATGCGGACCGCCTCGTCGAGCTCCTCGTCGTAGGCGTCCAGGGTGCGCACGAAGTTCGGCGAGTGGTGCGGACGCAGCGAGCGGCCGTACTTGCGCAGGTCGAGGGCGTAGAAGTCATAGCCGCGGGCGACGTAGAAGTCGGCCAGGTGGGTCTGGAAGAAGTAGTCGGTGTAACCGTGGACGTAGAGCACGGCCCGGCGGTGGCGGTCCGCCGCGCCATCCGCCGGAGCCGGAGCGGCCGGTTCCGGCAGGCGCCGCACGAGGGTCGCCACGACCTCGCCCTCGTCGTCGGCGGCGAGCGGCAGGTCGGTGCACTGATAGGGCTCGCCGAGGATGTCGGTGCGGAACTCCACGGCTGAGACTGTAATGCGCATGACGCGTTGCGTCGCCGGGGCGCGGCCGTGTGCTGGGTCACGAACGCCTTCGTGCCGGTCACGAAAACGTCGGCGCGTCCCGGGGTTCGGGCCACGGGACCGGCGCCGGCCCAAGGGCCCGGCGCCGGACGGCGGTGCCGTCAGTCGGTCCGGGCGCCGGTGAGGATCCGTGCCCGCGTCTCCGCGAAGGCGGGGTCGTCGTGCCCGGCGCCGGCGCGCCGCCCCAGCACGCTGCCCGCCCAGCCGAGGAGGAACGCCGCCGGCACCGACACCAGGCCGGGGGTCTGCAGCGGGAACCAGTGGAAGTCGCTGTGCGGGAAGAGGGCGGTCGGCGTGCCGGACACGGTCGGCGAGAAGACGTCCAGGCCGATCGAGGCGACCAGGCCGCCGTACACGGTCCACAGCAGCCCGCGGCGGTTGTAGCGGCGCCAGAAGAGGCTGTAGACGAGGGCGGGCAGGACCGAGGAGGCGCCGACGGCGATCGAGAGGGAGGACAGGAACTGCACGTTGTAGCCCTGCGCGGCTACGGCGAGGACGATGCCGAGGACGCCGACGCCGACGACCGACCAGCGCACGGCCCGCACCTCCGCAGCCTCCGGCAGCCTGCCCCGGCGCACCGCGTGCGCGTGGACGTCGTGGGCCAGCGCCGAGGCCGCCGCCAGGCAGATGCCGGCCACCACCGCGAGCACGGTGACGAACACCGCGCAGGCCACCGCGGTGAACAGCGCGCTTCCCGCCGTCGTCGAGGTCCCCCCGGCCAGGCTGCCCGCCACCTGGAGCAGCGCGGACTGGCCGCTGGGGCTGGCCGCGGTGATGAGCCGGCCGCCGACGAGCGCCGCCGCGCCGAAGCCGACGACCGCGATGAGCAGGCAGAAGACGCCGACGACCACGATGGCGTAGCGGGTCGAGCGGCGGGCGACCGAGCCGTCGGCGACGGAGTTGATGCGCATGACCATGTGCGGCATGACGGCTGCGCCCAGGACGACGGTGAACTGGAGGCCGACGAAGTCGAGCCGTCCGGAGAGGCTTCGTCCCAGTTCGAGGCCGGGGTGAAGATAGGCGTCGGGGTACCCGCTGCCCTGCGCGGCGGCCGACAGGAGCGCGTCGACGTTCCAGTGGAAGCGCCCGAGCACCAGGAGGGCCACCGCCGTCACCGCGCCGAAGGTGATCAGCACCTTGAGGATCTGCACGACACTGGTGCCCTTCATACCGCCCAGGACGGTGTAGCAGATCATCAGCGCGCCGATGAAGGCGGTGCACGCCTGCTGGGCACCGGGGTTGTCGAAGCCGATGAGCAGGGCGGTGGCGCTGCCCGCCCCCGACAACTGGACCACCAGGAACGGCAGTGACACGGCCAGCGTGGCCGCCGCGGCCGCGATCCGGGGCGCCGGGCCGGGGGCGCGCAGCGCGAGGACGTCGCCGATCGTGTAGCGGCCGGCGTTGCGCAACGGCCGAGCGAGCAGCAGCAACACCCCGAGGGCGAGGCCGGTGTTGACCGCGAGGGTGAATCCGTCGTAGCCGGAGAGGGCCACGATGCCGGTGGTGCCCAGGACGGTGGCCGCCGAGATGTAGTCGCCCGCCAGGGCGAGGCCGTTCTGAAGCGGCGTCAGAGCGCGGTTGGCGGTGTAGAAGTCGGCGACCTCGTCCTGGTCCGGCCCGACCAGTACGCACAGCAGGAGCGACACCCCGACGAACCCCATGAAGGCGATCAGGACCGTCGTCTGCGTGCCGGAGCCGAGCTGTGCGGCGCCGAGCTCCGCGGCGAGCCCGGCCGCGGCTCCGGGAGGCGTGGCGGGCATCACCGCGTCACCGTCCACGCCGCGCCGCGCCGGGATCCGCGGGCGTCGGCCCGGTGCGCCGAGGCCTCGGGGCGGGCGCGCAGCTCGTCCCCGCGCGGATCGAAGCGGCGCGCGGAGAGACGGTCGTACCACAACGCCGTCGTCAGCAGCAGCGCGCCTTGGACGACGCCGACGACCATCCCGAGGCTGACCCGGCCGAGCACCGGGTGCGCGAGCAGGCCGCCCGCGGTGCAGTCGAGCAGCAGGGCCAGGGCGAACCAGGTGCCGTTGACGGCGGCGAAGCGCCGACGCGACCGGGCGACGTCACGGGCGAGTTCGCGCAGTTGCGTATCGCCGGCCGCTTCCGGCCGCCGGTCGGCGGGGGAGGCCCCGAAGGGGCGGGCGGGATGGTGCGGAAAGGACATGCGGGCGTTCCTTCAAAAGGCTGAGGACGGCGAGCGGGCGACGACGGCGATCTGAGGACGGTGAGCCGGGGACGGCCCGGGCGTCCGGGAACGGCTGGAGGCCGACGACCGGTCCGCCTGTCCGGCGCCCGGCGTGCCAGAGGGTAGTACCGACCGGTTGGTATGGGATAGGGGCTGCGCGGACGAATCCGAGGCGATGAATGGGAGGGGACCAATCCGAGGGGTGACCGACCGGGGCGCACGACCGCGCCGGTCGCGTAGCATGCCGCTCCCACGGACGCGTACCAGGGGCCGACGGCAGGAAGACCGGTACGACGAGCACGAGGTGGTGGCGATGGGCACGCCGACAGCGCCGTTCAACGAGAGTCCGGGCGATCCGTTCGCTCTCGACCGCGCTGCCTGCGCCGTGCTCGACCACCGGGGCGTGGTCGTCGGCTGGAGCCGGCGGGCCGCGGAACTCCTCGGCTATCCGGAGGGGGAGGCGCTCGGCCGCCGGGCGCTCGGCTTCCTGCTCGATCCGGCTGAAGTGCCCGCCGCGCGGGACGCGATGGCCGAGTGCGTGCGCGCCGGCGGCTGGTTCGGGGTGCTGCCCGTCCGGGACCGCGACGGCAACCGGCTGGAGCTGGGGGTGCGCGTCCGGGCGGTCGTGCGGGGCGACGGGCACGAGTGGTTCCTGGTCGGCGCGCCCGCGGCCGAGGTCGTCGAGTGGGAGCGGGACCGAGCGGTGCTCGACGGGCTGTTCCGCCGCTCCCCGGTCGGGCTGGTGGTGCACAGCACGCGGCTGCGGCTGCTGCGGGTCAACCGGGCGGTGGAGCGGGCCACCCGGATGTCCGCCGCGGAGCACCGGGGATGCCGCACCGGCGAACTGCTGGTCCCCGAGGACGCCGACATGGACCGCACCCGGGTGCGCCGGGTGCTGGAGACCGGCAAGCCCTTGATCTCCGTCGAGCAGTCCTGCCGGCTGCGCAGCGAACCCGGCCGCGAGCGGGTGGTGTCCGTCTCGGCGTTCCGGCTGGAGGACTCCGCCGGGAACGTCCTCGGGGTGACCGAGATGATCGAGGACGTCACCGACCGCGTGCGGGCCCGCCGCAGGCTGGCGCTCCTCAACGAGGCCAGTGCGCGCATCGGGACCACGCTGGACGTCGCCCAGACCGCGCGGGAGCTGGCCGAGGTGGCCGTGCCCGCCCTCGCCGACTACGTCTCGGTGGACCTGCTGCAGCCGGTGACCTGCGGCGACGAGCCCGCGCAGGGGGTCGGCGGGCCGCTGGTGCGGATGGCCGCGCGGGGGGTGTCGACCGAGGGGCTGGAGGTGGCGTTCCCCGAGGGCGAGCAGGTCGTACTGGCGCCGCAGGCACCTCAGGCCCGGTGCCTGACCGGGCGGCGGCCGCTCCTGGAACCGGTGCCGACGCTGCGCCCCGACTGGTACGCGATGGAGCCGCAGCAGGCCGGGCGGGCGTCGGCCCTGGGCATCCACTCACTGATGGTGGTGCCGCTGGCCGCACGGGGGCTCGTGCTCGGCGTGGTCAGCCTGTGGCGGTCCCGGCGCCCGGAACCGTTCGAGCAGGACGATCTGACGCTCGCGGAGGAGCTCGCCTCCCGCGCCGCCGTCTGCATCGACAACGCCCGCCGCTACACCCAGCAGCAGCGCACCGCCGTCACCCTCCAGCGCAGCCTGCTGCCGAGCGCGGTACCCGACCATCCGGCGGTCGAGGTGGCCCACCGCTACGTCCCGGCCGGCGTGGCCCCGGGGATCGGCGGCGACTGGTTCGACGTGATCCCGCTCTCCGGGGCCCGGGTCGCCCTTGTCGTCGGGGACGTCGTGGGCCACGGCATCCACGCGGCGGCCACGATGGGCCGGCTGCGCACCGCCGTGCACACGCTGGCCAGCCTGGACCTCGAACCCGACGAGGTGCTCTCCCGGCTGGACGACCTGGTCAACCTGCTCGCCGCCGAACGGGAGGCGAACGGTGCCCGGCCTCCCGCCGCGGGCGAGCAGGTCATAGGAGCCACCTGCCTGTACGTGGTCTACGACCCGGTCTCCCGGCACTGCTCGCTGGCCCGGGCCGGTCACCCGCCGCCCGCGGTCACCACCCCCGACGGGCGCGTCACCGTGCCCGACCTGCCCGCCGGCCCGCCGCTGGGCCTCGGCGGCCTGCCGTTCGAGTCCTGCGAGCTCGAACTGCCCGAGGGAAGCCTGCTGGCCCTCTACACCGACGGCCTCATCCAGGGACGGCAGCGCCACGGCGACCCGGAGCCCGGTACCGACGAGACCGCGAACGATGAGGGAGACGCGGGCCGAAACGGGGAGGAACTGGCCCGCCTGTGCGGGATGCTGGCACACCCCGCGGCCTCGCTGGAGCAGACGTGCCAGGCGGTGGTGGACGAGTTGGTGCCCGATCACCACCCCGCCGACGACGTCGCCCTGCTCATCGCCCGCACCCGAGTGCTGCCGCCGCACAGCGTCGCCTCCTGGGAGCTGCCCGTGGAGGCGACGGCCGCCTCCCGGGCCAGGGAGCTGACCGCGGCCAAGCTCGCCGAATGGGGGCTGGAGCCCATGGCGTTCACCACCGAGCTGATCGCCAGCGAACTGGTCACCAACGCCTACCGCTACGCCGCCGGTCCCATCACCCTCCGGCTCATCCGCGAACAGCGCCTCATCTGCGAGGTCGCCGACTCCAGCCACACCGCACCCCACCTGCGCCGCGCCCGCAGCACCGACGAGGGCGGCCGCGGCCTGTTCCTCGTCGCCCAGCTCACCGAGCGATGGGGCACCCGCTACACCCACGAGGGCAAGACGGTGTGGACCGAACAGCCGCTGCCGACCGGGCCGGACGGTGTGATCACCGTCCAGTAGTGTTCTGCCCCGCAGTGGGACACGGGACGGGCTCGGGTGCGGCGCCGGTGAAGGCGTGCCCGGCGGGCCGTCGCCGGCCCGTCCGACGTCCGGAAAGGCCCGCATGCAGACTTCCCCGTCGGCCCGGTGCGAATCGGCCGTCGTCGCCAGGCTCCGGGCGGCGGGCTGCGTCTTCGCGGAGGACGAGGCGCGGTTGCTCCTCGACGCGGCGCGGACGCAGGCCGAGCTCGACGGCATGGTGGAGCGGCGGGCCGCCGGGGTGCCGCTGGAACAGGTCGTCGGCTGGGCGGAGTTCAGGGGCCTGCGGATCGCCGTGGACGCCGAGGTGTTCGTTCCGCGGCGGCGTACCGAGTTCCTGGTCGAGCAGGCCGCCGGGCTCGCCGCGCCGGGGGCGGTCGTGGTCGATCTGTGCTGCGGCACGGGCGCGTTGGGCGTGGCGCTCGCCGCGGAGCTGGACGGGATCGAGCTGCACGCCGCCGATGTGGACCCCGCTGCCGTGCGCTGCGCCCGGCGCAACGTGCGCCCGGTCGGCGGCCACGTGTACGAGGGCGACCTGTTCGAGCCGCTGCCCGCCGCACTGCGCGGCCGTGTAGGCGTTCTGCTGTCCAACGTGCCGTACGTGCCCACCGGCGAGATCGAGCTGCTGCCCGCGGAGGCCCGCGAGTACGAGGCGCGGGTGGCGCTGGACGGGGGCGGCGACGGGCTCGACGTGCTGCGGCGGGTGGTCGCGGACGCGCCGGCGTGGCTGGCCCCGGGCGGTCACCTGTTGTTCGAGACGAGCGAGCGCCAGGTCCCGCGGGCCGTCGAGGCCGTCACCGACGCGGGCCTGGCGGCCCGGGTCGCCACGGACGACGAGATGGACGCCACCGTCGTCGTCGCGGCGAAGCCGGCGCTCTGACCGGACCGGGTCCGGACCGGGGCCGCGGTGAGCGTCCGACGTGTCGCGCCTGCTCGCCGCCCCCACCCCCGAACCGCACGAGAAGGGGCTTCCCGTGGCCGGGCGTTCGTCGAGGCCGCGCGAAGGGCGTCCGAGCCTGGGCCCTAGGGTGCGGACGTGACTTCGCAGGCGTACCTCTCCGAACTGTTCTCGCTGGACGGCCGGACCGCCGTGGTGACGGGCGGCAGCTCCGGCATCGGCCGGGCCGTCGCCGAGGCCCTCGCGTGCGCGGGGGCGAGCGTCGTGCTCGTGGCGCGCGGGAGGGACCGACTCGCCGCCGCGGCAGCCGAGTTGACGGACCGCGGCTGCCGGGCGGCCTGGGTCAGCGCGGACCTGAGCACCCGCGACGGTGTGCGCGCGGCGGCCGAGGAGGCCGCCGCGGTCTTCGGCGAGCCCGACATCCTCGTCAACAGCGCCGGGGTCAACCTGCGGCCTGCCATGGGCGAGTTGGGCGAGGAGGCGTGGGACACCACGATGGCGGTGAACCTGGAGGCGCCCTTCCTGCTGGGGCAGCGGTTCGGTCCCGGCATGGCCGAACGCGGCTTCGGGCGCATCATCCACATCACCTCCCAGCAAGCGCATCGGGCGTTCGTCCGAAGCGGCGCCTACGGCGTCTCCAAGGGGGCGCTGGAGTCGCTGGCCCGCTCACAGGCAGAGGCGTGGTCGCCCTACGGCGTGACCTGCAACACCCTCGTGCCGGGGTTCGTGATGACACCGCTCAACGCGAGGCTGTCGTCCGACCCCGAGAAGGTGGCGGCGCTGGCCGCGCGCACCATGGTCGGGCGCAACGGTCTCGCCGAGGACTTCGCGGGTGCGGCGGTGTTCCTGGCCGGCCGGGCCTCCGCCTACGTCACCGGCCAGGCGATCTTCGTCGACGGCGGGTTCTCCGTTCACTGATCACCGGGGTTCGCCGGGGAAGCTACGGGTCGCGGGCGGGTCGCAGCCCGGTCTGCCCGACGGTGCGTCACGGCTCTCACCTGCGCATTTTTCTGTGTGACGTATCCGACACATGGGTTGTGATCTCGGCTCCGACCTGCTTAGCGTGCGGGTCGTTCGCACATGCGTACCCCGTCGCCGGAGCGCCGAGTCCTGTCCACCGGCCGGCGGGCAGTCGACCACCGCACAGGGCAGGAGCGGGGGAACCAGGTAAGCCGCCGTCTCGCGCCCTGCCCGGCAACGGGCCGGACCGTGGGTACGGCTTGGGGTGAAGCCGCCTTCATCGCGGCCGGGCGACCTCTCCGCCCGAACCCGACAGCTCACCTCGCAGGCGTCGTGGAGGAAGCCTGCAATGCTGATATCGGGTAACGGCCGACACCGCCGTTCGAACCGGAACTCGCCCCGCCGCCTCGCCGCCGCGGGCATCGCGGGCGCCGGCCTCATGCTGCCGCTGCTGGGCGCGAGCGCGGCGAACGCCGCCACCCCCCACGGCCAGGAGCCGGTGTCGTCCAGCGCCGCACCCGCCCAGTGGTACCAGCAGTGGCACCAGGGGTGGGACGGCGACGACGGGCAGGCCCACCACGCCTGGGCCCACCACTTCCGGGGCCACCACCGCCACCACCGCCACCACTGGGGCCACCACGCGGCCCCGGCCCAGCCGTCCGCCACCCCCTCGCCTTCGGCCCCCGCCAAGGCACCGGCCGCCGCCAAGGCACCGGCCGCGCCTGCGAAGCCGGCGTC
>CAYNNX010000182.1:0-13423 GCA_964398515.1 uncultured Streptantibioticus sp. | reverse complement strand
GGGACCACGAGAAGTCCGCGCCCGGCTCACCGGCTGCGGACGCACGGCCAGACGCGCCGGCACAGGATACCCGCAGCCCCGGCGGGTCGGCGGCGCGAGGTCCCGCGCCCCGCGCCGAGCCGGCGGGTTCCCCCGACTCCGAGGCCGGATCCTCGCGCGCGCAACCGGCACCCGAGGCGCAACGAAGGCCCGAGGCCGACCCGGTGGCGGTGCAGCCCGCCAAGCCCGTCGCCCCGCGCCCCGTCGTACGGCCGTCCGCGGTCGACGACGCCCAGGACGGCCCCCCGTGCCCCCGGTGCGGCACGCCCAACCAACCCGGCAGGCGGTTCTGCCGCCGCTGCGCGGCGCCGCTGACCACCGCCGAAGCCGCGGCGCCCCTGCCGTGGTGGCGCACGCGCTGGCCGTTCCGGCGCCGGGTGCGCATCGGAGGTTCCGGCAACGCGCTGCGCCGGATCATCCTCCTGCTCGTGGTGGCGGCGTTGGTGGTCGCGGGCATCCTGCTGTACCCCGCCGGCCGCAAAGCCTACGAGGACGTGCGGGACAAGCTCCGCGGCGCGTCGGCGATCAGCCCCTCCGGGGTTTCGGCGAGCGCCGCGGTCGAAGGCCATCCCGCGTCCGCGGCCGTCGACGGCCTGACGAACCGCTACTGGGGGGCACCGCACCTCGGGGACTCGATAACCTTCACGTTCCACTCCCCGTTCCGGCTGGTGGACCTCATCATCCACAGCGGCGGCTCCACCGATCCGCAGCAGTTCCAGCGGGAGGCACGGCCCACGAGCCTGGACCTCCAGGTCACGGCGTCGGACGGGAAGGTGAGCGAGCAGACGGTGACCCTGAACGACAAGCCGGGTCCGCAGACGGTGGTGACCGGACTCAGCAACGTGGTGCGAGTGACGCTCGTCATCCGCGCCGCGGCCGGAACGGGGCCGGGACGTCACATCGCCCTGGGGGAGGTCGAGTTCTTCAAACGCGGATGACGGGCCGCGTCGGGCACGTGCGCCGGTGCCGGGGCGGAGCGGCCCGATCCCGGCACCTTCGCCGATGGCCTTCTACGGCCCCGCCACCGGCGTCGACCACGAGCGTCCGGCGTTCACGTGGTCCGGCGTGCATCCCGCCAGCTGTTTGTACCCTCGCGCGACCGCGTCCGCTTCGGGCCGGGGCAGTCCGCCGCCCGGGGCGTCCGCCTCGGCCATCGCGATGATCTTCTCCGGCCCCAGATCCCGGTTGGCCAGCACGATGCGGTTGAGCGGCTCGCGGCGCAGGTGGTCGTAGTGGCGCAGCGCGGACACCTCGTCGTCGTGTGTCGCCAGGCACCAGGCCAGTACGCGCGCGTCGACGACCGACTGGGAGCCTCCGTTCATGCCCATGGGGAACATGGGGTGCGCGGCGTCGCCCAGAAGCGTCACGCGGCCCTGGCTCCAGCGGGGCAGCGGATCCCGGTCCAGCATCGGGTATTCGAAGATCGCCGTGGAGGCCCCGACCAGCTCGCGGAGGTCGATCCAGGGCAGGTTCCAGTCGGTGAGCCGCTCCAGCGCCTCGCCCGTCGCAACGGGGCGGTTGGAGCGGTCGAGGCCGCCGTCCGGCCCTTCCCTGCGGATCTCCAGAACCCAGTTGACGAGTGCGTTCCGGCCGCCGTCCGGAGGGTCCCCGATGGGATAGGCGACGAATTTCGCTCCGGGAAGGCCGCCCGCGACGACTATCGAGCGGCCGCCGAGTATGTGCGGGTAATCGCTCAGGCCGCGCCACATGTGGACGCCGTTCCAGTGGGAGGGCCCTTCGCCGGGCCGGAGTTGGGCCCGCACCCGGGAGTCGATGCCGTCGGCTCCGATGAGCAGATCGGTCTCTTCCAGGGTCTGCGCGCCGGTCGCGCGGTCCGTGAAGTGGACCAGTACGGACTCCCCCCGGTCCTCGAAGCGCTCGAAGGACATCCCCGTGCGGACAGCGCCCTCGCCCAGCCGCCGGTGTACCGCGTCCAGGAGCATCATCTGCAGCTTTCCGCGGTGGACGGAGTACTGGGGCCAGAGGTACCCGGCCGCGAGGCCGAGCGGCTCGGACCAGACGCGGTTGCCCCGGCGGTCGCAGTAGAGCAGTTCGTGTGGAGCCAGGGCGATGCGGGCGAGCTCGTCGCCGAGGCCGAGCTCGGTCAGTTCGCGCACGGCGTGGGGAAGCAGGTTGATGCCGACGCCGACGGCACGCATCTCGCGGGCGGACTCACGGACCAGCGGGTGCAAGCCCGCCGCGTGCAGGCTCAGGGCCGTGACGAGACCGGAGATCCCGCCGCCCACCACGGTGACCTTCATTCGTCTCCCATCAGTATCGGCGTCGCACGGTGACGGGAACGCCTCCGCGGGGCCGCATGGCCATGATGCTGGCCGGGCGCACATCCCCTGCCGGACGCAGTTCGGTGCGCCGCACGAGCTCGGCGAGGATCGTCTTCAGTTCGGCGGTAGCGAGAGGCGAGCCGACGCAGCGGTGGTGACCGCCGCCGAACGGGAGGTACGTAGCCGGTGTGGCGGGACGGTGTGCCGGGTGGTCCGGGCTCCAGCGGCCGGGCAGGAACGCCGTCGCCTCGGGCCACACCTCGGGCATGCGGTGCGTGACGTACGGGCTGATGGCGAGCCGGGAGCCGGCCGGGATCGTGTGCCCGGCGAAGTCGAAGTCCTGCGCGGCCACCCGGGGCAGGACGACGACCGGCGGGTGGAGCCTGAGGGCCTCCTGCACGACGGCGTCCACGTACGGGAGTTGCTCCAGGGCGTCCCCGGTGATCTCGGCGTCGCCGAGGACGGCGTCGACCTCCTTGCGGGCCCGCTCCCACACGCCCGGAGTGCACAGCGCCGCGTGGGCGGTCCATCCCATGGCTGCGCTCGTCGTCTCGTACCCCGCCACGATCATGCTGATCACCTGGTCCTGAAGCTCCAGGTCGGTGAGGGGCCGCCCGTCGGGGTCGCGGGCGGCCAGCAGCATGCCGAGGGCGTCGGTGCTCGCGGCGGTCTCGCCCCGGCGGCGGGCGATCTCCTCCTGGACCCTGACGGCGACCTTGCGCCGCGCTCTCTTCGCCCGGGCCGTGACAGGGTTGGGAACGCCGGCGAGGAAGAGCTGGGCGCCCAGCGGAAGGTCCGTCGAGTTCAGCGCGGTCTGGAGGCGGGCGCCGATCATCTCGTTGTCCGCGGCGAGCCCGGGCCCGTAGAGGCACGCGATCGTGTTGCGCCGGATCACCGAGCGCAGGGCGCGGTAGAGGTCGAGGCTCCTGCCGGTCTCCCACTGCTCGACGGCCGCAGCGGTGTTGCGCGCCATCAGGCGTACATAGACGTCGATCCGCCGCCGGTGGAACGCGGGGAGCGTGAGATGGCGGCGGCGCCGGTGGTGTTCGCCGTCGGTGACGAGGAGCGCGGTGTCGCCCAGGACCGGGACCATCACCTTGAACGAGTCACGCCAGGAGAACAGCGCCGGATTGGCGAAGACGAAGGAGTTCGCCTCGGGCCCGAAGGCGAAGACCGTGCGCTGGGATCCGTACCCCACGCTCACCACGGTTCCGTGGGACTCGTAGGCGGCCATCATGCCGGTGAACGGATCGGCGGCGAAACGGAGCACCTCGTGCGGGGAGAGGGCGGGCATGGTCCGGCTCATCAGGCGCCCGCCTCCCGCGTCCGCTCGCCGCGCGGGGCCGGCGGCCAGGGTGCCGTGCCGGCGAGCTCGGCGGTCTCCGGCAGCAGCACGCGGATGGTCCGCAGCAGCTTGCGGCCCGAGTCCGCGGCCCCCAGGGCGTCGAGTTCCCGCAGCGCCTTGTGGAGGTGTCCGTCCGCGGTGGCGACGGCCGAGGCCACTGCTCCGCTGCTCTCCAGCAGCCGTACCACCTGGGCGGCGTTGCCCGCGCCGCCGTCCCCGCCTTCGAGGAGGGGGAGGAGTTCGCTGCCCGTCGCACGCAGACCGTAGAGCACCGGCAGGGTGTACACCCCGTTGTCCAGGTCTCTGCCCGGCACGCCTTCGGGGCCCGTGGCCGGGGCGCGCAGATCGCGTACGTCGTTCCAGATCTGGAAGGCGAGGCCCAGCTCGTGCCCGAACGACGCGAGGGCCGCGCTCTTGATGCTGTCCGCTCCGCCGACCGTCGCGCCCAACAGGGCGCTGAGGCGGAAGAGTTCGGCGGTCTTCCCGGAGATCGTGGATAGGTACTGCGCCACCGAGCGGTCCAGCCGGCCGGTGTCGCGCAGCTCCTCCAGCTGGCCGAGGCAGATCCGCCGCGCACAGCGCGCCATGGCCCCGGACTCCCGGGCGCCGAGCGAGGCGGCGTGCCCGAGCGCGGTGGAGAGCAGGAAGTCGCCCAGCACGAGGGCGACGTCGTCCCCGTATCGCGCGTTCGCCGTGGGGATTCCGCGCCGCTCGACCGCCTTGTCGCACAGGTCGTCGTGGTGCAGCGTCGCCAGGTGAAGTGTTTCGACGGCCGCCGCCGCCGTGACGGCCCGGTCGGGTACAGGGCCGTCGCCGGCCACGAGGTAGACGGAGATCGCGGTGAGCGCCGGCCGGAAGTACCGCCCGGGGTGCCGCGCGAGGTGGCTCAGTGCCTCGTCGGTCTGCGGATTCCCGGTGGACAGGGCACCGAGCACTCTCTCGTGGACCCGGGCCAGATCGCCGCGGAGCGCGGGGAAGTCTCCTTCCGTCCTCTGCGGCGGCATCTCAGAGCCACGCTCCCGCCGAGAAGAGGACGAAGTCGGCGATCATCAAGTAGTAGAGCCAGGCCCAGGAGGTCATCGCGGGCCCGATCACGGACCGGGAGACGGACCACACCAGGCCCGCGGCCCAGGGCAGCGTCAGCAGGGGAAGCAGGAGTGCGGCCGAGTGCAGCCGCAGCGCCAGGCCCGCGACGACGAGGTAGAAGCCGAAGAGGCAGCAGGTATAGACGAGTTTGGTCATCGCCGGGCTGATGACCTGCGGCAGCGTGGTCTTGCCCGCTGCCCGGTCCTTGTCGATGTCCCGGGCGTTGTTGTGCAGCATCAGCCCGGCGAACAGGCACCCGGGCCCGAGAGCGGCCAGCGCGATCGTTGCGTCCACCCGCCCGACGTTCAGCCAGGCGAGGATGAGGGTGACGGCCGTTCCCGTCACGACGAAGTCGATCAGTTCGCCCATGGCCCGGTGGCCGAGGGGCCGGGCACCGCCCGCGTAGCTGAAGTACGCGGCGTAGCACGAGGCGATCAGCGGCAGCAGCCAGTAGTTCGTCGTGGCCGCAAGCACGGCCAGGCCCACCCAGGCGACCGCGAAGCAGGCCATGCCGACGGTACGCAGCCTGCGCATGTCCAGTCCCAGGGCCAGCGCGCTCTGCGGCCGCACCCGGTCGGGCTGGTCGAGCCCCCGCACGTGGTCCTCGTAGTCGTTGACGAACCGCCGTCCGGCGCAGTCGGGTACGAGCACGGCGAGGGTGAGCAGGACCCGCCAGCCGGTCAGTCCGCCCACGCGGTGGGCCGCGGAGACCGCGTAGACGCCCTGGAGGACGATGACGAGGATCAGCGGTGGGCCGGAGGCGACGATCCAGTCGCGTAACCCGGGCCGGCGCGCCTCCTGCACGGCTGCGGACGTCATGGCCTCGCCCCTTCGCGCTTCCAACCTGCCGCCTGGAACATGACGTTGGTGGATCTGGTCGCAATCATCCGGACGCTCGTCCTGCGGCCGAGGAACCAGGGGATCAGGTCGGAGGCCCGGGGCCAGAGGCCGTACATGCGCAGCGGGACGCCGTGATGCTCCGCGACCAGCGCCAGGCGGAGGCGGTCGATGAACAGCCGGTGGTCGTGCGTGCCCTTGAGCGCCATTCCCGGCAGGGGGAGGTTTTCGGTGAGCGTCACGATGAGCACCCGGGCCAGCAGCGTGTCGGCGATCGTGTCGAGCAGCAGGAACCCGCCCGGCCGCAGAACGCGGCAGCATTCGGCGACGACGGTGTACGGCTCGTCGAAGTGCTCCAGGCACTGGCCGGCCACGACGACGTCCACGCTGTCGTCGTCGAAGGGGAGCTTGGCGACATCTGAGTGGACGGTCTCGTCCACGCCGTGCTCATGGGCCACTTCCAGCGAACGCCGGGACTGGTCCACTCCGATGTGACGGTATCCCTTGCCCGCGATGTGCGGGTGCAGCAGCCCGCCGCCGCAGGCCACGTCGACCAGGGCGGCGTCCGGCCGGGTGGCCGGGGGGATCAGCTCGCCCCGCTTGGCGGCTATCCAGCCGAGCGCCGCGAACGGCCCGCGGGGATTCCACCACTGGTCGGCGAGGTCGTCGTACTGCGTGAGGTCATTGGCGGAGACGATCCTCTTCTTCATCCGACGCCTTTCAGGGTCATCGCGAATAACGCCCGAGTGCCATGACGGGGTAGAGCTGGCGGTACATCGGATAGCTCATGTAGAACTGGCGCGGCAGGACGGTGCCGGTGAAGGCGTTCTCGGGCCAACTGCCGTCCGGATCCTGGTGCTCGGCGAGCCAGTCGAGTGCGCGGGCGACCCGCCTGTCCTCGGCCGGCACCCCAGCGGCGTGCAGCGCGAGCAGCGCCCAGGCGGTCTGGCTCGGGGTGGACGCGCCGCGGCCGCGCCAGGCCGGATCCTCGTAGGAGCGCACGTCCTCGCCCCAGCCACCGTCGGTGTTCTGGCGGCTCGTCAGCCAGGCGACGGCCTTCGACACCGCCGTGTGCCCGGCTGGGAGCCCGGCGCGCCGCAGGGCCGTGACCGCCGCGCCCGTGCTGTAGAGGTGGTTGACGCCCCAGCGTCCGAACCAGGAGCCGTCCGTCTCCTGGCACCGAAGGAGCCGGCGCGCGGCGTGCCGGATCCGGGGATCGTCCCGCAGCCCCTGCCCGGCGAGCGACTCCAGGGCGTGGGCGGTGATGTCCGGGCACGTCGAATCGGTCAGCTCGGTGAAGTCGAGCGTGGCCATCCCGGCCGCGAGCCGGGAGTCGTTGTCGGCGTCGTACGCGGCCCATCCGCCGTTGCGCGACTGCATGGCGAGCAGCCAGTTGATCCCGCGCAGGACGGCGCCGCGCTGGACCACGGTCGCCTCGCGGCCCGGCGGCGAGACCCGCGAGAGGGCCTCGACCACCACCGCGGTGTCGTCGCAGTCCGGGTAGGCCTGCTCCACGAAGCCCACCGACCAGCCACCGGCCGCGCGGCCGGGCCGGGCCACCGACCAGTCGCCGCGGGTGCGCACCTCCTGGCCCAGCAGCCACTCGGCGGCCTGGAGCAGCGCTGGGTGGTCCGCGGGCAGGCCGGCGTCGGCCAGCGCCGATACGCACAGGGCGGTGTCCCACACCGGGGTGGGCATGCAGTTCATCCGGCGCAGCGGTCCGTCCGGAGCGTCCTGCCAGACGGCGAAGCCGTCCAGCCCCTGGAGAGCGAGCCGTACTTCGGGATCCGCGGGCCCCTTGCCCGCCGCGTACAGCCCGAGCAGACAGAAGACCGAGGCGACGTTGCAGGCCAGCCAGGCGCCGTCGGCCTCCTGGCGGTCCAGGATCCACTGGACGGAGCGGCGGACCGCGCGCTGCCGCAGTCCCTTCGGCATCCGGCCGCTCAGCCGGGTCACGGCGCCGTTGACGACCCGCATGCCCCGCGGAGGCGGCGGGGTGGCGCCGATGACGAGTTCGTCGAGGCGGAAGCCCGGGTCGAAGCCCGGCCGGGCGGCGTGCACCAGCCCAAGCGGCACCAGGGCCAGCCGGGTCCAGGCGGAGAGGCGGTAGATCGACATCGGGGCCCGCGGCGGCAGCAGGACGACCTCGGGCAGGACCGTGGGAACACTGTCCCAGGACGCCTGGCTGAACAGCGACAGCCAGATGCGGGCCTCCAGCCGGACGGCCGTCAGCCCTCCGTGCGCCCGCACGAATGCCGCGGCCTTTCGCATGTGGGGCAGTTGAGGGCCGTCGCCCGCCAGCCGCAGCGCCAGATACGCCTCGACGGTGGTCGACAGGTCGCCCGGCCCGCCCGGGTGGATCGTCCACCCGCCGTCGGCCGACTGCTGCGATCTGATCCATCGCGCGGTCGCCGCCAGGATCTTGTCGTCGCGTACGCCCAGCAGTTCACGTATGTAGAGGTCGACGGCGTCGACCATGACGTTGGCGTCCGGGCAGCGCGACCACCAGCCGACCGGATCCTGCATGGCCAGCAGGCGATCGACTCCGCGCTCCAGGACCGACTTGACGTCCGCTGTACCCATGCTTTCCACCCACTCCTGACGATTGGTCACGAAAGTGGTAGACATGTGCGGGCATTCAGTCTGCCACGCGGGAACACCTCCAGCCAGATGGCATCGTCAGTCCCACGAGAGGACCGATCGGCTTGAGAATCCTGGTAGTCGGAGCAGGCATCGGTGGTCTCGCGGCAGCGCGCGGGCTGCTCGCCGCAGGCCATGAGGTGACCGTCTTCGAAGGAGCGGAGCGGCCGCGCACGACCGGGGCGGCCATCACGGTCTGGTGCGGTGGCGTGGGGATACTGCAAGAGCTCGGCGTGCGCCTGCACTGCGCCGGCGCGTGCATCGACAGGCTGGAGGCCAGGACCGACAAGGGCGGACGCCTGTACACCATCGACGTCCTCCAGGCGACGCGGCAGCACGGCTTCGCCAGCATGACCGTCCCACGCCGGCTCCTCCTGGAGCGGATGGCGGAAGGACTGCCTGCGGGAACGGTCGAATACGGTCGCCGCTACCTCCGCTCCGTCGACGACGGCAGGCGCGTCACGGCCTTCTTCGCCGACGGCTCCACCGCAACGGGCGAGGTGCTGATCGGTGCCGACGGCCACCACTCCGCCGTACGCCGGCAGTTGTGGGGATGCGACCCCACCGTCCCTGCGGGATGGTCCACCTGGCAGGGGATCGGCGCGTTCCTCGGCGATGTGACGGGCCCCCGGCACGGGCTCATGATCAATGGGAGGAACGGCTTCTGCGGCCTGATGCCGGCCGGCGAGGGCCTGCTCCAGTGGTGGTTCAGCCACCCGAACACCGCCGCCTGCCCCGGGCCCCATCTGCCGGCCCTGCGTCGGCGCTTCGGAGGCTGGGCCGATCCGGTGCCCGCCGTGCTGGAGAAGATCGCCGAAGCGGAGATCGAGATGTTTCCGCACCACACCCACCGCGTCCCCCGCATCTGGGGCAGAGGGCGCAGCACCCTCGTCGGCGACGCGGTCCACACCATGCCGCCGGTCGTCGCGCAGGGCGCCAACCAGGCGCTGGAGGACGCGTGGCTGCTCACCGAGTACCTCCGGCGCGCGGAGGCGGTGATCCCTGCCCTGCGGCGTTACGAACGAACCCGGCACCGGCGCGTCGCCCCGATCGCGCGGCTCGCCGCCACCGAGTACACCTACCGGTACCACCCGCCGGCCCTCGACCGGCTGGTCCCCGGCCCCGTGGTGAGCCGGGCATACAGCCACTGGCTCCGGCTCACCAGCGACTACCTGCGCGGCGGCGCGCGGGCGTCGACTCGCTCACTGCCGTGACCCGCCCGCGAGGGCAGGCTCCAACCGGCGCAGGACCTCAGCAGAAAGCGCCGTTCCGGGGCTTGAGCGTGAGAGCGGCGCGATGCGTGCACCCGGGGCGCGTCGCTGCCCGTAGACTCGGTGCCCGCCTTCGCCTCAACCAGGGGCAGAGCCAGCCGTTTTGGAAGGACGCGCGACGTGACCGCGATAAGCCATGCCGATGCGCCGATCTATGCCCAGCTCGTGGACACCCTGGGCGACGTACCCGGGGACGTACGCCGGACCGCGGAGGAAATCCTGCGAAAGCTGGAGCGAGAGATGACCTTCGGCCTGCCGCACCGCAGCCACGGCTTCCCCGTGCAACCACCGAGGTGAGCGGTATCACCGCCGGCTCATCCGGACGCGGGCCGGCCGCCCGGCCCGGGGGCCCGGGGAGAGCCCGCTCTCCCCGCCCCGGGGTGGAGCCGCCCCGCCCCGAGCGGCCGAACGCCGGCGCGTGCGCGGCCGTCGGTGTTGCGCGTTGCTCACGTCAAGACGGAGTCCCGCGAAGACGGAGCTCGGTCAGGACGGAGTCGAGCCACGATGGCCGTGGACCCGCTGGTGGGCGAGCGCCCACCACACCTCCGCCAGACCGGCCGGGTCCCGGAGGCTGACCCCCGACACCTCCTCGAAGCGGCGCAGGCGGTTGCGCATCGTGTTCGGATGCACGTACGCACTGCGCGCCGCAGCCTCCAGCCGCATTCCGTGGTCCAGGTAGGCCGCCACGGCGTCCTCCAACTGCGCGCCCTCCTCGCCCCTTTCGCGCAGCGGGGCCAGCACCTGCCGGACCAGTCGCTCGCCGAGCGCCGGCTCCGCGAGGACCGTCACGCGCAGCCCCAGGTCCTCGCAGCTGAACGCACCGGCCAGGCCGAACGACACGGCGGTTCTGAAGGCCTGGGTCGCCTCTGCGAATTCCTCGGCGAACTCATACGGGCGCACGGCCGCGCCGAGCCCGACGACGAGGTGGCGGTAGATCCCCGCCGGGCGCGAGACCAGCAGACCGGCCACATCCCCCTCAACGGTCGTGACCAGGGGCCCGCCGTCCGGATGGACGGCGATCCACGGACGCAGCAACTCGACCACCCCTGCGGGGCCGGTGCCGCCGCCCGCCGCTCGGGCCCGGAAGGGCATCCGCACGGTGGACCGGTCGATACCGCCCACGGTGGTGTCGGTGACCGTGAAGGCGTCGGGTTTCAGCAGTAACCGCCGTACGAGCGCCTCGCGTTGCCGGACGGAGGCCGGACCCTCGGCGACGCCGGAGCCATGCCGCCGCACGATCCGCAGTGTCATGGCAGCCGCCCACGACCAGACGTGCTCCGCCACGGTCAGCAGATCCTCGGCACTGGCCTGGCGGGCCGTCATCTCCTTGCTGAACCGGGCCCACACGACGTCCACGCCGATGCGGTAGGCGCTGATGACGTCCTCGACGGGCAGGGTGTCGCCGACCGGCCGCCTGGAGCCGGTCCGGGTCGGCGGTTCGGGCCGGGGGGCGGGGGCCGACGCACCGTAGGACAACCGCTGGACGATCGACAGGCCGTTGCGTATCGCCCGCTCCACCCGCGGGGCCAGCACGTCGGTCGGCACCAGGGCGTACGAGGGCACCTGGGTGCGCAGACGGTCGGTCACCGCACCGGCCAGGGGACCAAGGTCGGCACGGAGTGCCGCAGCGGCGTCCAGCACCGGTGTGGAAACCTCCACGCCGTCCCCCCGAAGTCGGTGTCTTCCTCCATGGAGCGTTTGATCACTCACCGACATGCTATGCCCAGCTCGTCCACCGTCCTGCACACATGTGCCGGGTACGGCAAGCGACTTGCTGTTCGGACCGGTCACAGCCTGCGAACGGCGCGTCCACCGCGCGAGGCCCGGACTGGTTGGTGCCCGGTCCCCATCCCCCCGCTATGACAAGGACTCCTATGGCCACTTCCTGGCGCCGCATAGCGCTGCCCGCCGCGGTCCTCGGCATCCTCGTTCCCGTCGGCTTCGGCGCACAGGCGCTGCTGTCCTCGTCGGACGACTCCGGCAGTGCCGCCGCGGCGGACTCCGGCCCCAGCGCCTCCGCTCCCGCGTTCGCGGGCGCGGACACCGCCGATGCCGGTGCCGCGGTCACCGAACCCAGCGCCCGCTCCGCACCCCGGACCCACTCCGTCGCCGTCCGTCTCGCCTCGTACGACCCCCGGGGCAGGCGAGCCGTACTGAAGACATCGAAGAGCCAGAGCGTGCGGGCCGGAGACGTCATCGCCTCCGCCCCCAGCAGGCTCGCCCCCTCAGGCGCGTTGTTCAAGGTTGCGAAGGTCACCCACGCCGCCGAGGGCCATGTGACGGTGACCACCGCCCCGGCCACCGTCGCCGAGCTCCTGGGTGACCGAACGGCGGACGCGCGAGCCGCCCTGACCGCCGCGGAGCTTCGGGTCAAGCCTCTCGCCGACGGCGTGAAGACCCTGCGTACCCCTGCCGCCGTGACGCCGTCAGCCCATCCGACGCCGCAGTTCCGGTCGTCGCCCGCAGCGCCGGGCTCCCCGGCCCCGACGATCCCGGCCGGCCACGCCTCGCTCACGCCGGGGCTGCCGCGCGACGCCGCGAGCAGGATCACCACGCTGCGGCTGGGGGTGAACGTACCGCTGCCCGCAGGGGTGGAGGCCACGCCCACGGCACCGGCCCGCTTGGCCGGCGAGATCGAGTTCAGCCCCGAGCTGATCTTCGCCTACGAAAAACGCGGCGGCCTCAACGTGCTGCCGCAGCGGGCGGCCGTGGGTCTCGGCGGATCGTACGCCTACGACTGGCACGTCCACGGCAAGGTCACCCGCATGGCGGACACCGGCGAGGTCACCAAGCCCCTGGCGTCGGTCACGGGCCAGCACACCTTCTGGATCGGTCCCGTTCCGGTGGTGGTCAACGCCGAGGTGCTCTTCTTCTACCGGTTCACCGCCGA
The DNA here is from genome assembly GCA_964398515.1 of uncultured Streptantibioticus sp. GTDB lineage: Bacteria > Actinomycetota > Actinomycetes > Streptomycetales > Streptomycetaceae > CAYNNX01. The sequence continues at coordinate 1,033 of CAYNNX010000182.1, read as the reverse complement.
CGGCCGCATCACGTTGGACACCGAGCAGCACACCACGGGATCGTTCGACGTCGGCGCCCGCTACGATCGGGAGCACGGCTGGCAGGGGGTGCGTGAGGCGCGGCAGCAGACCTCGGGCGGTACGCCGCGGATCGAGGGCGCTGCGACGGCGACGGCTCGCGTCGGCACCCGCGCCACGGTCTTCCTCTACGACACGGCCGGTGTCACCGGTGAGTTGTCGGTCTACCTCAAGGGCCGGGCCGCGGCGGTCGCCGGGCAGCGGCCTGCCTGGGAGCTGGACGCCGGATACGACCTCGGCACCCGGCTGGAGCTGCAGTTGAGGATCTTCGGCATCTCACTCGTGGATCTGAAGACGGCCCCGTTCACCCTGCACGACCAGCGGAGGCTCCTCGGCCAGGGGACGCTGCCCGCGGCGTGACCCCGCACCCCGGGGGCGCAGGGTGCAGCCCCCGGGGTACGCAGCTTCGACCTGGTCGGTGGATGCTGGTCGGCTGCGAGTCGCGCCACGCCCGCGGCCGCGTCCGTCACGCGGGGAGACCGGCAGTCGGCGCGTCGAGTCGTTGACGCCATCCGTCCGACCGACCGGCCGGCCGGCCGCGCCAGCGTCAATCAGCGCGGTGCGCGGCCGTGGCCGACCGTGAGGGAGCAGGGATGAGGCAGCGGTTGTCATCGGTGACGGCGGCGGTCGTGGCCGGTGGGGTGCGCCCATCGACGCGATTTGGATGGCGGAGCGGTAGTCGGGCGCCGCGGCCACCACACAGGCGGGGCAGGTACGGTCGCCCCTGACGGCCTGGAAGCGATTGGGCAGTCGGAGGGCGTACTTGACCAGGTAGGACATGCCCGGCTACTCGGTTTGGTTGCGCGCAACGGGAGCGGACCGGGCCGATTACAGGTGCCGGGGCCGGCGGTGCCAATGACGGCCGCGGCGTCCGCGGCGAAGTCGGAGTCGCGACCAAACCGGATCGGCTTCGGCGCCGAAGTACTGGTGACGGTGTCACTGTACGGAGGTGTCCATGCGGGTTGTAGCTCGTGG
>CAYNNX010000181.1:9657-13503 GCA_964398515.1 uncultured Streptantibioticus sp. | reverse complement strand
CCTTCTCGATGTAGGTGTCCGTCTGGGCGATGTACGCCTCCGGCTGGTAGTAGTCGTAGTACGACACGAAGTACTCGACCGCGTTGTTCGGCAGCAGCTCGCGGAATTCGTTGGCGAGCTGGGCGGCGAGTGTCTTGTTGGGGGCCATGACGAGCGTCGGCCGCTGGAGCTTCTCGATCATCCACGCGGTCGTCGCCGACTTTCCGGTGCCGGTGGCACCGAGCAGCACGACATCCTTCTCTCCCGCGCGGATGCGCCGCTCCAGTTCGGCGATGGCCGCAGGCTGGTCGCCGTTGGGCTGGTAGGGGCTGACGACCTCGAAGGGCGCCACCTTGCGTTCGATCTCTGATACGGGCCGCATGGGAACCACGGTACGACCAGCCACTGACAATGGGCGGCGCGTGCGGCGGTCGAGCGTCCGCGGCGGTGGGGCGCCACCGGTCCGCGGGGCGGCGCAGCCGGGGAAACACCGGGAAAACAGGTGGCCGGACGCCTGGCCGATCACCCACAGTAGTGAATCACTGCCAAGGGACGTGACGGCCGCGCGCTGCTCACGGGGAACGGGGACATGCCATGTCGACACTGCGGGTCACCGCGGAGCCACTGACCGTACTGCCTCATCCGAACGCCGACGCCCTGGACCTCGCACAGGTCGGGCTGTACCGGGCGGTCGTGGCGAGAGGGGCCTTCCGGTCCGGGGAGTTCGCGGTGTACATCCCGGAGCAGGCGGTCCTTCCGGACGGGCTGATCGAGGAGCTCGGGCTGACCGGCAGGCTGGCGGGGTCGGCCCGCAACCGGGTCAAGGCGATCCGGCTGCGCGGGGAGCTGTCGCAGGGGATCGTGTGCCGGCCCCGGGCCCTGTCGGGGACGGATCTCGAGCGTGCCGCGGCCGAGGGAACCGACTTCGCAGAGCGGCTCGGCATAACCAAGTGGGTGCCGCCGGTCCCGGTGTCGATGAGCGGCGAGGCCGAGGCGGCGCCCGGCCTGCTGCCGTGGATCGACATCGAGAACCTCAAGCGCTACCCGGACGTCTTCGCGCCAGCGGAGCCCGTGGCGATCACCGAGAAGCTGCACGGCTCGGCGTGCTGCCTGACGTACGTGGCGGAAAGCGGGCGGGCGCACGTCACCTCGAAGGGACTCGGCGCCCAGGGGCTCGCACTTCGGGAGGACGGCGGCAACCTGTACTGGCGCGCGGTGCGCGGCCACGGTGTGGCGGAGGTCGCGGCGCGGCTCGCCGAGCGGCTGTGCGCCACGCGTGTCGGGGTGTACGGCGAGGTGTACGGCGACGGCGTGCAGGATCTCGGGTACGGCGCGGACTGCCGGCGCGGTGCGCCCGCGTACGCCGTGTTCGACGTGGCGGCGGAGGTCGCCGGCCAGGTGCGGTGGCTGGATCCCGGAGAGCTGGCCGAGATGCTGGACGGTGCACTGCCGTTGGTCCCGACGCTCCACACCGGCCCGTTCGACGCCGCCCGCGTGCTGGAGCTGGCCGAGGGCCGGGAGACGGTCTCCGGCCGGGAACTGCACGTCCGGGAGGGGGTCGTGGTGCGCCCGTTGAGGGACCGCTACAGCCCGGTCCTGGGCGGCCGGGCGATCGCCAAGGCGGTCGGCGGCGGGTACCTGACCCGCAAGGGCGGCACCGAGTACGAGTAACACCTGCCGTCAGCGCGGCCCCGCCGCAGGTCAGCGCGATTGTCAGTGGCCGCTCCTAGTGTTCTCGGCGTGAGGGGGAGCGGCCGCCGGGGCCGCCCGGAAAGGGGGGTTTGCAGTGTCGGGGACCAGGACGTACCTGGAGCTGTCGCAGGACGACGGCGGGGCGCACAAGTTCTACGAGGTGACGGTGGACGGCACCACCGTCGAGGTGCGCTACGGGCGCATCGGCGCAGCCGGTCAGGTGCAGACGTCGACGTTCCCGACGGCGGAGAAGGCTCAGGCCGCCGCGGCGAAGAAGATAGGCGAGAAGGTACGCAAGGGCTACGCGCCGGCGGTCCAGGGGCAGCGGGCGCCCCGCGCGGTGACGCGGCGTCAGGTCGCCTCAGCGCCCTCCACGGCCCGAGCGGTGGCGCCGGTGCTCTGGCGGTTCCGCACCGGCACCTCGGCGTTCGGCATCCACATCGGGGAGGACCGCTGCTGGGTCGGGAACCAGTCGGGTGACGTCTACACCCTCGGGCACGACGGCGAGGTCCTGGCGCGCTATCGGCTTCCCGACGGCGTCAAGTGCCTTGTGGCGGACGACTTCTGGATCTACGCGGGCTGCGACGACGGAACGGTGTACGACCTGTCGTCGAAGCTGCCGTTCGCCGCGTACCAGATCGCCGCGGACGTCGACATCTTCTGGCTGGACATCCACGAGGGCGTGCTCGACGTCGCCGACCGCAACGGCGGGCTGACCGTCATCGACCACGAGGACGAGCACCAGTGGTCCCGCCGCAGCTCCGGCGCGCACGCCTGGATGGTCCGGCGGGACGAACGGGCCGCCTACCACGGACATCAGCGGGGCGTGACCGCCTACCGCCCGGACGGCACAGGCGAGTTGTGGCACACGCGGACCCTCGGTGCCGTGCTGTTCGGATGGCAGGAGGACGAGGCGGTCTACGCGGGCACCGACCAGCGCGTGGTGCAGCGCCTGTCCAAGGCGAACGGTGGCATCGAGGCCACGTACACGTGTGACGCCGTGGTCTACTCGTGCGCGACGGCCCCCGGCGGCGAGTACGTCTTCGCCGGTGACAACGCCTCGTCGGTCTACTGCTTCGACGCTCACGGCACCCGGCTGTGGAAGCTCGGCACGGGCAGCGGTTCGGCCCTGTCGATGCAGTACCTCGACGAGCGGCTCTACATGGTCACCACCGACGGCTCCCTGGTGTGTGTCGACGCGAGCCCCGGCGCGATCGCCGCGGCCCAGTCCGGCACGGTTCCGGTGGCGATGGACGTGAAGTCCTCCGCCGGTCTCCCCACGTACACCCCGCCGGCCTCGGTACGGACCCTGTCGTATGCGTCGGCTCCGCAGCCGGGTGCCGGGGTGGTGCTGGAGTGCGTGCAGGACGCGGGCCGGCTGCGGGTGCACGTCGTCTCCGAGGGCTACGACCCCGCCTGGAACGTCCAGTTCCCGCGCTGCATACGGGAGGCGGGCGCACGCTACGTGGTGGACGCCCTGCATCCCGCGTCGGGCGGGTTCTACCGGGTGCGCGGCGAGATCAGGCGGCTGCTGTGATGTCGGCGACGCTTCCGGCGCCCCCGCGATCCGCCGGTCCCGCCGGGTACCGCTGCGGTCACGGCCGCACAGGCCGCATAGGCTGACAGCGTGGTGAAGGTGATCTGGACCGTGCGGGAGACACCGATCGGGCCGTTGTTCCTGGGGGCGACGGAGCAGGGACTGGTCAACGTCGTCTTCCGGGCGGACGAGGGCGTCACCGGGGAGGCGGTGCGGCGGCTGGCAAGCCGGTTCGGGACCGAGCCGACGCCCGGCCAGGCGCAGGACAGCCCGCATCTGGACCAGAGCGTGCGGGAACTCGACGCGTACTTCGCCGGAGAGTTGCGCGAGTTCTCCGTGGCACTGGACTGGACGCTCAGCGCAGGGTTCAACCGGCGGGTGCTCCAGGAACTCGCCGCGGGCGTCCCGTACGGGACCGTCGTCGGATACCAGACCCTCGCCGACCGCGTCGGTGAGCCGGGAGCCGCCCGAGCCGTGGGGGTGGCGATGGGGTCGAACCCGCTTCCGGTGGTCGTACCGTGCCACCGGGTCGTGGAGAGCGACGGCGGGATCGGCGGCTTCGGCGGCGGCCTGGAGATCAAGCGGGCGCTGCTCGGCCTGGAGGGTGTGCTGCCGCAGCCGCTGTTCTGAGCGGAACG
>CAYNNX010000181.1:0-9557 GCA_964398515.1 uncultured Streptantibioticus sp. | reverse complement strand
CCAAATCGGCCGAGCTCGTGCCAAACCGACCAAGCCCGCGCCAAACCGGATGAGCCCGCACGAACCAGCCGGGCCTGGATGGAATCGTCAAGGCCTGCGCGAAACCGTTCAGTCCCTCTCCGAAGCGGCGAACCTCCGCGAAATCGCCCGCGCCCGGGCCCGCGCGCGGAAAGCGCATGTGCGGCAGGCGCTGATCGCGTCGGCGAGCGCGCCGACGGAGGGGCCGGCTCGGCAGGCCTGCTGCGACCGCCCACGAGGCGGCCCCGGCGGCGGTGATGGCGCGCTGATCGCCGACACCCCTCACGGGACCGCGCTCGCGGCGCCGGTGCGCACGACCGTGGACGGGCGGCGCGGGGGCCGCTGCCCGGGGCGCGGGTCACGCCCTGTCTTCGAACCCCGCCTTCTCGACGTACTCCGGCTTCGGGTCGAGCGCCGCGGCCAGGCGGAAGTGGCGTTTGGCCTCGACTGGGCGCGCGGCGCGCTGAAGGGTGCGTGCGAGGGCGAAGTGCGCGAAGGCGTTGGCCGGTTCCCGCTCGAGAACCATTTGGAAGTCGCGTTCCGCTGAGCGGAGTTGGGCGGCCATGAAGAAGGCGCGGCCCCGCAGCAGCCGGGCCGAGATGCTCTCGGGGTGGTCGGCGATGACGGCGTCGAGGAGCTTCACCGCACCGCGCGGATCGCGGGCGTCCAGCAGTTGCTCGGCGGCGCGGTAGTCGATGACGTTGGTCTCCGGGGTGCGCTCGGGCACATTCCCTCCTTCCGCAGCACGGGTGCGGCGGCTCGCGATCACCGGCCCACCCGACGCCAACGGACTACCCAACGCAGCCATCGCTCATCCCATTCCCTCACGGCTAGCCCGTTCGGGTGACACTGTGCTGGCCAAGGGGTGACTGTCTGCTCATGCTGCTCTGTGCTTCTCTCGCGCTTGTCTCGTTCTTCCGTGGCGAGGCGCGCCGTGCGTGTTCCGGTTTCCGCCGAGCCGCTCCGGCCCGATCCGGTTAACCTCGGACCATGAGCAACGGGGGCAGCCGCGAGGACGGCACCGGGGGCATAGCCGACGCCCCGGCCGACGTCGTCTTCTTCGAGGACGCTGCGGCCTGGCGGGCGTGGCTGGCCGGGCATCACACGTCCGCGCGCGAGATCCTGGTCGGCTTCCGCAAGAAGGGCAGCGGTCTGCCGAGCCTCACCTGGCCGCAGTCCGTGGACGAGGCGCTGTGTCACGGCTGGATCGACGGGGTCCGCAAGCGGATCGACGACACGAGCTACCTGATCCGCTTCACGCCCCGCAAGCCCGCCTCGGTCTGGAGCAATGTCAACGTCAAGCGCTTCACCGAGCTGTCCGAGGCCGGTCTGGTCACTCCGGCCGGACAGGCCGCCTTCGCCGCGCGCTCCGCGGAACGCAGCGGGGTCTACGCCTACGAGGCCGAACAGCCCGGCGCCTTGCCGCCCGGATACGAGGAGCTCTTCCGCGCGGTGCCGCAGGCTTGGGCGTACTTCACCGGGCAGGCGCCCTCTTACCAGAGGACCGCGGTGCACTGGGTGCTGCGGGCCAAGCGGCCCGAGACCAGCGAGCGGCGGCTGCGGGCGCTGATCGAGGCCTCGGAGCGCGGCGAACGCGCGGCCCCGTTCTCCTACGGCCGTTCCGCCCGCGGTTCCGGCAGCGCGTCGGACGACGGTTCCCCCGCCGGTGGCGGCGCCCGAGAGGACTGAGGTACAGGCCAGGAAGGGAGCGCGTATGAGCCGTCCCCCGAACCTGCCGGAACACCCCCAGTGGAACCGGCGGCACTTCCTGGAAGCGGCGGCCGGGGCGGGGGCCGGAGCGCTGGTCGCCGCGTGCTCCGGCGACGGCGGCCGCCCCGGGGCCGCGAAGACCGGCGGCCCGCACATCCCGGCCTCGGGCGGCGTGGCCGTCTCGGCGGAGAACGCCCGGCCCGGCGACCGGGACTGGGGGCTGCGCAGGCGCGGCGCGGACCGGGCGGTGGAGGGGTACGCCGACCGCGTGAGCGTACTGCCGGGGGAAACGTTCCACCTGCACGTCTCGACCACCGCGAAGGGCTTCGTCGCCGAGGCCTTCCGCATGGGCTGGTACAGCGGCGCCCAGGCCCGCAAGGTGTGGGCGTCCGAGCGGATCCCCGCACGTGCCCAGCCCGTCCCGGCGGCGGTCGGGGCCACCCGGACCGTCTCCGCCGGGTGGCAGCCGTCGCTCGCGGTCACCACAACCGGGTGGCCCGAGGGCGCCTACCTCGTGCGGCTCACCGCCGACTCCGGAGAGCAGCGGTACGTGCCGATCACGGTGCGCTCCGCAAGCACGGCCGACAGGCTGGTGCTCGTCAACGCGGTCGGGACCTGGCAGGCGTACAACACGTGGGGCGGGCACAGCCTGTACTACGGTCCGGGCGGGAAGTCCGACTACGCCAACCGTGCGCTGGCGGTCAGTTGCGACCGCCCGTACGACGACGACGGCGCGCCGCTGTTCACCACGTACGAGCAGCCTGCCGTCGCGCTCGCCGAGCGGCTCGGGCTGCCGCTGGCGTACGTGACGACGATGGACCTCGACCGCGACCCGACGCTGCTGCGCGGGGCGCGCGCGGTTGTCTCACTCGGCCATGACGAGTACTGGACGCCGCCCATGCGCGCGCATGTCACGGCGGCGCGGGACGCGGGGACGAACATCGCCTTCCTCGGAGCCAACGCCTGCTTCCGCCGCATCCGCCTCGAACCGGCGCCCAGCGGGCAACGCCGGATGGTCGTCTGCTACAAGACGGACTGGCCGCACGACCCGATGTACGGCAGGGACGACGCCGCGGTCACCACGGACTGGCGGGAGCCACCGGCCGGGCACCCGGAGAACTCGCTGACCGGGACGTTGTACGAGGCGAACGGCACCAGCGCCGACTACGTGGTGGCCGAGCCGGGCCACTGGCTGTTCGAGGGCACCGGAGCGACCCGCGGCACGCGCTTCCCCAATCTCGTCGGCACCGAGTACGACCGGGTCAACTCCGGTGACCACACGCCGCGGCCGATCGAGATCGTCGCCCATTCCAAGCTGGTCTGCCGGGGCGTACGGTCGTTCCAGGACTCCGCGTACTACACGACCGCGAGCGGCGCGGGCGTGTTCAACACCGGCACGATGCGCTGGGTGGAGTCGCTCACCGGGGACGGCAGCCACCAAATCCCCCCGCACACCGCGCGGTTCACCTCGCGGGTGACGGAGAACCTGTTCCGGGCGTTCGCCGCGGGCCCGGCGGGGCGCACCCATGCGGCCACGGACAACTTGGAGTCGTACCACCCTTACGAGGGCGACCCCACCTGGTCGAAGCGGGATCTTTGGTGAGCGCGCGGCCTCAACGCCCCCCAGATTCTGAGGAGTTGAGGGCTACGAGGAGGTGCGGCTCGCCGTGAGGCCTCGGCCGGAGGCGGACATACGCGTCCGGCCAGGCCCGGATGGTCACCCGGTGGTGCGGGCGCGCTCGCGCAGTTCCTCCCAGACCTTGCGGACCTTGGGTTCCAGCGCGTCCAGCGGCCCGTCGTTGTCGATGACCAGGTCGGCGACGGCGAGCCGCTGCTCCCGGGTCGCCTGCGCCGCCATCCGCGACCGGGCCTCCGACTCGGCCATGCCACGCAGCCGCACGAGCCGGTCGAGCTGGGTCGCGGGCGCCGCGTCCACCACGATCACCATGTCGTACAGCGAGGCGAGCCCGTTCTCGGCCAGCAGCGGAACGTCGTTGACGACGATGGCGTCCGGGCCCGCCGCCTCCTGCAGTTCGGCGGAGCGGTCGCGGACGAGAGGGTGCACGATCGCGTTGAGCGCCTTCAGCCTGTCCGGGTCGCTGAAGACGATCGAGCCGAGCTTCGGGCGGTCCAGCGTGCCCTCGTCGGTGAGGATCCCGTCGCCGAACTCGGCCACCACGGCGGCCAGTCCGGGCGTGCCGGGGGCCACGACTTCGCGTGCGATCCGGTCGGCGTCGACCAGCACCGCCCCGTACCCCTCCAGCAAGCGCGAGACCTCGCTCTTGCCTGCCCCGATCCCACCTGTCAGGCCCACTGTCAGCATGAGGTCAGCCTAGGTGACCGGCGAGTAGACCCGCACGAGGCCCCGGCACGGCCCGAGGACCCGGCACCTCCGAGGCCGCCGTACCGGCCGAAGACCGGGCACCGCCCGACGCCGCCGTACACCCCGAGGCCGACCGCCCGCGGGAAGGGGTGCCCGGGCCCCCGGCGGATACCTGGGTCCTCAGCCGTTGTCCCTCTCGCGTTCCGCCAGGAAGCGTTCGAACTCCGCGCCCAGATCCTCCGCGGAGGGCAGGTCCACGGGCTCGGCGATGAGGCTTTCGCGGGTGGCGGCGCCGGCCAGCGCGTCGTACTGCGTCTCCAGGCCCCGTACCACCGAGACCAGTTCCGCGTCGCCTTCGGATATCTGGCGCTCGATCTCGGCCCGGATCGTATGGGATTCGGCGCGCAGTGCGTGGGCCGGGCCGGGCAGCACGAGCCCGGTGGCGGCGGTGATCACCTCCAGCGCGGCGAGCGCCGCGTCCGGGTAGGGCGAGCGGGCGATGTAGTGCGGGACGTGGGCGGCGACGCCCAGAACGTCGTGACCGGCCTCGGCCAGCCGCAGTTCGACCAGGGACTCGGCGCTGCCGGGCACCTGGGCCTCGTCGAACCAGGTGCGGTGGCCGGGCATGAGGTCCAGGCGGTTGCCGTGCGGGGTGATGCCCACCGGGCGGGTGTGCGGCACGCCCATGGGGATGCCGTGGAAGCTGATGGACAGCCGAACCCCGAAACGCTCGACCAGTTGGGCCACGGCGGCCGCGAAACGCTCCCAGTGCACGTCCGGTTCGGGCCCGGACAGCAGCAGGAACGGGGTCCCCGTCGCGTCGTGCACCAGGCGCAGGGCGATCTCCGGCGTCTCGTACGCCACCCAGTGGTCGCGGCGGAAGGTCATCAGCGGGCGCCGGGCCCGGTAGTCGACGAGGCGGTCGGCGTCGAAGCGGGCCACCACCTGGTGCTCAGGGCCGTCGAGCAGCTTGTCGACCAGCAACTCGCCCGTCTCGCCCGCGTCGATGAAACCGTCGAAGTGGTAAAGGAGCACCAAGCCGTCGGCGTCGGCGGCTTCGACCGCCGCCACGCCCTTAGGTTCGAGTTCGTACAGGTCCTGAGGATCCAGCACGGTGACCGCCCTTCTCGTTCTCCCTTCGTCCCAACGAACGGGTACGCAGAGGCATTCCCGTCCGGCCGGCCGGCGATCATGTTCCTCCGATCGAGTGACGACGAGGGGCGACACGGGCTCGGTGTTGACGCGACCTTGACAGTCACCCGCCAGGGTGGAGGATCCTCGACCGGACGACAGGCGCGGACGCGGTAGCGGAATCATCGCAGGCGGGAACTGACAACGATGTCAGCACGAAGGGACGCGAGACATTGACGGAACGTGAAAGAACGCGGCCGGTCAACGGAGAGACGTCGCCATCGGCCCCGGGCACCCACGGCTGCCCCGCCCCGTCGCGCCGGCCGGCAGCGGCGGGGAGCCCCGGAGGGACCCCCGCCGAAGGGGCCCTCACCGAAGGAGAATGGTCCGCAGCCACACAATCCGGGACGAGGCGCCGCGGACCAATGCGACCCCGAACAACGCGATCCGAACCACCACGGCCTGAGGCGACAGCGCCACGGCCTGAGCCGACACGGTCCGAACCAGCACGCCTCACGGGACCGGGATCCGGCGGAGCCACATCCCCAACGGCGCCGTCCGAAACAACGGCGCGGCCCGAAACAACGGCGCGGTCCGAAACAGGGGCGCGGTCCGAATCCGCGGGAGCCGCAGGGGCACGACCCGGAAGATCGCGTTCCGCAAGGGTGCGATCCGATTGCGCACGCAGCGGAGGCGCTCGATTCGGAAGGGCGCCGTCCTCAGGGCCGCGGTCCGAAGGCGCGGGGGGAGCGCCGCGGCCTGAAGGGGCCCGAGCCGGAGGGACGAGAAACGGAATCCTTCGGTCACGCCTGGGGGCGCAGTTGGTCGCCGTCTTCTCGGCGGCGTTCTTCGTCGGCGCGGCGGCCCCCGCGGCGCACGCCACGGGATCACCGGCCGCAGGAGCACCGGCGGCAGGTTCGCCGACCCCGAGCGCATCGGTCACCGGAGCACCGGCCGCCGCTGCCGGTGCCGGCGGCATGGGTGCCGGCGGCATGGGTGCCGGCGGCGAACTCACCGATCTCGTCAACCCGTTCATAGGCACCAAGAACGAGGGCAACACCTATCCGGGTGCCGCCGTTCCGTTCGGCATGGTGCAGCTCTCCCCCGACACCGGTCACTACACGGGATACGACTACGACCAGAACCGCATCCGCGGCTTCAGCGCGGTGCACCTGTCCGGGGTGGGCTGCGGTCTCGGCGGCGACCTGCCGATCCTGCCGACCACCGGGGACGTCACCGCCACCGACAACGCGGCGTACGCGGCCTCGTTCTCGCACGCCGACGAAAAGGCGTCGCCGGGGTACTACCGCGTCGGCCTCTCCTCGTACGGCGGGATCACCGCGGAGCTGACCGCGACGACGCGTACCGGCTGGCAGCGCTACACCTTCCCGGCCACGGACAAGGCCAATGTGCTGCTCGACACCGGTCAGGCGCTGCACTCCGTCGTCTCCAGCACGGTCACCGTGCTCGACGACCGGACGGTGGCGGCCTCGATCACCGGGCGCGGCTTCTGCCAGGACACCCAGCCGTACACCGTCTACACCGTGACCCGCTTCGACCGGCCGTTCACCGGGCACGGAACCTGGAGCGGGACGACCGTGACCGACGGTTCCGGCTCCAGCACGGGACCGGGGCGCCGGGGCGCCTACGTGCGCTTCGACACCAGCGCCGCCCGCGCGGTGACGGCGACCACGGCGATCTCCTACGTCAGCACCGACGGCGCCCTGCGGAACCTGGCGCAGGAGGGCGGGGGGACCTTCGCCGGCACCGCGGCGGCGGCCCGGCGCGGCTGGGAGGGGTGGCTGGAAAAGGTCCGGGTGACCGGCGGGACTCTCGAGCGGCGGCGCGCCTTCTACTCCTCGCTCTACCGCGCCCTGCTCTCCCCCAACACCGGCAACGACGTCGACGGCGGCTACACCGGCTGGGACGGCAGGGCGCACAGGGCGCACGGCTTCACCTATTACCAGAACTGGTCGCTGTGGGACACCTACCGGACCCAGGCGCAGTTGCTGGCGCTGCTGGCCCCCGCCCAGGAGCGCGACATGGCGATCTCCCTGCTGCGGGTGGACGAGGAGGGCGGCTGGCTGCCCAAGTGGGGTTACGCGACGGTCGAGACGAACATCATGACCGGTGATCCGGTGACGCCCTTCCTGGTCAACGCCTTCAACCAGGGCCTGCTGGCGGGCCACGAGGAGGAGGCGTACCGCGCGCTGAAGAAGAACGCGGACGGCATCCCGCCCGCCGCCTCCCCGTACGAGGGGCGGGGCGGCAACCCGGCCTATCTCGCAAACGGCTACGTTCCGTTGGATTCCGGCGCGCCGCACAAGCCGGGCGACTTCGACTACGATCACGGCCCGTCGGCGACGCTGGAGTACGCGCTGGCCGACGCGGCGCTGGGCACGATGGCGCACCGGCTCGGGCACGAGGCCGACGCGCGCCGTTACTTCGCCCGGGGCCAGAACTACCGCAACGTCTTCGACCCGCGGACGCGGTTCTTCCGGGCCCGGGACACCGACGGGGTCTTCACCGGCCCGGCCGATCCGGCGAAGAGCACCGGTTTCCACGAGGGGACGGCCTGGCAGTACCTGTGGCTGGCCCCGCAGGACCTGCCCGGTCTGGTCCGGCTGATCGGCGGGAACGCCGCGACCGACCGGAGGCTCGACTCCTTCTTCGCCTACGACCAGCTGCTGCGTGATCCGGCCTGGACGGCACGGAACGTCTGGGTCAACGGCCCGTACTCGTACTACAACCAGGACAAGTACAACCCGCAGAACGAGCCGGATCTCATCGCGCCCTACACCTATCTGTCCACCGGGCAGCCGTGGAAGACGACGGACGTGGTGCACGCGGCGCTGACGCTCTTCACCGACCTGCCGGACGGCATCACCGGCAACGACGACCTGGGCACGATGTCGTCGTGGATGGTGCTCTCCTCGATCGGGATCTTCCCGGTCTCGCCGGGGGCGGCGACCTGGGGGCTGACGACTCCGGCGTTCGACCGGATCGACCTCACGCTGGACCTCCGTTACTACCCGGCCGGGCGGCTGACCGTCTCGGCGCCCGGGACCTCGGACGCCGCGCGGTACGTGCGCTCGGTGCGGGTCGGCGGCCGCGCGCAGCACGCCACGTACGTGACCTCGGCGGATCTGCGGGCGGGCCGTGACATCGCGTTCACCGTGGGCACGTCGCCCTCCGGCTGGGGCACCGCCGCCGGGGACGCGCCGCCGGCCACGGACCCGGTGCCCGTGCCGCAAAGCCGCGTGGCGCTGGGCGTTTCGAACGCCGCGGTGACCGTCGCGGCGGGTGGCAGTGCCGTGGTGAAGGCCGACGCCGTGCTGACGCATCCGGGGTCGGCGACCGGCCGCCTGACGGTCTCCGCCCAGGCGCCGCTCACCGCCGATCCGGCGGGGCGGTCGCTGACGGTGCGGTCGGACAACGTGCCGGCCACGGTGGAGGTGCCGGTGCGGCTGTCGGTCCCGGCGGGCACTGCGGCCGGGACGTACGAGGTGAGCTTCCGGCTTGCGGGCGACCGGGGGCAGACGGTGACGCGCACGGTCGCGGTGACGGTCACGACGTAGGGCCGGGCGGAGCGGGCACGCACCGGCGACGGCGCCGAGGGCCGCGGGGCCGGGGCTTCGTCCGGGACTTCTCCGCGGCCGGAAGGCCGGGCTTCCCCGCAACCGGAGGACCGCGCGGCCGGGAAGCCGGGCCTCCACGACCGAAAAGACGGGGGCGCCCCGCGGAGCGGCCCGCGTCGGGCAGCGCCGGAAAAACGTCGAGGCCCGCTCCCCGGAAGGGGAGCGGGCCTCAGCCGTTCAGCGTGAGCCGTTCAGCGTGTCAGCCGCGGCCTCAGCTCTGGCCGCCGGCCAGCTTCTCGCGGAGGGCGGCGAGCGCCTCGTCCGAAGCCAGGGCGCCGGAGTTGTCGCCCGACTCGGAGGAGTACGAGCCGCCGGTCGCCTGGCCGCCGCCCTGGGCCGCCGCCTGGCCGCCCTCGGCCGCCGCCTCGGCGTCGGCCTCGCGGGACTTGATGACCTGCGCCTGGTGCTGCTCGAAGCGGGACTGCGCCTCGGCGTACTGGCGCTCCCACTCCTCGCGCTGCTTCTCGTAGCCCGGCAGCCAGTCGTTGGCCTCGGGGTCGAAGCCCTCGGGGTAGATGTAGTTGCCCTGGTCGTCGTAGGACGCGGCCATGCCGTACAGGGTCGGGTCGAACTCGACCGCCGTCGGGTCGGCACCGAAGGACTCGTTGGCCTGCTTCAGCGAGAGGCTGATGCGGCGGCGCTCGAGGTCGATGTCGATGACCTTGACGAAGATCTCGTCGTTGACCTGGACGACCTGCTCCGGGATCTCCACGTGCCGGTCGGCCAGCTCGGAGATG
>CAYNNX010000180.1:0-13543 GCA_964398515.1 uncultured Streptantibioticus sp. | reverse complement strand
CCGCACCGCCGCACGCCGGGGACAGCCGCCGAGCCACGCCCGTGTCCCCCGCGCGGGGTCCCAAGCCAGTGAGCGCGCGCGGCGGCACGCCGGTCCGCCGCTGCGGTCCTGGCGCCGCTCCCCGGGCCACCGGCCACGCCCGCACCGCCGCACGCCGCTCACGCGACCGGGTGCCGCTTCGCCCTCGCGGGCGGAACGGGCGAAACGGCACCGGCGACCTGCCGGCGCATGCGCCGCGGACAGGCGCTACTCCCCGGAGGCGGGCTCCGACTCGGGCCGCGGGGCGGTGCCGCGGCGCAGCTCGTGGCTGAGTTCGTCCAGCTCGCTGCCGCCGGCCATCTGGCGGGTGAGCTCCTCCAGGGTGATCTCGTCCTTGGCGTGGCTGCCTGCCATCGTGCCGCGCTTCAGCAGCACGAACCGGTCGCCCACCAGGTAGGCGTGGTGCGGGTTGTGGGTGATCAGGACGACCCCGAGGCCCGCGTCCCGGGCGGCGGCGACGTACTTGAGGACGACGCCGGACTGCTTGACGCCGAGCGCCGCGGTCGGCTCGTCGAGGATGAGCACCTTGGCGCCGAAGTACACCGCACGGGCGATCGCCACGCACTGCCGCTCGCCGCCGGAGAGGGTGCCGATCGGCTGGTCGACGTCGCGCAGCGCGATGCCCATGCGCAGCAGCTCGCTGCGGGTGGTCTCGCGCATCGTGCGTACGTCGAGGCGGCGCAGCGGGCCGCGGCCCCTGGTGGGCTCAGAGCCGAGGAAGAAGTTGCGCCACACCGGCATCAGCGGCACCACCGCGAGGTCCTGGTACACGGTGGCGATCCCGCGGTCCAGGGCTTCGCGCGGCGAGGCGAGGCGGGTCTCCTCGCCCTCGATCTCGTACGTCCCGGCGTCGTGCTGGTGGAGCCCGGCGATGATCTTGATGAGGGTGGACTTGCCGGCGCCGTTGTCGCCGAGGACGCAGGTGATCTCGCCCGCGTGCACCTCCAGGGAGACCCCTTCGAGGGCCTTGATGTTGCCGTAGTGCTTGGCTACGCCGTCGAGCCGGATCAGGGCGCTCATTTGGTGGCCTCCGCCCGCTTGCGGACCCACGCGTTCAGCAGGGTCGCCAGAAGGAGCATCGCTCCGAGGAAGAACTTGAACCAGTCGGGGTTCCACTGGGCGTAGACGATGCCCTTGCTGGTCATGCCGAAGATGACCGCGCCGATGGCCGAACCGATCGCGGAGCCGTAGCCGCCGGTCATCAGGCAGCCGCCGATGACGGCCGCGATGATGTAGAGGAACTCGTTGCCCACGCCCTCGCCGGACTGGACGACGTCGAACGAGAACAGCAGGTGCTGCCCGGTGATCCAGGCGCACAGCGCGACCGCCATGAACAGGCCGGTCTTCGTCTTGGCGACGGGCACGCCGACCGCCCGGGCGGCGTCGGCGTTGCCGCCGGAGGCGAAGATCCAGTTGCCGACGCGGGTGCGCAGCAGGATCCAGGTGGCCAGGGCCACCAGGGCGAACCACCACAGGATGGTGACCTTCAGATCGACGCCGCCGATCGTCGCCTCGGAGGCGAAGACCGCGCGGGCGCTTGCGAACCCCTCCATGTCGCCGATCGACTTGGTGGAGACCGTGCCGTCGATGAGCTTGGTGAAACCCAGGTTGAGGCCGGTGAGCATCAGGAAGGTGCCGAGGGTGATGATGAAGCTCGGCAGCTTGGTGCGGGTCAGCAGCAGGCCGTTGAGGAACCCGATGGCGAGGGTGACCGCCAGCGACACCGCGACGCCCACCCAGACGTTGGCGGTCATCTGGTACGAGAACATCGAGGCGATCAGCGAGGAGCTGGTCACCATCACGCCCGCCGACAGGTCGAACTCGCCGCCGATCATCAGCAGCGCCACCGGCACCGCCATGATCCCGATCGTGGACGAGGCGTAGAGCACGGTGCCCAGCGACGACGGCCGCAGGAAGCTGTCGGCGACCAGGCAGAAGAAGAGGAAGACGGCCAACGCCCCGACGACTGCGCCCAGTTCGGGGCGGCCGAGGAGTCTGCGGGGCAGGGAGCGGGGCATCAGGCGTTCGTCGCGGTCGGTGGCCGCGGCTTCGGTGACGGCGGTCATCGGGTCCCCCGTGCGGTGTACTGCTGGAGGGCGGCTGCGTCGTCCTTGGTGACGATCTGCGGGCCGGTGAGCACCGGCTGGCCGCCGCCGAGGACGTCGGCGTTGGACTTGTAGAGCCACAGGCTGTCGACGGCCTCGTAGCCCTGGAGGTACGGCTGCTGGTCGACGGCGAAGCCGATGGAGCCGTCCGCGAGGTCGCGGGCCACGGCGGCGTTGAGGTCGAAGGTGTCGATCTCGGCCTTGCTGCCCGCGTCCTTCTCGGACTTCAGGGCCGTGTCGGCGAAGGGGGCGCCGAGGGTGACGACGGCGTCGGTCCCGCTGTCCGCCTGGAGCTTGGAGGTGATGGTCGCCTGCACGTCGGGCATGTTGGTGCCGTTGACGTAGACCTTCTCCAGTTGGCCCTTGAAGGTCTTGGCGACGCCCGCGCAGCGGGACTCCAGGCCGACGTTGCCCTGCTCGTGGATGACGCACAGGGCCTTCTTCCTGCCCCGGTTGTTCAGCTCCTCGCCGACGGCGGCGCCGGCGGTGGTCTCGTCCTGGCCGATGTGGGCGAGGGCGCCGAAGGCCTTGGAGACGTCGGCGCCCGAGTTGACGGTGAAGACCGGTATGCCGGCCTTGACGGCCTTCTGTACGACCGCCTTCATCGCATCGGGCTTGGCGAGAGTGACGATCAGGCCGTCGACCTTCTGGTCGATGTAGCTCTGCACGAGCTGGGCCTGCTGGTCGGACTGGTCGCTGTTGGCGTAGAGGAACTTGACGTTGTCCTTGGCGGCGGCCTGCTGGGCGCCCTTCTGCACGATGTCCCAGAAGGTGTCGCCGGCGCCGGAGTGGGTGACCATCGCCACCGTCCAGCGCGGCGTGTTCACCGCGCTCCCGCCCGCGGCGACGGCCTGCTTGGCGCGGTCCTCGGCCCTCTTGCCGCCCGTCGCGCTGCAACCCGCCACGGTGAAGGTCACCGCCAGCGCCGTCCCAGCGCCCAGGACGCGCATCCCCGTCCGTAGCATCGTCACTGATTCTTGCCTTCCGTGTGGAACCCGGCCACGGCCGAACGAGGGCGTGACCGACCAGGGTGATGAGTGGGTGACCTGCGGTGCGGCGCGGCCGCAAGCGGCGGCCGCCCGGGTCATGGGCGTACGAGCAGCTGGAACTCGAACGCGTAGCGGGAAGCGCGGTAGACGTGCGTGGCGTATTCGACCGCGCGCCCCTTGTCGTCGTACGTGGTGCGGCTCATCGTGAGCAGCGCCGCGCCCTCGGGCTCGGCGAGCCGCTCACTCTCCTCGGCGGTCGCGGAGCGGGCCCCGACCGCCTGACGTGCGCTGTGCAAGGTGATACCGGCCCCGCGCATGAGGCGGTAGAGGCCGGTGGCCTCCAGTTCGGCGTTGTCGAGGTCGAGCAGGCCGAGCGGAAGATTGTTGCGCAAGTACGCCATGGGCTCGCCGTGGGTGAGGCGCAGCCGTTCGATCACGGCGACTTCGGTGCCCTCCGCGATGCCGAGGGCGGCGGCGGCCTGCGCGGACGCGGGTTCGGTCTCGTTGCGCAGGACGCGGGTGGCCGGGCTCTGGCCCGCGGCCTGGAGGTCGTCGTAGAGGCTGCTGAGCTCCAGAGGGCGCTTGACCTGGCTGTGCACGACCTGGGTGCCGATGCCGCGGCGGCGGACGAGCAGCCCCTTGTCGACGAGTGACTGGATGGCCTGGCGCACGGTGGGCCGGGAGAGCCCGAGGCGCCCGGCGAGTTCGATCTCGTTGCCCAGCAGGCTGCCCGGGGCGAGCCGGCCGCGTTCGATCGCGCTCTCCAACTGCTGGGCGAGCTGGTAGTACAGGGGGACCGGGCTGGTCCGGTCCACGTCGAAGGCGATGGCGTCGGTCTCCGGCTTGGGCACGGGATGAGGGTAGCGGGCCATCCGGGTGACAGGAATAGCTGACATCAGATTGTCCGTACAACCTGATCGAGGGCGGCTTCGGCTCGGTCGGCGGCCGCTTCGTCGGCGGCGTTCCGGCGGCGCTCACAGGTGCCGCCTGCGGTCGCCGACGTGGCTCTCGTACTCCTTGCGCGCCGCGACGGCGGCCTCGCGCGTGGCGGTCTGGGCGACCGGTACGTCCCACCACGCCTCGGCGGGCGGCGCCGCCGTGGGCGGGGCCGTCTCGACGTAGACGCAGGTGGGCCGGTCGCAGGTGCGGGCGGCGGCGAGGGCCTCGCGCAGCTCGCGCACCGAGCGGGCGCGCAGCACCTCCATGCCGAGGCTGGCCGCGTTCGCCGCCAGGTCCACCGGGAGCGGCTCACCGGTGAACGTGCCGTCGGGGGCGCGGTAGCGGTACGCGGTGCCGAAGCGTTCGCCGCCGGTCTGCTCGGACAGGCCGCCGATGGAGGCGTAGCCGTGGTTCTGGAGCAGCACCATGGTGAAGGCGACGCCTTCCTGGACCGCGGTGACGATCTCGGTGGGCATCATCAGGTAGGTCCCGTCGCCGACGAGCGCCCACACGGGCGTGTCCGGTGCCGCCATGCGCACCCCGATCGCGGCGGGGATCTCGTAGCCCATACAGGAGTAGCCGTACTCCAGGTGGTACTGGCGGCGGGAGCGGGAGCGCCACAGCTTGTGCAGATCGCCGGGGAGGGAGCCGGCGGCGTTGATCACGACGTCCTCGTCGCCGACGACCTCGTCCAGCGCGCCGAGCACCTGGGTCTGGGTGGGCGGCGCGTCCGGGTCCGCGGCCCGGTAGGCGGCGTCCACGGTCCGCTCCCAACCGGCCTTCGCCGCGCGGTAGTCCGCCTCGTACCCGGGATCCACGCGGTGTCCGGCGAGTGCCTCGCGCAGCGCCTCCAGGCCGGTGCGGGCGTCGGCGACCAGGGGGTGGGCGGCGAGCTTGTGGGCGTCGAACGGCGCGACGTTGAGGTTGACGAAGCGCACGCCGGGCGCGGCGAACAGGGTCGCGGAGGCGGTGGTGAAGTCGGTGTAGCGGGTGCCGGCCCCGATGACGAGATCGGCGGCGCGCGCGAGGCCGTCGGCGACCGCGGTGCCGGTGTGGCCGATGCCGCCGACGTCTGCGGGGTGGTCGTGGCGCAGCGACCCCTTGCCGGCCTGGGTCGAGGCGACGGGGATGCCGGTGGCGTCGACCAGCGCCTCCAGGGCCTGCTCGGCGGCGCTGTGGTGCACCCCTCCCCCGGCGACGATCAGCGGGCGGCGGGCGGCGCGGATCGCCTCTGCGGCGGTGTGGAGTTCGGCCGGGTCGGGCGCGGGGCGCCGCACGTGCCAGGTCCGCTCCCGGAAGAACTCCTCGGGCCAGTCGTAGGCTTCCGCCTGCACGTCCTGCGGCAGGGCGAGCGTCACGGCACCGGTGTCCACCGGGTCGGTCAGGACGCGCATGGCCTGCAGCGCGGCCGGGATCAGCGACTCGGGGCGCACGATCCGGTCGAAGTAGCGGGAGACGGGCCGCAGGCAGTCGTTGACGGAGACGTCGCCCGCGTACGGGACTTCCAGCTGCTGGAGGACGGGGTCGGCGGGCCGGGTGGCGAAGACGTCGCCGGGGAGCAGCAGCACGGGCAGCCGGTTGACGGTGGCCAGCGCCGCACCGGTGACCAGGTTGGTGGCGCCGGGGCCGACGGAGGTGGTGACGGCCTGGGTGGACAGCCGGTCGCGCTGCCGGGCGAAGCCGACGGCCGCGTGCACAATCGACTGCTCGTTGCGGCCCTGGTGGTACGGCATGGCCTCCTGGCCGGTCTCCAGCAGGGCCTGGCCGATTCCCGCGACGTTGCCGTGGCCGAAGATGCCCCAGCAGCCGGCGACCAGGCGGTGGCGGACCCCGTCGCGTTCGGTGTGCTGGGCCGCCAGGAACCGCACGAGCGCCTGGGCGACGGTGAGCCGTTGGGTGGTCATCGGGCGTCTCCGGAAGGGGCGTTGTAGAAGGGCAGGCGGGGGTCGACCGGCCGGCCGGGCCAGGTGTCGCGGATCCAGGCGTGGTCGGGATGGTCGCAGATGCGCCACGCCCGCGTCGTGGACGGGCCCGCCATCACGTTGAGGTAGTACATGTCGTGGCCGGGGGCGGCGATCGACGGCCCGTGCCAGCCGTCGGGGACCAGCACGGTGTCGCCGTCGCGGACCTCGGCGAGCAGATCGCTGTCGCGGCCGTGCCCGGAGGGGCTGACACGCTGGTAGCCGAGGCCGGGCCGGCCGTCGTGGGCGGCGATCTCGAAGTAGTAGATCTCCTCCAGCTTCGACTCGCCCTCGCGTTCCTCGTCGTGCTTGTGCGGCGGGTAGGAGGACCAGTTGCCGCCCGGGGTGAGGACCTCGACGGCGATGAGCCTGTCGCACTCGAAGGTGTCGGCGGCGGCGAAGTTGTTGACCTGCCGCGAGCAGTTGCCGGTGCCGCGCAGTTCGACGGCGACCTCGTGGGCGGGGCCGTACCGGGCGGGGAGCACCCGGTCGCAGCGGGCGCCGGTGAGCGCGAAGCGGCCGCCCGCGCCGGAGGCGATCACGGCGTGCGTGTCCCGCGGCAGGTAGGCGAAGTCGGTGACGCCGCCGAACACGCTGTCGCGGCCGGTGAGTTCGAAGGTCTCGCCGTCGGCGACGACGGTGCAGCCGCCGCTGAGCGGCAGCACGATCCATTCGCTGCGGCCGGTGGCCAGGGTGTGGGAGCCGCCGGGCGGCAGTGTGAGCACGCGCAGGCTGCAGTGGTCCCAGCCGGCGAGTTCGGGGCCGATGTCCACGGTGTGGGGGCCGGCGGCGGTGGTGCCCGCGGGGATGTGGAGGTCGGGGCGTGTGATGGCGTTCATGTCGTGATCTCTTCCCTTCCCTGTCTCTTCCCTCCCGGTGCCGGCCGGGCTCACAGCATGGCGACGGCGGTGTCCACCGCGGCCGCGACGTCGCCGTCCGACGGGTACAGCAGCGACCGGCCGACCACCAGCCCCTTGGCGGTGGGCAGCCGCAGCGCCTTGCGCCACCTGCCGAAGGCGGCGTCCTGGTCGGTCACCTCTCCGCCGAGCAGCATCATCGGCAGCGTCGAGGACTCCATCACCGCAGCCATCTCCTCCGGGTCGTCGACCACCGGCACCTTGAGCCAGGTGTAGGCCGAGGTGCCGCCGAGCCCGGAGGCGATGGCGATGGAGCGGGTGACGGCCTCGGCGCTCAGGTCGTTGACGACACGTCCGCCGATGCGGCGCGAGATGAACGGCTCGATCAGCAACGGCAGCCGCCGCTCGGCCATGGCGTTCACGGCCCGCGCGGTCGCCTCGAGGGTGGCGAGCGAACCGGGGTCCTGGTAGTCGATGCGCATCAGCAACTTGCCGCCGTCGAAGCGCAGCCGGGCGATGTCCTCGGCGCGGTGGCCGGTGAAGCGGTCGTCCATCTCGAAGGCGGACCCGGCGAGGCCGCCGCGGTTCATCGAGCCGAAGACCAGCTTGCCCTCCAGTGCGCCGAGCAGCAGCAGGTCCTCCAGGATGTCGGCGGTGGCGAGCACCCCGTCCACGCCGGGGCGCGACAGCGCGAGGCAGAGCCGTTCGAGGAGGTCCACGCGGTTGGCCATGGCGAACTTGCGGCCGCCGACGGCGAGCGCGCCGCGGGCCGGGTGGTCGGCCGCGATGATCATCAGCCGTCCGCTCTCCCCGACGAGCGGTCTGCGCACCCGCCGGGCCGCCGCGTCGGCGATGGCCTCGGGCGCCTCGGCGCGCACGGTGACGAGATCGGGGATCCGGATGGTGGGCAAGGGGCTCTCTCTTTCGATTCGGGCGCGCCCGGCGCCGCGGGCGGGGTGGTCGCGTCGCGCCTGGCGGCTCACGGGGCCGTGTCGCGCGCGGCGAGAAAGGCGTCGACCTCGCCCGGGGCCGGCATCGCGGAGGAGCAGGCGAGCCGGGAGGCGACGATGGCTCCCGCCGCGTTGGCGTAGCGAAGGGTGCGCGGCAGATCCCACCCGGCGAGCAGGCCGTGGCAGAGCGCGCCGCCGAACGCGTCGCCCGCGCCGAGGCCGTTGACCACCTCGACGGGGGTCGGCGGCACCTCGGCCCGGGTGCCGTCGCGGCGGAGGGCGAGCACGCCCTTGGGCCCCTGTTTGACGATGGCGAGTTCGACGCCGGCGTCGAGGAGGGCGCGGGCGGCGGCGAGCGGCTCGCGCTCCCCGGTGGCGACCGCGCACTCCTCGATGTTGCCCACGGCGACGGTGGCGCGGGTGAGGGCCTGCTTGTAGTGGTCGCGGGCCGCGCTCTCGTCCTTCCAGAACATCGGCCGCCAGTCGAGGTCGAAGACGGTGTGTCCGCCGCGGTCCCGGGCGGCCAGGGCGGTGAGGGTGGCCGTGCGGCTCGGCTCCTCGCACAGCCCGGTGCCGGTCATCCAGAAGACGCGGGCGGCGCGGACGGCGTCGAGGTCGAGCTCGTGCGGGTGGATCTCCAGATCGGGGGCCTTGGGCTGCCGGTAGAAGTAGAGGGGGAAGTCGTCGGGCGGGAAGATCTCGCAGAACGTCACGGGTGTCGGGTAGGCGGCGACCGAGGTGACGAAGCGGTCGTCGACGCCGAAGTCCCGTAGCGCCTCGTGCAGATACTCCCCGAAGGGGTCATCGCCCGTTCGAGTGATCACCGCGGCGCGGCGCCCGAGGCGGGCGGCGGCGACGGCGACATTGGTGGCGGAGCCGCCGAGGAACTTGCCGAACGTCTCGACCCGGGTCAGCGGTACACCGCTCTGCAGCGGGTAGATGTCCACCCCGATGCGTCCCATGGTGATCAGGTCGAACGACTCGCTCATACGAGCTGCTCCTTAGGGCGTCGAGAGGGCGTCGAGCGTCTGCGGCCCCCCAGGTGTAGACGCGGCCGGGGAACGGTGTCAAGGCTTTGTCCGGACATTCGTACGTCACGACCGTGACCACTCACAGAGCGGATTTGACGTTACGTACGTATGTCAGGACGAAGCCTTGACACCACTGGGAGGGGCCGGGAGGCTACCGGGCATCGAAGGCGCCACCGAGCCGTCACCGTACGACTCCGCACCCGAACTTCAGGAGCATCCCGCATGGCTGCCGTCTCTGCCTCCTCCTCCGCCGGCTCCCCGGTCCTGGACCGGATCCGCGTGGGTTCCGCACCCGACTCCTGGGGGGTGTGGTTCCCCGACGACCCGCAACAGGTCCCCTGGGAGCGCTTCCTCGACGAGGTCGCCGAGGCCGGCTACGACTGGATCGAGCTGGGCCCCTACGGCTACCTGCCGACCGATCCGGCCCGGCTCGCCGACGAACTGGCCCGCCGCTCGCTGAAGGTGTCCGCCGGCACGGTCTTCACCGCCCTGCACCGCGGCCCCGGCGTGTGGGACGAGACCTGGGCCCATGTCGCCGACGTCGCCGAGCTGACCCGGGCGATGGGCGCACGGCACCTCGTCGTCATCCCGTCCTTCTGGCGCGACGACAAGACCGCGGAGGTGCTGGAGCCGCGCGAGCTGACGGCTCAGCAGTGGCGCGACCTCACCGGCGGCATGGAACGCCTCGGCCACGAGGTGCGCGAGCGCTTCGGGCTGGACATCGTCGTCCACCCGCACACCGACACCCACATCGACACCGAGGAGCACGTCGAACGGTTCCTCGACGGCACCGACCCGCGCCTGGTCGGCCTCTGCCTGGACACCGGCCACTACGCCTACTGCGGCGGCGACAGCGTGAAGCTGATCGAGACCTACGGCGAGCGGATCGGCTACCTCCACCTCAAGCAGGTGGACCCGGAGATCCTCGCGGACGTGGTCAGGAACGGGGTGCCGTTCGGCCCCGCCGTGCGGCAGGGGGTGATGTGCGAACCGCCCACCGGCGTACCGGAGTTGGAGCCGGTCCTGCAGGCCGCGCAGAAACTCGGCGTGGACCTGTTCGCCATCGTCGAGCAGGACATGTACCCCTGCCCGCCGGACCGGCCGCTGCCCATCGCCCGCCGCACCCGCCGCTTCCTGCGCTCGTGCGGCGCATGACATCGTCCGGCGTCACAAGCGGGACAAGCCACAGAAGCGGGAGAAGCCAGAGCATGGAGGAGAGCGTGACCCAGCAGGCAGCGCTCGGTGTCGCCGTCATCGGTACCGGGCGGATGGGCGCGGACCATGTGCGCCGCATCGACCGGCGGATCAGCGGGGCGCGGGTCGCGGCCGTGATGGACGTGGACGCCGGACGGGCCAAGCAGGCCGCGGCGGACGTCCACGGCTGCGCGGCCTTCACCGACGTGGAGGCCGCACTCGACTGCCCCGGCGTGGACGCCGTGCTGATCGCCTCCCCGGGCTTCACCCACGAGGCGGCCCTGCTCGCCGCGTTCGCCCGGGACCTGCCCGTGCTGTGCGAGAAGCCGCTCACCCCCGACGCCGCCTCGGCGCTGCGGGTGCTGCGCGCGGAGGTGCGGCTCGGCCACCGTCGGGTGCAGGTCGGCTTCATGCGGCGCTACGACGACGACTTCCGGCGGCTGAGGGCCCTGCTGGAGCGCGGCGAACTCGGCCGGCCGCTGATGCTCCACTGCCAGCACCGCAATGTGTCCACCCTGCCCGGCTTCACCGACGAGATGATCATCCACGACTCGGTGGTCCACGAGATCGACACCACGCGCTGGCTGCTCGGCCAGGAGATCGCCGCCGTCACCGTGCACCGCCCGACGCCCTCCTCGGGCGCCCCCGAGGGGCTGCGCGATCCGCAGTTCGTGCTGCTGGAGACCGACGGCGGCGTGCTGGTCGACGTCGAGGCCTTCGTCAACTGCGGCTTCGGCTACCAGGTGCGCTGCGAGGCGGTCTGCGAGCGCGGCACGGCCCGGGTGGGCGACGACGCCCGTCTGTTCGTCAACTCGGGCGGCCACTGGGGAGGTTCGATCAGCCCCGACTTCCTCGACCGCTTCGAGGCCGCCTACGACCGCGAGGTGCAGCACTGGGTGGACGCCACCCGCCGCGGCGTCGTCGAGGGCCCGAGCTGCTGGGACGGCTACGCGGCCGCCGCGGTCTGCGAGGCCGGGGTGCGGGCGCAGACCGAGGGCGGCCGCGTGGCGGTGGAACTGGGCGAGCGTCCCGCGCTGTACCGGTGAGGGCCGCCCGGGCCGCGGCGCTGAGGGCTACGCGCCGGTGAGCCGCTCGACGGCCTCGACGACCTCGGGCGCCTCGGGGTCGGTACGCGGGCGGAACCGGGCGGCCACCGTGCCGTCCGGTCCGACGAGGAACTTCTCGAAGTTCCACTGCACGTCCCCGGCCTGGCCCTCGGCGTCCGGGGTGCGCGTCAGCTCGGTGTAGAGCGGCTGGCGGTCCGGCCCGTTGACGTCGGCCTTGGCGTACAGCGGGAAGCCGACCCCGTAGGTGGCCGAGCAGAAGGTGGCGATCTCCTCGGCCGTGCCGGGCTCCTGGCCGCCGAACTGGTTGCAGGGGAAGCCCAGCACGGTGAAGCCGCGGTCGGCGTAGCGCTTGTGGAGCCGTTCCAGGCCCTCGTACTGCGGGGTCAGGCCGCACTTGGAGGCCACGTTGACGATGAGCAGGGTCTTGCCACGGTGTTCGGCGAGCGTGGTGGGCTCGCCGGTCAGGGTGTGCAGGGGGATGTCGTAGAGCGTGGACACGCGCAGGGCTCCTGTCCGCCGGTGACGTGGGTCGTGGTCGGTCGTAGGCGTCAACCATGCCTCATGGCCCGCTCTTCCGCGCCGCCGCCGCCCGGTCGTACGGGAAATCCGCCCGAGTTGAGATCATGGGCGGCGTCCGTCGGCACCGCATCGAGGAGAGCGTATGGCACCGCGCAGTCAGGCCGGGCTGCCCGCGCGTGCGGCGGCGCTGCTGCGGGCCGCGGTGGCCCGGGTGCTGCCGCGCTTCGGATGGCTTCGGCGGCTGGCCCCGTACAGCGGTGCCGGCGGTGTCCGTCGGCGCCGGGGGCTCACGCGCAAGCAGCAGGAGCGGGTGCTGCGGGAGTGGGAGGTGCTGCGGGACCGGCTGCGGGGCGTCGCCCAGGCGAGGCTGGCGGACGTCGGGGATCTGCTGCGCGCGGCCGAGTTGGAGCTGGTCCCCGGCACCGCGGCGGCGGCCGAACGGGACTACGTGTGGGCGATGGAGGCCTACGAGGCCGCCGGGAAACTGCTGGACGAAGCGGTGGACCTGCCCGATCTGGCGGCCGCGGTGGTGCTGGCCGACCGCGCGGCGGAGCGCTTCGCCGCGGCCCACGCCCGGCATCGGGGCCGCCGCCCGGAAGCCCCGGTGCGCCGGTGCTTCTACAACCCGCTGCACGGCCCGGCCGAGCCGGCCCCGGCGCGCCCGACGTCCCGGACCGCCAAGGTGCGAGGGGCCAAGCGGCGTCCGGCGAAGCGGGCGGGGGCGGCGCGCCGGATCTCGCCGCGCCAGGCGGCCGCCGAGCGCAGACCGGCCTGCGCCTCCTGCCGACTGGCCATCCTGGCCGGCCAATTCCCCGACGTGCTACCGGCGTTGCTGCCGGTCAGGGTCTCCCGGCTGCACACCGTGCGGGTCTTCGTGCCCTACTACGCCGTACCGCAGGCGGATTCGCTGTGGTCGGCGACCGCGTGCGGGGCGTACGACGACGATTCGCCGGGCCGGGTGCTGCGCGGAGAGCACCGCCGCCGCTCGCCCGCGGGACCGGCGCGGCGCTGACCTGCCGCCGCCCCGCTCACCCCGCGGGCTCGCCCAGCCGGTCCAGCAGGTCCGCGACGCGTTTGGCGACGGTGTCCCGGTCGCCGTCGGTCAGGGCCGGGCCCATGCCGCAGGCGACCGCTCCGGCCGCGATCCACTCCGGTGCGCTCTCCACCGTCACCCCGCCCGCGGGCAGCAGCGGTGCGTGGGGCAGCGCGGCGCGTATGTCGGCGGCCCAGCGCGGGCCGAGCGCGGCGGCGGGGAAGACGGTGACGGCGTCGGCGCCGAGTTCGAGGGCGCGCACGATCTCCGTCGCGGTGGCCGCGCCGGGGAAGACGGGCACGCCGTAGCGGTGGCCGGTGCGGATGACGTCGGCGTCCAGCCCGGGGGCGGAGAGGAAACGGGCTCCGGCGTCCACGGCCATGCGCGCCGAGGTGCCGTCGAGGACCGTGCCCGCGCCGATGACCGCCTCGTCGCCGACCTCGCGGACCAGCGTGGTGACCGCCTCGAGCGCGAACGGCGTGGTGAGGGAGATCTCCAGGGTGGTCAGCCCGGCCGACAGCAGCATGTCGGCGGTGGCCGCGGCCTGGTCGTAGGAGTCGGTGCGGATGATGGCGAAAATCCGCTGGGCCAGCGCGGCCCGGGTGGTCTCCCAGCGGTACACGGCGGTTCGCCGTCCTTTCCTGTTCGGCAAGGCGGTGGGCAGCCCCTCGCCCGCGGCGGCCGGACGGCGTCTGCGGCGCCCGCCGCCGGCACGAGGTGATCCGCCACCGGGGTGCAACTGCTAGATGCCGGTGGCGATTTCGGGGCCTACACGGAAACGCTATCGCCCGCCGCTGACAACGGCGCCCGCAGTGAACGGCGTTCGGCCGAAGAGGGCGCAACGGGCGGCGGCCGGGGC
>CAYNNX010000179.1:3985-13554 GCA_964398515.1 uncultured Streptantibioticus sp. | reverse complement strand
GCGGTGGCGGAACCGGCGGCCCAGGCGGCCCCCGCGGCCCCGGCCCCCGCGGCCGCACCGCCCGCCGAGGACACGCGGCGCTACCTGTGCGCCCCGATGGTCGGCACCTTCTACCACGCACCCGAACCCGATGCGCCGCCGTTCGTGTCGGTCGGCGACGTTGTGAGGCCCGGCCAGACCGTGGGGATCCTGGAGGTCATGAAGATGATGAGCCCCATCGAGGCGGATGTGGCCGGGCGCGTCGTGGAGATCCTGGTACCCGACGGGCAGGCAGTGGAGTTCCAGCAGCGCCTGGTCTCCGTGGAGCCGGTGCCCGCCGAGGGCGGGGAGGACCCGTAGGACCGGCCCGGTATGGGCCGTTGGCCCGGGCAGCGTGCCACCTGCGAACGAGAGGTGTGATCCGGATGTTCTCGACCGTCCTGGTAGCCAACCGAGGAGAGATCGCGTTGCGGGTGGTCCGCACCTGCCGGGAACTCGGTATTCGGACGGTTGCGGTGTACTCCACTGCCGACCGGGACTCCGCGGTCGTCGCCTTCGCCGACGACGCGGTGCATATCGGCCCGCCCTCGGCGAAGGCCAGCTATCTCAGCGTGCCCTCCATCGTCGAGGCGGCACGGCGCAGCCGGGCGCAGGCCATCCACCCCGGTTACGGATTCCTGTCCGAGGACTCGGACTTCGCCGAGGTCTGCGAGGCCAACGGCATCACGTTCATCGGCCCGCCCGCCCGGGTCATGCAGCGGCTCAGCGACAAGGCGGCGGCCCGGGCGGTGATGGAGGCGGCGGGCCTGCCCGTACTGCCCGGCAGCAAGGGGGCGTTGAACACCCCGGCCGAGGCCCGGGAGATCGCCCAGCGGGTCGGCTACCCGGTGATCCTCAAGGCGGTGGCCGGCGGCGGCGGGCGCGGTATGGCCGTGGTCCGCAGCTCCGACCGAATGCTGCGCGCGTACAACGAGACCCGGGCGCACGCCCGTGCCGTCTTCGGTGACGACCGCCTGTATCTGGAGCGGTTCGTCGACGAAGCCCGCCACATCGAGGTGCAGGTCCTGTGCGACCGGCATGGCAACGCGATCCACCTGGGCGAACGCGACTGCTCGGTGCAGCGGCGCCACCAGAAGCTGGTGGAGGAGTCACCGGCGCCCAACCTGCCGCAGGAGCAGCGCACCGCGATGTGCGAGGCCGCGGTGCGCGGCGCGCAGGCGGTCGGCTACGTCGGCGCCGGCACCTTCGAGTTCGTCCTGACCCCGGAGAACGACTTCTACCTGATGGAGATCAACTGCCGCCTCCAGGTGGAGCATCCGGTCACCGAGATGGTCACCGGCATCGACATCGTGCGCGAGCAGATCCTCGTCGCCGCGGGCGAACCGCTGACGATACGCCAGCAGGACGTGACCGCCCGAGGCGTGGCGATGGAGTGCCGCGTCAACGCCGAGGACCCGGCGCGGGCCTTCGCCCCGGCACCCGGCCGCCTCACCGAGTTCACCCCGCCCGGCGGCCCGTTCGTGCGGGTGGACTCCCACGCCTACCCGGGCTGGAACGTGGGGCCGCACTACGACTCCCTGCTCGCCAAGACGGTCGCCTGGGCGCCGACCCGTGAGGAGACGCTCGCCCGGATGGACCGCGCGCTCGGAGAGTTCCGCATCAGCGGCGACGGGGTCCGCACCACCCTGCCGTTCCTGCGCCGCACCCTGGCGCGCCCGGAGTTCCGCACGGCGACGCACACCACCGGACTGGTGGCCGCGATGTCGGGCGATGGCTGACCGGCGGGCACACGCCGCGCCCGCCGGCCTGCCGCGTGTGTTCAGGGCTTCTTGGGCGCGGCCTGCTGGACGACCTCGAAGGACCACAGCGTGGACCCCGAGGCCGCGGGCCTGCCCTGGCCGCCCCGGTGCGCCGCCTGCATCGGCCCCTGGAGCCAGGCCTGGAAGTCCTCCTCGCTGCGCCAGCGGGTGTAGACGAGGTACTGGTCGGTGCCCTCCACCGGCCGCAGCAGCTCGAACCATTCGAAGCCGTCCGAACTCTCCACCGCGTGCGCACGGGCGGCGAACCGCTCCTCGAGCACCTCGCGCTGCTCCGCCGGAACCGTGAGGACGTTGATCTTGACTACGCTCATGGGCCCATCCTGCCCCACGGCCGCCCCCGCCGGGCGTCAGCCGTGCAGCGCCAGGCTCTTGGCCACCCGGCCGACGGCGTTGCGGGGGCCGTACACCCCCAGCGCGGGCGAGGCCCGCGGGCGGTGTTTCGGCGTCACGCCGGGCGCCTGCCGGCGGGCCGCGACGGGCGCGCACCGGGCGGTGCGTTCACCACTGGCCGGGTGACCGTGAGACTTCGGTGCGGAACGGCGGGGTGCCGGTACCCAGGATCCGGTGGCGGTCCCACAGGTCGGGGTCGCACACTTGGCCGGCGGCCTCGCCCTGCGGGGTGCGGAGCACCGCGGAGGCCCGCCTTCCGCCGACCAGCGTGTGGAGTCCGGCGTCGGCGGCGATGCGCCCGTACCAGTGGTAGCGGCCGTCTATCGGCTGGAAGCAGCCGCGCAGTTCGACGGTGACCGCGATCTCCCGGTCGTCGAGGACGAGCGTGGCCGGGCCGCGGTAGCCGTCGTCGTGTCCGGCGAGGGCCGACGGCCCTGACGCGTGGTCCGGAAGGGGCATGGACGACTCTCCTCAGTCGGTCGGGGGCCGGTCCGCCGCCCGGGTGCGGGCGGCGGGGGGCAGGATGCGGCCGGGGTCCAGCGGTGCGTCGGGGTCGATGGTGATGCCGTGGTGCCGCAGGAATCCGTCGACCGCCGCCCACACGATGGTGGTGAGGTGATCGACGACGTCGGGTCGGCTCATCGGCGCCTCGCGCAGCCACCATTCGGCGGTGTTCTGCACCATGCCGACGATCGCGTGCGCCCACGGTTCGGCGCCGGCGGCGTCCAGACCGAAGGCGCGCAGGTTCTCGTCGAAGACATGGCTGAGGGCGGCGGCCGCCAGCGCCTTGCCGGCCTGGACGCCGTTGCTCTCGGCCGCCGGTCCCACCGGGACGCTGCGGGCGGCGAGCCAGTAGAGGTTGGGGTAGTCGTCCAGTACGGAGAAGAAGGCGTCGATCGCGCCGCGGATGCGGGCGACGGTCGCCAGGTGTGCGTTGATCGCGGGCACCAGGCGGTCGAGCAGCAGCGCGGTGCCGCGCTCCTGGACGGCGACCAGGAGATCGGCCTTGTCCGTGAACTGCCGGTACAGCACGGGTTTGGACACCCCCGCCTCGGCCGCCACCTGCGCTATCGACACGTCAGGTCCGTGCCTGGCGACCGCGCGCAGGGCCGCGTCGACGAACTCCTCGCGGCGTGCGGCGCGGTGTGAACTCCAGCGCGCACTGCGGCCGTCGACGGATCGGTCCGCTTCTCCACCCTTGACTCCGGCGGTCACGGGATACATGCTACCCGAAGTAACAGTTACCTCTGGTAACAAGCCTGGAATCGCCGTGAGGGAGTGAGTGGCGATGGCTCGTACGCCGGCGGACGCCAAGGCGGGCGACCGTGAGAAGACCGCCGAGCGGCTGCTGAAGTCGTCGGCGGCCAAGTTCTACGATCCCGAGATCGACATCGACTGGGACGCCCCCCTGCTCGAGGACAAGTACTACGTACTGCCGCACCGCGTCTCCATCTACGGCACGCCGTTGTGGGACGGGCTCACCGAGGAGCAGCGCCGCACCCTGAGCAGGCATGAGGCGGCATCCATCGCCAGTGTCGGGTTGTGGTTCGAGATCCTGCTCATGCGCATGCTGCTCAAGGCCGCCTACAACGGCGACCCCACCACCCGCCACGTCCAGTACGCCCTGACCGAGGTCGCCGAGGAGTGCCGGCACGTCACGATGTTCGCGCGCATGGTCGAGCGCATGGACTGCCCCGCCTACGGACCGCACCCGTACGTCCACCGGCTCGCCAAGATCCTGCCGGTGATCGCCTACGGCCCGGCCATGTACGGCTCGATCCTGGTCGCCGAGGAGATACTCGACCGGCTGCAGCGCGAGATGGCGGCCGACGAGTCGGTGCAGCCGCTGCTGCGCATGGTCAACCGCATCCACATCGTGGAGGAGGCCCGGCACGTCGCCTTCGCACGCGAGGAGGTCGTCCGCGGCGCCCGCGGTCTCGGCCGCGCCGAACTGCGGTACCAGCGCCACCTCATCGCCATGGTGTCCTTCTTCATCTGCCGCAGCCTGATCAACCCGAGGGCGTACGCGGCCGTCGGCCTCGACCCGAAGCAGGCCTGGCGGACCGCACTGGCCAACCCGCACCACCAGGCGACCATGCGGTTCGCGGGGGAGCGCATCATGGGCTTCCTGGACGAGAACCGGATGATCGGCGCACCGGGGATGCACCTGTGGCGCAGGTCCCTGCTGCTGGCCTGAGCACCGGCCGCACGGCGGTAGCCTCGTACCCCGGTGGCATCAGACCGGGAGTGGGAGAGGGACGACGTTGGCGAAGCACAGGGTTCCCGTCATCATCCTCGCGGGATTCCTCGGATCGGGTAAGACGACCCTCCTCAACCACCTGCTCAGGAACAGCGGGGGCGTGCGCGTCGGGGTCGTCGTCAACGACTTCGGCAGCGTCAACATCGACGCGCTCGCCGTCGCGGGCCAGGTCGACTCGATGATCTCGCTGGGCAACGGCTGCCTGTGCTGCGCGGTCGACACCAGCGACATGGACGGGATGCTGGCCCGGCTGACCCGGCCGGCCGCCGGGATCGACGTCATCGTGATCGAGGCGAGCGGCCTGGCCGAACCCCGCGAACTGATCCGCATGGTGCTCGCCAGCGACGCGCCGCGCATCTCCTACGGCGGTCTCGTCGAGGTCGTCGACGGCGTGGAGTTCCCGGCCACCCGCGCCCGGCACCCCCAACTCGACGCTCACCTGCGCCACGCCGACCTGGTCGTGCTCAACAAGACCGACCGCCTCGGCGACGACGCCCGCCGCGCGCTCCTCGGGACGATCGGCGAGATCGCGCCGGGCACACCCGTACTGACCACCGCGCACGGCCGCATAGACCCCGAACTCCTCTTCGACCGGGGCCGCAGGCCGTTCCCCGAACCCACGGCACGGCAGCTGTCCTTCGACGACATACGCGCCGACGACCACGACTGCCACGGCGATCACGACGGCCATCTGCACGCCGCCTACGACAGCGTGACCTTCGCCACCGAACTCCCGGTGAACCCGCGGGGGTTGATGGAGTTCCTGGAGCACCGGCCCGCCGGCGTCTACCGGATCAAGGGCGACGTGCACTTCGGCGCGCCCGGCCACACGCACAAGTACGCCCTCCACACGGTCGGCGACTACCTGCGCTTCCGCCGCACCCGCTGGGCCGCCGGTGAGGAACGCGCCACGAGGCTCGTGCTGATCGGCACCGGCATCGACGCGGACGCCGTCGAACGGGAACTGCGGCTTCGCACGCGGGACGAGCGGCCCGCGGACGACCCGCACCGCATGATGCCGGTGCTGCGCTATCTGGAAGCCTGAGGGACGGCGGCTTGGAGACGACGACCCCGGACCGCCTTGCGGAGCGCGCCCGCAGGCTGGCCGGCGCGGGCGAGCGGCGCCTGCTGGGCATCGCGGGCCCGCCGGGAGCCGGCAAGACCACTTTGGCCGAGTACCTGTGCGAGCGCCTCGGGCCGTGCGCCGTCCGCGTGCCCATGGACGGGTTCCACCTGAGCGACGCCGAGTTGCGCCGCCTCGGCCGTCTCGGCCGCAAGGGCGCCCCGGACACCTTCGACCCGCACGGCTACGCCGCCCTGCTGCGCCGGCTGCGCTCCGCCGAACCCGGCGTCACCGTCTACGCCCCAGCGTTCGACCGGGAGTTGGAGCAGCCGGTGGCGGGGAGCATCCCCGTCCCGCCGGAGGTTCCGCTGGTGGTGACCGAGGGCAACTACCTGCTGCTGGAGGACGGCCCGTGGGCGGGTTTGCGGCCGCTGCTGGACGAGGTGTGGTGGGTGGAGCTCGACGGTGAGGAACGGGTGCGCCGGCTGGTCGAGCGGCACGAGCGGTTCGGCAAGCCGCGCCCGCAGGCCGAGCGCTTCGTGCGGGAGTCCGACGAGGCCAACGCCCGGCTGGTCGCCGCCGGTCGCGGCCGGGCCGATCTGCTCGTCTCCTTCGCACCCGAGGCCGCTCCGGCGCCGCGCGACCCGGGCTGACCGGCCGCCGGCCTCGCAGGCGGTCAGCTCTTGAGCGTCTTGATCGCGGTGGGCGCGTGTCCCGGCTCGGTCGCCAGCTCCTCGAACTCGTTGATCCGGTCGATCCGCAGGCCCATCGAGATGTTGGTGACCCGCTCCAGGATCGCCTCGACCACCACCGGCACGCGGTACTCGGCGGCCAGCTTCCTGGCCTCCTCGAAAGCGGGCAGCAGCCGGTCCGGCTCGGTGACGCGGATGGCCTTGCAGCCGAGGCCCTCGGCGACCTTGACGTGGTCGACGCCGTAGACGCCCAGCTCCGGCGAGTTGACGTTCTCGAACTCCAGCTTCACCTGGAAGTCGATGTCGAAGTTGCGCTGCGCCTGGCGGATCAGGCCCAGGTAGGAGTTGTTCACCAGCACGTGGACGTAGGGGATCCTGTGCTGGGCGCCGACCGCCAGCTCCTCGATCATGAACTGGAAGTCGTAGTCCCCGGAGAGGGCGACGACCTCGGCGGACGGGTCGGCGGTGGCGACGCCGAGGGCGGCTGGGATCGTCCACCCCAGCGGGCCTGCCTGGCCGCAGTTGATCCAGTGGCGCGGCTTGTAGACGTGCAGCATCTGCGCACCGGCGATCTGGGAGAGGCCGATGGTGGTGACGTAGCGGGTGTCCGGGCCGAAGGCCTTGTTCATCTCCTCGTAGACGCGCTGCGGCTTGATCGGCACGTTGTCGAAGTGCGTGCGCCGCTGCAGGGTGGCCTTGCGCTCCTGCGTGGCGGCGGCCCACTCGCCGCGGTCCGGCAGCCCGCCCGCGGCCCGAAGCTCCCGGGCCACCTCGACGAAGAGCTCCAGGGCGGCCCCGGCGTCGGAGGCGATGCCGTAGTCCGGGGCGAAGATCCTGCCGATCTGGGTGGGCTCGATGTCGACGTGGACGAACGTGCGGCCCTCGGTGTAGACGTCCAGGGCGCCGGTGTGGCGGTTGGCCCAGCGGTTGCCGATGCCCAGGACGAAGTCGGACTCCAGGAAGCTGGCGTTGCCGTAGCGGTGCGAGGTCTGCAGGCCCACCATGCCGGCGTTGAGCTCGTGGTCGTCGGCGATGACGCCCCAGCCCATCAGCGTGGGGACGACGGGGGTGCCGGTCAGCTCGGCGAACTCCACCAGCAGTTCGGAGGCGTCGGCGTTGATGATCCCGCCGCCGGCGACGATCAGCGGGCGCCGCGACGCGTTCAGCATCGAGACGGCCTTCTCGATCTGCTTGCGGGTCGCGGCCGGCTTGTACACCGGCAGCGGCTCGTAGGTCTCGGGGTCGAACTCGATCTCGGCCGTCTGGACGTCGGCGGGCAGGTCGATCAGGACCGGCCCGGGGCGGCCCGAGCGCATCAGGTGGAAGGCCTCCTGGAAGACACCGGGGACCTGGGCGGCCTCCAGCACCGTGGTGGCCTTCTTGGTGACCGGGCGGGCGATGGAGGCGATGTCGACGGCCTGGAAGTCCTCCTTGTGGATCACCGCGGTCGGCGCCTGGCCGGTGATGCACAGGATCGGGATCGAGTCGCCGATCGCCGAGTACAGGCCGGTGATCATGTCCGTTCCGGCCGGGCCGGAGGTGCCGATGCACACGCCGATGTTGCCGGGGCGGGTGCGGGTGTACCCCTCGGCCATGTGCGACGCGCCCTCGACGTGCCGGGCCAGGGTGTGGCTGATCCCGCCGGCGGCCTTGAGCGCGGCGTAGAACGGGTTGATCGCGGCGCCCGGCACGCCGAACGCGTTCGTCACGCCTTCACGCTTGAGGATCTCAACTGCCGCGCGGGCGGCGCTCATTCGAGGCATCGGGCACTCCTGGATCGGACAACTTCCACATTATGAAATAATTATTCTGTGATGTGGAAGTCAACGTAGGGCGGTGGAGCGGCAGCCGTCAAGGAGCGGGTTCACGCGAACGCAAACGGACCGACCCCGGTCGCCGGGGTTCCGGCGACCGGGGTCGGTCCGTGGGGGCGGGGTGAGGGCTTACGGGATGGTGGCGCCCTCCGCGCTGAGTGCGGCCGTCACCGGCTGGAAGAAGGTCTCGCCGCCGGAGGAGCAGTCGCCGCTGCCGCCGGAGGTCAGGCCGATCGCCGCGTCGTTGTCGAAGAGCGCGCCGCCGCTGTCACCGGGCTCGGCGCACACGTCGGTGTCGATGAGGCCGGACACCGAGCCCTCCTGGTAGTTGACGGTCGCGTCGACCCCGGTCACCGATCCGCCGTGCAGGCCGGAGGTGCTGCCGCTGCGCTGGACCTGTTCGCCCACGTACGCGTCGGCCGCGCGGGTGATCTGCTGGGTGCCGCCGCCGTACAGGTCGACCGCGCTGGTGTGGTCGGCGCTCGGGTCGTCGTACTGCACCAGCGCGTAGTCGGTGCCCGGGAACCGGGAGTCCACCGTCTGGCCCACCTCCGCGCCGCCCTGGGAGTCCGACCACGACGAGGAGGCGTTGCCGCAGTGCCCCGCGGTCAGGAAGTACGGGCTGCCGTTCACCGAGACGTTGAACCCCAGTGAGCAGCGCACTCCGCTGCCCCAGATGGCGTCGCCGCCCGCGATGAGGGGCTTGAACGGCGACGCGGCCTTGCGCAGGGTGACCTTGTCGCCGAGCGGCGCGAGCGCCTTGGTGAGCTGGGCGTGCCGGGCGCCGGTGACGGTGGGGTCGGCGGTCACGACGACCTTGTCCTGGCGCGGGTCGAGCGCCCAGGCGGTGCCGGGGATGCGGGCCCTGCGGCTCAACTCCGCGGTAGCGGCGTGGAGTTGGGCGGTGGAGTACCGCACGACTCTGGGCGTCGCGCCGACGGCGCGCACCCGGGGTGCGGCCGAGGGGTCGGTGACGTTGACGACGACCTTCCGGGCGGCTGCGTCGTAGTAGGAGCCCGCCGCCCGGTCGCCGAGCCGGGAGACGAGTGCCGTGGCGGCCTTGACGGTCATGGCCTGGTGCGAGGCCGACTTGGCGGTGTCGGCGGCGGTGGCCGCGCCGGCTCCGGGCAGCAGGACGGCGGTGGCCGCGAGCGCCGCGGCGCCCGCTGATGCGAGGGCGACGCGTGGGGTGAACGTATGCCGATGCCTCACTCGATACCTCCTGTGGGGGATGGCCCGGCCGTGTGGCCACGGGTCTGGAGGGGCGCATGGTCACGGTGTTGCGTGTCCATGCCAAGGTGCCGCGATGAGTATGGCGAGGCGTCTCCCATGCCGACAAGGCGGTCTTTCCGGCCGCCGCCGCCACCCAGGCCGGCCGCGAACGCCGGGGGCCGGTGCCGGTCGGCCCACCGGGTAACGGCTCGTCGCCGCCTTCTCGCCGCTGCCGCGGCCACGGAATGTGCCCGCCGCCTGCCGCCGAAGGGCGCGTTCTCTACCCTGAGCGACTGTCCGATTGACGATGGTCGTGCCCGATATCCGGACCCGCGGCGG
>CAYNNX010000179.1:0-3885 GCA_964398515.1 uncultured Streptantibioticus sp. | reverse complement strand
TATCCGGACCCGCGGCGGCTCCCCGATGCCCGGCGACCTCGCGCCGCCGACCACCGGGCGCGGCTGGAGAGAACCGGAAGCCGGATGACGGATGGCTCCGCTAAGCCGGCGACCTCGGTCGTCATCACGCGTGATGTCCGTGACGGCCGCGACGACCCGCCGAGCCGGCGACGCCGGTCGACGGCTAGTCGACGCAGGGAATGCCGCCCATCTTCACCGAATCTCCCGCGAACGCGTCGGACGGCACGGCGGATGGCGCGCCTGGGGCGGCCGGTGTGCCGCGAACCGGGGCCGGCCTGTTCTCCGGCGGGGTGAAGCCGGTGCCGAGGGTGACCTGTACGTGCCCGGCTGGGACCGCCGCGCCCGGCTGTGCGGCCGCGACGCCCAGGTGCGCGGCGATCTGCCGGGCCGCCGTCTCGGCACCCGGGCCGTAGGCGACCGTGGTCGCGGTACGCGGCTCCGCGTTCGAGGCCTGGCCCGCGGTCCAGCCGAGCGACGCCAGCGCCTTCAACTCCTCGGCGGCGGCGCCTCTTCGGCCCGATCCGTTGCGCACGTCCACGGTCGCGGGCGCCGCCGCCGATGCGGCGGTCGGCCCCGCGGCGGCGCCCGGGCCGGCCGCGGGGGCGGGGTCACGGGCGATCATCGCCTGCACGATCGAGCGCACCTTCACGGGGTCCACCAGATTGACGTCCTCGCCCTTGCGCACCGCGAAACCCGCGATCGGCAGGGTGTGGAACTCCACGTTGCCGCCGGTGAGGTTGGTGGCCTGCCGGGCGAAGTCCAGGACGTCGAACTTGCTGTCGATGACCAGGTCCTTCTTCACCACCCCGAACAGCCCCTGCAATCTGCCCAGATCGCCGAAGACCCCCTGTGACCTGAGCTTGTGGGTGACCGAGGACAAAAAGGCCTGCTGGCGGTGGGTGCGGTCCAGGTCGCCCCCGCCGAGCCCGTGCCGCTGGCGGACGAAGGCCAGCGCCTGCCTGGGATCGACCTCCTGCAGCCCCGCGGGGAAGTCGGCGCCCGAGTAGCGGTCGTGGACCGGGTGCCTGAGGCAGACCTGGATCGGCTGGAGCACCTTGGCGATGTCGTAGAACCCCAGCAGGTTGACCTCTGCGAAGTGGTCGATCGGGACGCCCAGGAACCGCTGAACGGTCACCAGGGTGGCCTCCCGCCCGGCCTCCCGGCTCTGCCGTTCCAGCTCCGGTCCCTGGACGCCCTGGGCGGCGAGCCTGTTGTGGGCGACCGTGTAGGCGTTGGCGTACGCCTCCTTGATCTTGTGCGACCCCTGCGAGGTGCCGTCGCCGTCCACCGTCTCGACATAGTCGTCCCTCGGGACGGAGAACGCGGTGACCCTCCCGCCGCCCGCCGGAATGTGCATCACGATCAGCGTGTTGGTGTTGTAGTACCCGATGTCGCTGGAACCGGCGTGCAGTTGGTCCTGGACGAACTCCTTCGGCAGGTCGTTGCCGTCCATGTCCTTGCGCGAATCCAGGCCGATCAGCAGCAGGTTGACGGAGTTGTCCAGATGCGGGGGCGCGCCCTTGCCCACCGCGTCCAACGCGTCGGAGGTGTTGAGCCCGCTGGTCAGCCAGTGGTACGCGGCCCAGGAGGCCCCGCCGGCCGCCAGGACCGTGGCGGATGCCAGGTAGAGGCCGATGCGGGCCGCCGTCACCAGGGGGGAGCGGCGGCCGCCGCGGCGCGCGGCGCGCCGCGCCGGGGCCTTGCCGTCGTGCGGGCCTTGAGGGCGCCGCGCCTGGCCCATGCCGCCGTCCCGCCCGTCACGCACGCCCGGTCCTCCCCCGGCGCCGGGGCCGCAGCAGGCGCACCGCGAGGACGACGAGCACCGCCGACTCGCCGGCCGCCATCGCCGGGAAGGCTTCGACCCCCCAGCGCACCGCCTCGGCCGCAGGCCCCTGCCCTCCCACGGCCGACGAGGGTCGGGCGAGCGTCTCCGCCACCACCGTCACCGCGGCCACGACCAGCGGCGGCAGGGGGATCAGCCACCACGCCCCCGCCCGTGAGCAGACAGCGGCCGCCAGTACCGCCGCGGCCACCGAGGCGACCAGCAGGGACCACCCCACCCGGCCGCCGGTGACCTCGTCGGCGGCCGCGCCCACCGCCGGCAGCGCCGCCGCGAGCAGTAGCGCAGGCGCGGGCCGGGCCGCTCGGGCCTGCCCGCGGGGCCGGACCGCCCCCGAGCGCCGGGCCGCCCTGCGGGGCGCGGGCGCTGCCGCCGTCGGCTCCGCCTGTCCGGGAACCCGGTGGGATCCCGCAGCGGGGGACGCCGGCGCGGCCGACTGCCGCCCCACGCGCGCGTCCTCCCCATGAACTCCGGCCCGCTGGCCCGCCATACGTCTATCCCTCGTCCGAAACTCCGGCCCAGGCATGCGCGTCCCGCAGGACGTGCGGGAACCGCTTCAGGTTGCACGGTTGCGCAAGATCGCAGGCGGGCAGTCCGTGGCGCATCGCCGACGTGCGGCGGTCCCGGCGCCGGCGGCGGCACGGCCTGCCCGGCTCTCTCACCCTCGTCATGGTGGGGCGGTACGGCGTCCGCAGCGCACTGCGACACGCGTTCCTACTTGCGCAAGCTATAAACTGCGGCCGATCGGCGACGGCCGGAACCGAGGGGGTCCATGACGGTGGAGGAGACAGCGGTGCTGGTGGGCGGGCCCGCGGAGGGCCTGCGGATCACCGTCAGCGACCGGCCTGCCGTGGTGCAGGTTGCCCGGCCCTGCGCGATCGACGAGTCGGCGGACGGCATGCAGGCCCACGCGATCTACCTCTACCGCCGCCGCCGCGGCGAACCGCTGCGCTACGGCTTCGATCCGGCCAGCCCCTGAACCCGCGCCGGGCCCCGGCTCATCCCGGGGCTGCGACGGTGACGGTGGCCGGGCGCAGCAGGTGGTCGCCCACGCGGTAACCGGGACGCAGCACCTCGGCGCACACGGCCCGCTCGGCCGCGGGAGAGGGGCGCTGCGCGAGCGCCTCGTGGAGCGCGGGGTCGAACGGTTCGCCCGGCTCGCCGAAGGACCGCAGGCCGAGAGCGGCCAGCTGGCTCTCCAGCGCATCGGCCACCGTGGCGAAGCCGCCGCGGACCTCCCCGTGCTCACGGGCCTGCTCCACGGCGTCCAGCACCGGCAGGAGTCCGCGCAGCACGTTGGCCACCGCGATCTCCCGGACCGCCACCCGGTCCCGCCGTGTCCGCTTGCGGAAGTTGTCGTACTCCGCCTTCACCCGCTGCAAGTCGGCGGTCCGCTCTTCGAGTTCGGCGCGCAGCCGATCGGTGTCGGGCGGCTCCGCACGGCCGTGCGAGGCGTCGTCTGCGGGGCGGTCCGGGGAAGCGGTGTCCGGTGCCCGGGCCGTCGCGCGCACCTCGTCCCCCTCGGGCGGGTGCGGGGGCAGCGCGGCGACCGGCCGGCCCGGCAGGGCGGGCGCCGGACCGTGCCGCTCGCCGGAGGGGACCACGTGGGGGCGCTCCCCGTCCCCGTGGTCACCCGGGCCGTGCGTCGTGCTCATGACGACCCCGCCTGCCCCTTGTCCTCGTCGACGATCTCGGCGTCGACCACGTCCTGCTCACCGGCCGTCTGCCCGGCGCCGGCAGCCGAGCCACCGGTCTCCCCGCCCGCGCCCTGGGCCTGCGCGTACATGGCGGTACCGACCTTCTGCGCCGCCGCCGCGGCCTTCTCGGTGGCCGCGCGGATCGCGGGGACGTCCTCGCCCTTGAGCTTCTCCTTCAGTTCGGCGAGGGCGGCCTCGACCTCCTCCTTGGCGTCCTGCGGCACCTTGTCGGGGTTCTCGCGCAGCAGCTTCTCGGTGCTGTACACCAGGGACTCGGCCTGGTTGCGGGTCTCGGCGGCCTCGCGGCGCCTGTGGTCCTCCTCCGCG
>CAYNNX010000178.1:0-13684 GCA_964398515.1 uncultured Streptantibioticus sp. | reverse complement strand
GGGGTCGACGACGGCGACGACGACGTGGACGTTGGCGATGCCGCCGTTGGTGGCCCAGGTCTTGGTGCCGTTGATCACCCACTCGTCCTTGGCCTCGTCGTAGACGGCCCGGGTGCGCATCGCGGCGACGTCGGAGCCCGCGTCCGGCTCCGAGGAGCAGAAGGCGGCGACCTTGACGTCGTTCGCGTCGCCGTACATCTGCGGGACCCAGGTGCCGATCTGCTCATCCGTGCCGTTGGCCAGCACACCGACGGCGGCCAGACCGGTGCCGACGATGGACAGGCCGATCC
Source organism: uncultured Streptantibioticus sp. (assembly GCA_964398515.1). Classification (GTDB taxonomy): domain Bacteria; phylum Actinomycetota; class Actinomycetes; order Streptomycetales; family Streptomycetaceae; genus CAYNNX01. Next base: position 13,394 of record CAYNNX010000178.1, on the reverse strand, counting down.
CTGCGTCGCCCCAGAACAGCTCCTCCATGGCCATGGGGATGCCGAGGCCGGTGGGGTCGAAGTACTGCTGGGCGTAGAAGTCCAGCGAGTACAGGCCTATCTTCGCGGCTTCCTGGATCACCGGCCACGGGGTCTCCTCCCGCTCGTCCCACTCGGCGGCGGCCGGGCGCATGACGTCGGCGGCGAAGCCGTGGATCCAGTCGCGAACGCCCTTCTGGTCGTCGTTGAGCTCGAGCGTGAAGTCGCCCATCGTTCCCCTCCACCTGCTTGTTACTAGCGGTAACACTACCGGTGACAGGAGTGTGTTACCGGTCGGTAAGCCCTGTCAACCCGGGCCCGAGTGCACAAGGTCCCCCGATCCGGGTGTTACGTTGCGCTCAGCGCAAGGAATTGACGGGTGGGGAGGCTCGGGTGCAGACCAGCCAGCGACTGGACCAGCAGCAGGCGGCGGAACGCCGTCGCCGGGAACTGCTCGAGGCCGCGGACCGGGTCGTGCTACGCGACGGGCCCGAGGCGTCGATGAACGCGATCGCCGCCGAGGCGGGGATCACCAAGCCGATCCTGTACCGGCACTTCGGCGACAAGTCCGGGCTCTACCGGGCGCTCGCCAAGCGGCACACCGACGGCCTCCTGACGCAGCTGCGGGCCGCCCTGGACTCCCCCGGCGCCCGCCGCGACCGGGTCGAGGCCACGCTCGACGCCTACCTCGCCGCCATCGAGGCCCGCCCGCAGGTGTACCGCTTCCTGATGCACCCCACCGAGGAGCAGAGCGCGGACGGCGAGAAGGGGTTCGACGTCGGACGCCACTCGGCGCCGCTGCTGCGGCTGCTCGGCGAGGAACTGGCCAAGATCATCGCCGAGCGCCTCGACCTGGGCCCCAACAGCGCCGAGCTCGCCCGCGTCTGGGGCCACGGCATCGTCGGCATGATGCACGCGGCCGGCGACTGGTGGCTCGGCGAACGCCCCTGCGCCCGCGAGCAGTTGGTCCGCCACCTCGCCGATCTGCTGTGGGGCAGGCTGGCCGCGGCGGGCGACCTGCCCGGCGGCCCGGGGCTGTAGCCGCGCCCCCGGAGCCCCCGGGATCAGCCGCGCGGCGGCGCCCAGGAGGCCCTGCGGACGGCCCGCAGCGCCCTCCTGCGGCGCCATCCGGTCAACCGGTCGGTGTACAGCGTGCCGTCGAGGTGGTCGCACTCGTGCTGGAGGCAGCGGGCGAAGAACCCGGTGCCCTCGATGCTCACCGGCGTGCCCGTCACGTCCACACCCTCGACCACGGCCTCGTCGAAGCGCGTGGTCGCGGCGTTGATCCCGGGCAGCGACAGACACCCCTCCGGGCCGCGGACGGTCACGCCCCCGGCCTGGACCAGCCGCGGGTTGACCACATGGCCGAGGTGGCGGCGGTCCTCGTCGTCCGGGCAGTCGTAGACGAACACCCGCAGGCCCGCCCCGACCTGCGGCGCGGCCAGCCCGACCCCGTCCGCCGCGTACATCGTGGCGAACATGTCCTCGATCAGGCCCGCGAGCCCGCCGTCGAAGGCGATCACCTCGCGGCTCGGCTCGCACAGCACCGGCTCACCGCACAGCCGCATCGGCCGCACGCTGCCGGAGCTGCCGGGAATCACGGCACTCAGCATGCGCCCACCTTACGGACGGCGGCGCCCCGGCCACGCGCCGCGCACACCCCGCTCGGGCGCACACGGTGCGGGCGCGGCCCGGGGACTCGATAGGCTGACCAATGACCGACGCCTCCCGCCCGGCGGAACGGCGCGGCCGCGGGCTCTTCCCGCAGTGCCACGCCGCCCGGAGGACGGGCGCGGACGCCGTACCGGATCAGCCGGATCAGGGCGGCGCCGCCACGGTGGGGCGCGGTGCCGGACGCGAGGAGGATCAAAAGACGATGGCAGGCAACTCGGAGCCGCTGTCGCCGCGGGCGAAGCTGGCCGTGACGGCAGGCAAGGCCGCGGCGGCGGTGTCGCGGGCGGCGGGTCGCGGCAGCGGGTCGGTGATCGGCGGCCGGGTCGCCCTCAAGCTCGACCCCGACCTGCTGGCCCGGCTCGCCGGCCATCTGGACGTGGTCCTGGTGTCGGCGACCAACGGCAAGACCACCACGACCCGGCTGATCGCCGAGGCGCTGCGGGCCGCGGGCCCGGTGGTCTCCAACGCGCTGGGCGCCAACATGCCGGCCGGCATCACCTCCGCCCTGGCGGGCGGCTCCGACGCGAAGTACGGCGTCATCGAGGTCGACGAGAAGTACCTCGCCGGGGTCGCCCGCGACGTCGGCCCCAAGGCCATCGCCCTGCTGAACCTCTCGCGCGACCAGCTCGACCGCGCCGCCGAGACCCGCATGCTCGCCGAGAAGTGGCGCGAGGGCCTCTCCGGCACCGCCGCGGTCGTCGTGGCCAACGCCGACGACCCGCTGGTCGCCTGGGCCGCCTCCTCCTGCCCGACCGTGGTGTGGGTCGCCGCGGGGCAGGAGTGGAAGGACGACGCCTGGTCGTGCCCGTCGTGCGGCGGTGTGCTGCAGCGGCCGGGCGAGGACTGGTTCTGCGGCGAGTGCGGATTCCGCCGCCCGCCGGTGACCTGGGCGCTCAAGGGCGACTACGTCCTCGCCCCGGACGGGGTCGCCTGGCCGATCCAGCTCCAGCTGCCCGGCCGGGCCAACAAGGCGAACGCGGCCACCTCGGCGGCCGTCGCCGCGATCTTCGGCGTCCCGCCGCAGACCGCCCTGGAGCGGATGTACGCGGTACAGGCGGTCGCCGGACGCTACGACGTCGTCCAGTACCTCGGCCGGGACCTGCGGCTGCTGCTGGCGAAGAACCCGGCCGGCTGGCTGGAGACGTTCTCGCTGATCGACGCTCCCCCGGCGCCGGTGATCCTTTCGGTCAACGCCCGCAGCGCGGACGGCACCGACACCTCGTGGCTGTGGGACGTCGACTATCCGCGGCTGGCCGGCCACCCGATCTTCGTGATCGGCGACCGCAAGCTGGACCTGGCGGTGCGCCTGGAGGTCGCCGGGCTGGACTTCCGGGTCTGCGACGGCGTCGACCAGGCGGTGCGCTCGGCGCCCCCGGGCCGGATCGAGGTCATCGCCAACTACACCGCCTTCCAGGACCTCCGCCGCCAGATCGGCAACTGACCCCCACCACGAGCGAAAGGGACCGAGCATGAGCGAGACCAGCCTGCGCCTGGTGTGGGTCTACCCCGACCTGCTGAGCACCTACGGGGACCAGGGCAACGCCCTCGTGGTGGAGCGCCGCGCCCAGCAGCGCGGGATCCCGGTCACCCGGATCGACGTCCGGTCGGACCAGGCCATCCCCACCTCCGGGGACATCTACCTCATCGGCGGCGGCGAGGACCGCCCGCAGCGCCTCGCGGCCGAGCGGCTGCGGCGCGACGGCGGGCTCAACCGGGCGGTGGCCAACGGCGCCATCGTCTTCTCCGTCTGCGCCGGCTACCAGATCCTTGGCACCGAGTTCATCAACGACCTCGGCCGCCCGGAGCCGGGCCTCGGCATCCTCGACGTGCGCAGCATCCGCAACGACGGCGCACGGCACGTCGGCGACATCCTGGCCGACATCGACGAGCGGCTCGGCCTGCCGCCGCTGACCGGGTTCGAGAACCACCAGGGCAACACCGTCGTGGGCCCCGGCGCCCGCCCGTTCGCCCGGCTGCGCTACGGCAACGGCAACGGCGTCGAGGACGGCACCGAGGGCGCCTGGTGCGACACGGTGTTCGGCACGTACGCGCACGGCCCGGTGATGGCCCGCAATCCGCAGATCGCCGACATGCTGCTGAAGCTCGCCCTGGACGTGCACGCCCTGCCGCCGGTGGACGAGCAGTGGTACGAGGCGCTGCGCGCGGAGCGGATCGCGGCCGCCACGCAGCCCGCCTGAGGGGCCCCGGAAGGCCCCCTCTCATCCTCGGTTCCGTCACTGCCGGGAAACCGGTGTGACGGACCGATTTTCCCGCTTCCCGATAGGGTGGCGGGGTCCATCCGGACGACGGGGTCCGGTCGGCTGGTCGACTTGGTTTTGCAGGAGTAGCGAGAGCAATGCGTATTGGTGTGCTGACCAGCGGCGGCGACTGCCCCGGACTGAACGCCGTCATCCGGTCGGTGGTGCACCGCGCCGTGGCGGACCACGGGGACGAGGTCATCGGCTTCCACGACGGCTGGAAGGGCCTGCTGGAGGCCGACTACCGCAAGCTGGACCTCGACGCGGTGGGCGGCATCCTGGCGCGCGGCGGGACGATCCTGGGCTCCTCGCGCGTGCAGCCGGCCCATCTGCGCGACGGCGTGGAGCGGGCCAGGGGGCACGTGGCGGAGCTGGGCCTGGACGCGATCATCCCCATCGGCGGCGAGGGCACCCTGAAGGCGGCCCGCCTGCTGTCGGACGCGGGGCTGCCCATCGTCGGGGTGCCAAAGACCATCGACAACGACATCTCCTCCACCGACGTCACCTTCGGCTTCGACACCGCCGTGATGGTGGCCACGGAGGCGCTTGACCGGCTCAAGACCACGGCCGAGTCGCACCAGCGGGTGCTCATCGTCGAGGTGATGGGCCGCCACACCGGCTGGATCGCGTTGCACTCCGGCATGGCGGCGGGCGCCCACGCCATCGTCGTCCCCGAGCGGCCCTTCGACATCGACGAGCTGACCGAGGTGGTCCGCAAGCGCTTCGAGGCGGGCAAGAAGTTCGCCATCGTGGTGGTCTCCGAGGGCGCCAAGCCGCGTGAGGGCACGATGGAGTTCGACACCGGCGGCACCGACATCTACGGCCACGAGCGGTTCGCCGGGGTCGCCCGGCAGCTCTCCGTGGAGCTGGAGCAGCGGCTGGACAAGGAGGCCCGCCCGGTCATCCTCGGCCATGTGCAGCGCGGCGGCACCCCGACCGCCTACGACCGGGTGCTCGCCACCCGGTTCGGCTGGCACGCGGTGGAGGCGGCGCACAACGGCGACTTCGGGATGATGACGGCGCTGCGCGGCACCGACATCACGCTGGTGCCGCTGGCCGAGGCGGTGGACCACCTCAAGACGGTCCCGGCGGAACGGTACGTCGAGGCCGAGTGCGTCCTGTGACCATCTCGCGCCCGTAGCGACGCGCGCGCCGTAAACGCGTACGTCGCGCCGGACCGCCCCCGCCCGCTCTCCCGGGCGGGGGCGGTTCTACTCTGGTGCGGGCGCACCGGAAGGAATCACCGCAAAGGGGCGTCCTGGCGCGACAGGAGAGTGCGGATGGATCACGGCGGGCACGGCATGGGCGGTATGACGGGCATGGACATGGGTCATATGGACATGCCGGCCCTGCCGCCGTTCACCTTCGGGCGGGGCTTGGAGTGGAGCGCCGAGCCGTTCTTCCTGGTCGGCTCGCTCGTGGCGATCGGGCTGTACGGATGGGCGGTGGTTCGCCTGCGCCGCCGGGGCGACAAGTGGCCGCTGGGGCGCTGCCTGGCGTTCCTGACGGGCGTGCTGACGGTGGCCCTGGTGATGTGCACCCGGCTCAACGACTACGGCATGGTCATGTTCAGCGTGCACATGGTGCAGCACATGATCATCAGCATGCTCTCCCCGATCCTGCTGCTGCTCGGCGCGCCGGTGACGCTGACCCTGCGCGCCCTGCCGACCGCGGGACGCGGCCGCCGGGGGCCGCGCGAGCTGCTGGTGGCCCTGCTGCACAGCCGCTACCTGCGGGTCATCACGCATCCGGCGTTCACCATCCCGCTGTTCATCGCGAGCCTGTACGCGCTGTACTTCACCCCGCTGTTCGACCTCCTGATGGGCAGCCGGGCCGGGCACATCGCGATGATGGTGCACTTCCTCGCCGTCGGCCTGGTCTTCTTCTGGCCGATCATGGGGGTCGACCCGGGTCCGCACCGGCCGGGGTACGTGATGCGGATCCTGGAGCTGTTCATGGGGATGCCGTTCCACGCGTTCTTCGGCATCGCCCTGATGATGGCGTCCCAGCCCATGGTGAAGACCTTCACGCACCCGCCCGCCTCGCTGGGCGTCGACGCGCTGGCCGATCAGCACGCGGCGGGCGGCATCGCCTGGGCGTTCAGCGAGATCCCCTCGGTCGTGGTGCTGATAGCCCTGGTCTTCCAGTGGTACCTGTCCGAGCAGCGCGTATCGCGCCGCAAGGACCGGGCGGCGGACCGGGACGGCGACCAGGAGCTGCTGGCCTACAACGCCTATCTCGCCTCGCTCCAGGCCCGCAGCCGCTGACCCGCCCCGGCCGCCGGCCGCCGATCGTCGCCCTGTAGCGGTGGAGACCGCCGCGGGGCGACGATGTCGTGTGAGGGCGGCACGAGGGCGAGGGAGTCGGGATGCCTGGATCCGCGCGGGCGATGGCGCTGTGCACCGTGGTCATGCTGGTGCTGATCACCGCGTACACGGTGGCCCTGGGCAGCGACGGCTGGCTGTGGTTCGGGTGGGCGGTGCTGGGCGCCCTGACCGCGGCGACGCTGCTGACCCGGCGCGAGTGAGTGCGCAAGCGGTTCGCGGGGCCGGTTCAGAAGCGGAAGACCGAACCGGTGCGCGCGTCCATCACGCACGAGTTGGCGTAGCTGCGCTCCCAGGAGACCGGCCGCCCGTGCCAGGTCCCGGTGGCGGTCGCGGTGACCGGCGCGTAGACCATCGGGCACATGTGCCGGTCGGGCGCCAGCGTGTCGAGCCGCCCGCGGGCCCCCTCCAGCGCGCGGCAGGCCAGATCGGCGTGCGGGTGGAAGCCGCGGGGCGGGTCGCAGTAGAGGCTCACGCCGCGCACCCAGGTGTCGTCGGCTCCGGAGACGCTCAGGAACAGGTGCGAACGCACCGGGGGCGCGTCCGCGGGGGCGGCTGAGGCCGGGCTGGCGGTCGCAGCGAAACCGAGGATCGCGGCGACGGCCGCGACGGCGCGGCGGGTAGCGGACAACGGTGCCTCCGGGGGTTACGTGGTCCTGTGCGGGGCATGCCACCCCCTCCACCCGCGTCGGCGCAAGGACCCCGGCCCCGGATTCCCCCGGAGAGCGGACCATGATCACCCGAGCGTACGAACGGTCCGGCGCCCGGCGGACCCCGCCGCCGGCGCGATCAGTGCCACAACCGCGACCCGGCCCAGACGATCGACCACCAGCCGCCCACGACCGTCCCCCCGATCACGGTCAGCCATAGGTACACGCCCCACTCGGGCACCCACGGGGGCCGCGGCGCGGGCGGCTTGACCGGGCAGCACTTCGAGCAATGCGGATTGGCCATGCCCAGATCGTCCCGGTCCGGAAACGGACCGGACAGCGGCGCACGGGGGCACGTCCAAGGCGCCCCGGCAGGCCCTTGTGCGCTCGCGGGTGCGGGTATGTCCCACCCGGCCTCTGGGAAACGCGTTCCGGGCGCGCTATGCCGGAGACGTGTTCTACTTCCTGCTGAGGTACGTGCTGTTCGGCCCGCTGCTGAAGCTGCTCTTCCGGCCCCGCGTCGAAGGGCTGGAGAACGTTCCCGAGGAGGGGGCGGCCCTCGTCGCCGGGAACCATCTGTCGTTCTCCGATTCCTTTCTGATGCCGGTGGTCCTGCCGCGCCGCATCACGTTCCTGGCGAAGCAGGAGTACTTCACGGGCCGCGGCCTGAAGGGCGCGCTGACAGCGGCGTTCTTCCGCGGTGCGGGGCAGATCCCGGTGGACCGTGCGGGGGGAAGGGCGGCTCGTCCGGCGGTGGAGGAGGCGTTGCGGGTGCTCGCCCGGGGTGAGTTGCTGGGCGTCTACCCGGAGGGGACCCGGTCGCACGACGGGCGGCTGTACAAGGGGCGGACCGGGGTGGCGGTGATGGCGATCCGGTCGGGGGCGCCGGTGGTGCCGTGCGCCATGGTCGGCACGTTCGAGATCCAGCCGCCCGGTCGGGTCTGGCCGAGGATCCGCCGGGTGACGATCCGCTTCGGGGAGCCGTTGGACTTCTCGCGCTTCGCGGGGATGGAGGGCGAGCGGTTCGTGGTGCGCTCGGTCACCGACGAGATCATGTACGCCATCCTCGGCCTGTCCGGGCAGGAGTACGTCGACCGCTACGCGGCGGACGTGAAAGCCGAGCTGCAGTCGCAGGGCCGTGGGCCGCGGCTGCGCGGCCCGACCCGGCGCAGCGACGCCTGACGCAACGTCAGTGCCAGTCGTGCCAGGGCCACTTGAAGCCGCCGCGCATCACCCGGACGTGGCCGAGGACCGAGCGACCGGTGACGCACACGACGGGACCGCCCTCACCCTTGGGCCCTGCGCCGCCGGGCATCGAGCGCTTGCCGAACACGGCGGTCCCGGTGTCGTACACCCGGGCGTCGTCCGGGACGAGGATCTCGATCTTGCCACAGAAGGAGCCGGCGTCGATGACGACCTCGCGGCGGGTGAAGACGGCGTGCCGCAGGTCGATCACGGCGGCGCCGAACCGGGAGCGGACGACGGTGTGTGGCGGGACCGGCCACTGCCCGCCCCGCCGGATCTTGCTGAAAAGGGCGTGCACGGGCGCGGTGTCGAGGTGGGCGGCCAGGTCGGCGCCTTCGGCGGGTTCCGGCAGGTCCACGGTGAGGTGGGCGAGTTCACCGCGGGTGCGTGCCGCGTAGACGGCCTCGAGGCGTTCGGCGTGCTCCTGCGGGTCGAGGCGGCCGGTCGCGAGGGCGTCGGCGAGCACGGCGGCGACCCGGTCCCGCTCGCCGTCCGAGGCGCGCAGATCGGGGGCGACGCCCGGCAGCCTGGCGACGCGGCCGTTCCGCTCGGAGGGGTCGGGGGCGGCTGCTGGGGTCATGGGCACCTCTTCGGGCTCGGGCGGCCGACTTTGCGAACACCGCACCGAACACGCTATATCGCGATACACGCCCAAGGCAATACGGTGGCACCCGCCGGAACCCGCCGCCTAGGGTGATCACCAGCGGCAGCGACACGACGGGGCCACGACACGGGGGGACGCAAGGTGAGCGCTCGTTTGCGAGGCATCGCCAAGGAGACCGAGCTGATCGTCGGGACAGGCGCCTATCGGGCCCCGGGCGGACACACGGTCTCGATCGCCGCCGCCGTACGCGAGGCCCGCGAGGGCACCCGGTTGTACGGGCCCGAACCCGAGCCCGTTCCCGGCGCACCGGCGGCCGGGACGGCACCCCGGTTCGAGGTGACCGGTGAGAGCAGCCTGCAGGCCGCGCGGCGGCTGACCGAGGCCGGGGACGACCCGGTCGCGGTGCTCGACTTCGCCTCGGCGCGCAACGCGGGCGGCGGGTACCTCAACGGCGCGCAGGCACAGGAGGAGGCCCTGTGCCGGGCCTCCGCGCTCCACGCGTGCCTGCGCGAGGTACCGGAGTTCTACGCGTTCCACCGCGCGCACCGCGACCCGTTCTACAGCGACCGGGTGATCCACTCCCCCGGCGTGCCGGTGTTCCGCGACGACGGCGGCGACCTGCTCGACGAGGTCTACCGCGTCGGCTTCCTCGCCTCCGCGGCGCCCAACGCAGGCGTGATCGCCCGTCAACTCCCCGGCGGGACCGGCCGGATCGCCGGGGTCCTGGTACGCCGGGCCGGGCGGGTGCTCGAGGTCGCGGCCGCCTGCGGCTACCGGCGGCTGGTGCTGGGCGCCTGGGGGTGCGGAGTGTTCCGCAACGACCCGGCCGACGTGGCGGCGGCGTTCTCGGCGCACCTGACCGGGGACGGGCGGTTCACCGGTTGGTTCGAGCACGTCGTCTTCGCCGTTCTCGACCGGCGGGCGGACTCACCGGTGCGCGCGGCGTTCACCGCCGCCTTCCCGTCCGGCGTCACCGATGTCCCCGAGGTCCGGGGACATCGGTGACGCCTGACAGGCCGTCAAGGCGCCGCTCCCGCATGGTTGTCAGGAGGTCGGGCGCGCGACCGCGGTGGCCTTGACGGCGGTCGGCTCGGGCGCGGCGTGCGGTCCGCAGACCACGTCGTGGCCGTCGAGCCTGCCGCTCACCAGGTAGGCGGTGACCCGGTGGTTGATGCAGGGGTTGACCAGGCTGGTCACGCCGTGCGACCCGGCACCCCGCTCCGTGATCAGCTCCGACTCCTCCAGCCTGCGGTGCAGTTCGACGGCGCCCTCGTAGGGGGTCGCCGCGTCGCGGGTGCTCTGGACGATCAGGACGCTGGGCAGGCCGTCCCGCGACCGGACGTCGACCGGGGTGAGCTGGGGGACGCCCCAGGTGGCGCACGGCAGGTTCATCCATGCGTTGGACCAGGTCAGGAAGGGGTACCGGGCGTTGAGCACCGTGTTGTCGCGGTCCCACCTGCGCCAGTCGGTGGGCCACCTGGCGTCGGTGCACTCCACCGCGGTGTAGACGGCGTTGCCGTTCTCCGCGGCGATGTTGGCCGCCCTGTCCGCCAGATTCGGGCCGGCCGCGGTGATCAGCGGCTTGGCGTTGCCGGCCGCGTACTTGCTCCAGGCGTCGGCGACGACAGGCCAGTAGGCGTCGTAGTAGGGCGCGTTCTGGAAGAAGGTGATGAGTTCCGCGGGGCCGACGACACCGCCGACGGGGTGCCTCTTGGCGATGGCCCGCAGCTTCTGCCACCCCCGCTCGACCTGGGCGGCAGTCCTGCCGAGGTGGTACACGGAGTCGTACTTCGCGACCCAGTTCTCCCAGTCCCGCCAGCGGCCCTGGAACGCCACGTCCTGGTCGAGGTTGTCCTGGTACCAGATGTGGTCCGGCGCCGGGTCGACGACGCTGTCGATGATCATGCGGCGCACGTGTCCGGGGAAGAGCGTGGCGTAGACCGCGCCGAGGTAGGTGCCGTAGGAGACGCCGAGGTAGTTCATCTTCGGCTCGCCGAGCGCGGCGCGGATGACGTCCATGTCACGTGCGGTGTCGAGCGTGGTCATATGCGGCAGCAGCTTTCCGCTGCGGGTGAGGCAGCCTCGCGCGTACTGCCTGGCCAGCGCCCGCTGCAACTGCTTGTCGGCCTCGTTCGACGGGACGGGGTCGGGCTTGGGCGCCCTGACGAAGGCCTGCGGATCCTCACAGGAGATCGCGTCGGAGTGGCCGACTCCGCGCGGGTCGAAGCCCACGAAGTCGTAGGCCCTGGCGGTGGCCGTCCACAGCGCGGCCCTGGTGGTCACCCGAAGGGGGAACCGCAGGCCGGAGCCGCCGGGGCCGCCGGGGTTGTACAGCAGTGCGCCCTGCCGCTCGGCCCTGGTCCCGGTGCTGCGGACCCGGTCCACCACGAGCCGGATGGTCGGACCGTACGGCCGGGCGTAGTCGACGGGCACCGTCACATGACCGCACTGGATGGGGGACTCCAGCCCCCAGTCCTTGGGGCAGGCCGTCCAGCGGACGCCCTGGCCCGCCGCATGGCGTGCCGCGATCTCGACTCCCACGGACTCCGCCCGTCCTCCCGGGGTCGTCCCGGTGGTGGCGGTGGCCGCCGGAGCACCGGCGACAACGCCCGCGATCAGGGCTCCGCTCGCTCCGAGTACGGCAATGCGTCTCAACGGGGGTCCTCCTCCTGTCGGTGCGCCACGGGTGGCGGCGCGGGCCAGGCGGTTGCCTGGGAATCCTTCCGGCACGAAGGGACGGGCGAACAGGTCGCATGGGCGTTTCTTCATCATTTCGTAAGCTTCGCCGGGGGGTTTGCCGCCCGCTACCCGGGGAGCCCGAGGGGAGTAGCCGTTACCCCCACTATCGCGCCGCGGCCGCCTCGCTCCCCAGTTCCAGGAGCCGGCGCAGCGCGAGGGCGTCCGGTGCCACGGCGGTGACCAGCAGCGCGGGACCGGTGAGAGGGGTGAGGACCGCTTCGCCGACAGCGGGATCCCTCGACAGTACGCGCGCCTTCGGCGAGTGCTCGCCGAACGCCGGGTCGACGAGCAGCAGCTGGCCCACGGCTCCGTAGCCGGAGAGCACCGCGGGCCCCGACCAGCCGGGCGAGCCGGGGCCGAAGGAGAGCTCCTGGTCCAGCAGCACACGGCCGCTCAGGCGTACCGCCAACCGGGTGACGAGCCGCCCGGGTGCCTCGCCCGCACGGCCCAGCACCTGCTCCTCGCGCAGCACCAGTCGCGCCCCGGCCGCGAGCTCGGCCCGGGTGGTCGCCACCAGGTGGCTGCCGGCCGCCGCGATCAGCGGTTCGGGCAGCCAGCGCAGCTCCGCGTCGGCCCCGACGTCGAGCCGCACGTCGTAGTAGGCGGTGTCATGGTCGCGGCCCGGCAGGGACACGGTGGCCGCGGCCGATCCGACGTGCAGCCGGGCGCCCGGGCCGGCCTGGGCCTCGATCGCGAGCCGGTCCCCGCCGAGCGGTGCGCTCATGGCTCCGACCAGGGTGACGGCGGCCGCGGCACCGGTCGCGCGGGTGCGCCGCAGGGCGAGCGGTCCGTCGCCGTCGAGGACCGGCAGGACGGTGCCGCCGCGCCCGTCGGCGGCGGCCGTGATCCGGGCGGTCGCGGTGATCCCGGCGCCCGGATCGGCGCGGGCTGCCACGCTCACGCGGCGGTCCCGGCCCACGCGTCGAGCCGCTCGCGGACCCAGGCGGCGACCGGGGCGATGCCGTCCTCGGCGGTCAGGGAGGTGAAGGCGACCGGCAGATCGCCGCGCTGGGCCTTGGCGTCCCGGGCCATCCGGTCCAGGTCGGAGCCGACGTAGGGGGCGAGGTCGGTCTTGTTGACCACCAGGAGGTCGGCGGTTGTCACGCCGGGGCCGCCCTTGCGCGGGATGTCGTCGCCGCCGGCCACGTCGATGACGAAGATCTGCGCGTCGACCAGGCCCTTGGAGAAGGTCGCGGTCAGGTTGTCGCCGCCGGACTCGACCAGCACCAGATCGAGCGGGCCGACACGCTCTTCCAGCTCCTCCACCGCCTCCAGATTGGCGGAGATGTCGTCGCGGATGGCGGTGTGCGGGCAGGCGCCGGTCTCCACGGCGCTGATCCGCTCGGGCGGCAGCACCGCGTTGCGCAGCAGGAACTCGGCGTCCTCGTGGGTGTAGATGTCGTTGGTGACGACCGCGAGTGACAGTTGGTCGCGCAGCCGGCGGCACAGCGCGGCGACGGTCGCCGTCTTGCCCGAGCCGACCGGCCCGCCGAGCCCGATCCGCAGGGCGCGCCGCGTCCCGTCCGCCCGGGTGGCGGTGGCGCTGCAGGAGTGGCGCTGCGGGAAGGTCTGCGCGTGTTCGAGGTGCATGGCGGGCTCCGGTCGGTGGCGGTAGGGGGCTTCAGGATGCGAACAGGCGTACGGGCCATTCGGCGTGGTCTTCGGCGGTGATCTCCAGCAGCGGGGCCGAGGCCGCCGGGAGTGCACCGGTGCCCTCGGTACGGACGCGGGAGGCGGCGGCGACGGCCCGCGCGGCGACGTCGTCGAGTTCCGGCGCGAGCCGGGCCAGCACCGCGGTCGCCTCGAAGGGGTCCAGGCTCAGCAGCCGGACCGCCGCGGTGGCGGGGCCGCCGACCGACTCGTACGCCGCCGCCTCGGCCGC
>CAYNNX010000177.1:0-13793 GCA_964398515.1 uncultured Streptantibioticus sp. | reverse complement strand
CCGCCCTGGCGCGCGGCCTGGGCGAGGACGGGCGGCTGACGGTCGGGGTGAGCGCCGGCGTGCACTCCGCGGAGGGGCTGCGCGGCGCGCTGGAGGAGGCCCGGCACGCCCGCCGGGTGGCGGCGGCGCGGCCCGGCCGGGTCTGCGTGGCGGGCCATGAGGAGCTCGCCTCCCACGTGCTGCTGCTGCCGTTCGTCCCCGACGACGTGCGCCGGGCGTTCACCGCCCGCCTGCTCGACCCGCTGCGGGCGTACGACCGCAGGCACCGGGCGGAGCTGATCCCGACCCTGGAGGCCTTCCTGGACTGCGACGGCTCGTGGACGCGCTGTGCGACGCGGCTGCATCTGCACGTCAACACGTTGCGCTACCGCATCGGCCGGATCGAGCAGTTGACCGGACGCGACCTGTCCCGGCTGGAGGACAAGGTCGACTTCTTCCTCGCGCTGCGTATGAGCTGACGCCAAGGCCTCATGAGCTGACATCCTGTCAACCCTGCGGTGTCAAGAAGGCATTGGTCAGGGACTTTGTGAATCTGTTCACCTACCTCTTGGCCGACGCCCCCGCGGCATGCTGGACTTCGGCCTACCGACGGGTCGGCACGCGCGGGGAGGGACTGTGGGTGACGCCTCCATGGCGGACACAGGAGAGCTGAACGCGGGGAACGGCGCGCGGGAGCGCGGGGAGGCGTACGCGGATCCGCCGGCGGTGTGGCGGCTGCGCTCGCGCGGCTGCTGGACGGAGGCGGCCGAACTGCTGGCCGGGGTCGGCGACCCGGACGCGGCGCTGCGCAGGGCGTCACTGCTGATCGAGCGGTGCCTGTTCATGGCGGCCGGCTGGGCCGAGGCCGAGGACGCGCTGCGCACCGCGGAGGCGATGGCCCGCACCGACGGCGAACGCGGGCGCGCCGCCTGCGAACGCGGCCATCTGGCGTACGCGGCGACCGTGCTGGGGGTGCGCGACCGCGCGGACGAGGCGCGCTCGGCGCTGGGTCGCGGCACCGCACTGATCCCCCCGGGGGCGCGGGACCGGGCGCTGCTGGACTTCCGGCGCGGCCTGATCGCCGAGCACCTGTCGGGGGATCCGGCGGGCGCCCGCCTCGCCTACCGCCGCGCCCACGCGGGTGCCACGGCTCACGGCGACCGTCTGCTGGCCTCGTTCACCTGGCGTCATCTGGCCGGTCTCGCGCTGCGCGAGGGGGAGCTCGCCGAGGCCAAGGTCGGCTTCACCGAGTCGCTGCGGCTGCGCGAGGACCTCGGCTACCTCATCGGCATGCCGCCCTCGCTGCTGTCGCTGGCGGAGGTGGAGCAGGACCCGGAGGCCACCCGGCTGCGCACCGAGGCGGCCCGGCTCTTCCGCCTCCTGGGCGGCCTGCCGGTATGGCTGTCGGACGTGCTGGGCGGGGACGGCTGACCGGCTCGCGGCGCCGGCCGGCTGATACCGGCTAACCAGCGGCCGATCCGCCGAAGTGCTCGCGGACCAGCGGCTCTATCACGCCGAGGTCGCCCGCGATCAGGGCGTCGAGCAGAACGGCGTGCTCCGTGGCGTCGGCGAGCAGTTCCGCGGCGCCCCGCTCGCCCCGCGGCCGGGGAGCGGCGAGCGGCCACTGGGCTCGGCGGTGCAACTCCTCGGCGACGGCGACGAGTTGGGCGTTGCCCGCCAGGGCGAGGACGGCGCCGTGGAAGGCGCGGTCGGCCTCGGCATAGGCGGCGCGGTCGCCCTCGGCCGCCGCCGCCACGCTCCGGTTCGCCAGCGGGCGCAGTCCCTCCCAGCGCTCGGCGGGCACGGTCCGCGCGAGCCGCAGCATCACCGGGACCTCGAGCAGCGCCCGCACCTCCGCCAGCTCCGTGAGGTCGCGGTCGGTGCGCTCGGCGACCCGGTAGCCGCGGTTGTGGACGACCTCGACGGCGCCTTCCCGCGCGAGCTGCTGCATCGCCTCGCGCACCGGGGTGGCGGAGACGCCGAAGCGCTCGGCGAGCGCGGGGGCCGAGTAGACCGCGCCGGGCCGCAGCTCCCCGGTGACCAGGACGTCACGCAGGGCGCACAGCACCTGGTCGCGTACCGAGTGGCGCTCGGGGAGGCGGCGCGCGCCCCCGGTGTGCGCCGCGGGGGCTCCCTCGACGTGCGCCACCGGATGCCCGTCGGGGTGCGCCGCCGGGTACTCCCCGGGGCGGCCCTGCGGGGGTACGCCAGGCATGGCGGAGTCGTCGTCCGCGCTGCGGGTGCGCGGCTGTGTGCCGTGTTCCACCGACGCCTCCGTCTCCCTGCCCGGTGCCCATGCCCCGAGCCGCCGGCGCGGCCCGTTCGGGCGAATGGCCCCTATTCCATCACCCGGTCTCCTCGGTGCGGACGCGCGGTGCCGACAGAGTCGCTAAGGTAAGCCTTGCCTTGTCTGGATCTCACCCACCGTGCGCTCTGGATGGTCCACTCGATGCCCCTGGCCGCTCGACCGCGAACGCCTACCCGTCTTCCGCCGCCCGCCGACGCCTACGCCCGGCTCTCCGCGGCCTACCCCGGGCTGCGGATCACGCTCACCGACCGGGAACCGCGCTCGGGGGCGGGCTGGGTGCGGGGGGACGAGCTGGCGGCGGGCGGTGCCGCGCTGGAGGAGTACCTGGCCTGCGAGGCGGCGCAGCTGGCGCGGGAGCACGGGCGCGCCCCGCGGCCCGACGTGACCGCCTCCTTCGGGCTCCACCGCTACGCGTGGCCGGCCTGCCTGCTGGTCACGATGCCGTGGTTCCTGACCCGGCGGGTGCCGCGGCCGGCCGCGGGCGACGTGGCGTACCACCGCGCCGGGCTGATGGAGGTGCGGGCCGGCACCTTCGCCTGCCTGCCCGGCGATCCGGTGGCCGGGCTGCCGGGCGCGGTCGTGGCCGCCGACGAGGAGGCGCTGCGCGCCGAGGTGCGCAGCGCGATCGCCGCCCTTCTGGACCCGGTGCTGGCGGGGTTCCGGCCGCGGACGCGACGCGGCCCGCACGCGCTGTGGGCCACCGTCTGCGACGAGATCACCGAGGGCCTGTGGTACCTGGGCCATCTGCTGGGCGAGGAGGACCGGGCGGTGGCGGAGCTCACGGCGCTGCTGCCCGGCGGCACACCGCCGTTCACCGCAGCCGCGGGGTTCCGCGCGGCGGGCACGGCCGCGGCGGGCGGACGCGGTGCGGCCCGCACCCGCGACCGCGCCTCGTGCTGCCTGTTCTACACCCTGCGCCCCGCGGACACCTGTGCGACCTGCCCCCGCACATGCGAGCCCGCAACCATGCGTCAAGCGGAATCGCCGGACGCCACCTGATAGTGTGCCGCGCGCGGGTTCAACTCCCCTAAATGAGAGCGGGAGTTCGATCCCTCGGCACGCCCTCTCCCGCTGATACCCGCTCAATGGCGTTCTCTTGTGCCGAAAGCCCCTCGGGCGTGCGGGTCATTCGTCAGGATGGCGCGCAGCGCGAAGACACCTGAAACAGGGGACCCACAGATGAGACTCAACGACATACCGCTGGATTGGACGCTGTCGGTCGCCGTGGGCCTGACGGTGCTCGGGACCGCGGGGGCGGTGCTGCTGCGCAACCGCCGTGCCAAGGCCGAGGAGTCCGCCCAGCTCGACTCGTGGGAGCGCGGCGAGGAGCGCAGGCGCAAGAAGGAGGCGCTCTACGGCAGCGCCAGCTACGTCCTGCTGTTCTGCTGCGCCGCCGTCGCGGCCGCCCTGTCGTTCCACGGGCTCGTCGGGTTCGGCCGCCAGAACCTCAACCTGAGCGGCGGCTGGGAGTACCTGGTGCCCTTCGGGCTTGACGGCGCCGCGATGTTCTGCTCGGTGCTCGCGGTGCGCGAGGCGAGCCACGGTGACGCGGCGCTCGGCTCCCGGCTGCTGGTGTGGCTCTTCGCCGCCGCGTCGGCCTGGTTCAACTGGGTGCACGCGCCGCGCGGCTTCGGCCACGCCGGTGCGCCGGAGTTCTTCGCGGGGATGTCGCTGTCGGCCGCCGTGCTCTTCGACCGGGCGCTCAAGCAGACCCGCCGCGCCGCGCTGCGCGAGCAGGGCCTCGTGCCGCGCCCGCTGCCGCAGATCCGCATGGTCCGCTGGCTGCGCGCACCGCGTGAGACCTACCGCGCCTGGTCGCTGATGCTGCTGGAGAACGTCCGCACCCTCGACGAGGCCGTCGAGGAGGTGCGGGAGGACCGGCGCGAGCGCCGGCAGACCCGGATGCGCCGCCGCGACCAGGACCGCCTGGAGCGCGCCCGGCTGAAGGCGATCAGCCGTCAGCACCGGAGCTGGGGACGCCCCCGCGGCGGCCGCCAGGTCGACATCGGCGCGGCCGCCGCGAGTGCCGCGGCGGCCACCGGGGAGTCCGCGATAGCCGAGGGTGCCAAGCCGGAGCTGCCCGTGCGCCCTCGTCCGGCGCTCCAGTCGGTCTCCGGGGCGGCCACCGCTGAGCCGGGCGCTCAGGCCGCGCAGCGCACCATCGACCTGACCGCGGAAGACGACACGATGCAGCTGCCGCGAGTGCAGCAGCAGGACCCGTTCGCCAGGCTGGACGCCCAGATCGACAGCCTGTGGCAGCGGTTGGGCTGACCCGTCCGGCCCGGTCTCACGCCGGGTCGGCCGCCAGCTCGAACCAGACGGTCTTCCCCGGCCCCTGCGGCCTGACCCCCCAGGTGTCCGCCAGTGCCTGCACCAGCAGCAGGCCGCGGCCCGACGATGCGTGGTCCGTCGGGTGGCGGACCCTGGGGCGGTGGGCGGTGAAGTCCCGCACCTCCACCCGCAGCCGGCGTGCGGCGCCCGACGTCAAGGTCGCGGTGAGCACCGCACCGCGATCGGTGTGCACCAGCGCGTTGGTCACGATCTCGCTGGTCAGCAGCTCTGCGGTGTCGACCAGCCCGGGTACCCCCCAGCGGTGCAGCTGCTCGCGCAGCACTCTGCGCACCTCGGCCACGGCGGGCAGGTCGGCATGGCGTAAGTGATGTCGCAGCTCCCATCTGCCCCCGGCGTGCCGCGGGAACGATATAGCGCCGTCCCGCCCGATCCGTTGCTCCGGGCGTCGATCCATGGAATCAGCTCCGGCCCCCGCCACCAGTCCCCCTTCGAACAGCGTCGCGGAATGCATGCCCACCGCCCCACGGTCCACTCCCCGGCCGCGCGGAATTCGGCCGGTGTGCTGATTTCGGCGCGCCGGGGAATGGTGTGGTTGGGCCTGTCCGACGCCCGGTGGGAGGTGCCGTCGTGCACGACGATCGCGTACTGGTCGAGGAGCGCCTGGCGCGGGCGCTCGAGCGGTTCATCAGGCCGGCCCGGTACGCCGCCCGGCTGCCGCTGTCGGTGAGCGGCTGGCGGGTCCCCGGCGAGCCGGTCCCGGTGGCGGAGGCGCTGAAGGCGTCCTACGAGCCGGTCGTCCCGGGTGAGCCGTGGGGAACGCCCTGGTCGACGCAGTGGTTCCGGATCGAGGGCAGCGTGCCCGGCGAGTGGGCGGGGCTGCGCGTCGAGGCCCTGGTCGACCTGGGGTTCACCGCGGATCACCCCGGATTCCAGGCGGAGGGCCTGGTCTACGACGAGGCGGGCGTGCCGGTCAAAGGCGTGCATCCGCGCAACCGGCAGATCCCGGTGGGAGCGCCCGTCGCCGGGGGCGAGCCGGTGCGGCTGCTGCTGGAGGCGGCCGCCAATCCGGCGGTGCTGCAAGGCTTCCGCCCCACCCTGCTGGGCGACGTGCGCACCGCCGGAGACCGCCCGCTGTACCGGTTCGGGTCGGCGGAGCTGGCCGTGCTGGACGAGACCGTGTGGCATCTGGAGCTCGACGTCGAGGTGCTCGCGGAGCTGATGCACGAGCTGCCGGTGCACGAGCCGCGCCGCCACGAGATCCTGCGCGCGCTGGAGTGCGCCCTCGATACGCTCGACATGCACGATGTGGGCGGAACGGCGCACCAGGCGCGCCGGGAGCTCGCCGAGGTCCTCGCCCGCCCGGCGCACGCCAGCGCACACCGGATCTCGGCGGTGGGCCATGCGCACATAGACTCGGCGTGGCTGTGGCCGCTTCGGGAAACGGTCCGCAAGGCCTCCCGGACGTTCGCCAACGTCACCGCGCTCGCCGGGGACTACCCGGAACTGGTCTTCGCCTGTTCGCAGGCCCAGCAGTACGCGTGGGTCAAGGAGCACCAGCCGCACCTCTGGCGGCGCATCAAGCGTGCCGTGGAGGACGGCAACTGGGTGCCGGTCGGCTCGATGTGGGTGGAGTCCGACACCAACATGCCCGGCGGTGAGTCGCTGGCCCGGCAGATCACCCACGGAAAGCGGTTCTTCCTGGAGGAGTTCGGGATCGAGACCCGGGAGATCTGGCTGCCCGACTCCTTCGGGTACACCGCCGCCCTCCCGCAACTCGCGCGGCTCGCGGGGGTGCGGTGGTTCCTGACCCAGAAGATGTCCTGGAACCAGTCGAACCGCATGCCGCACCACACCTTCTGGTGGGAGGGGCTGGACGGCACCCGGGTCTTCACGCACTTCCCCCCGGTCGACACCTACAACTGCGAGTTCCGCGCGTCCGAACTCGCCCACGCGGTACGCAACTTCGCCGAGAAGGGCGCGGCGACCCGCTCCCTCGTGCCGTTCGGATACGGCAACGGGGGCGGCGGGCCGACGCGCGAGATGCTGGAGAAGGCCCGCAGGCTCCGGTCGCTGGAGGGGTCGGCGCGCGTCGCGGTCGAGGCGCCCTCGGCGTTCTTCACCGCCGCCGAGGCGGAATACGGCGAGCGCGCCCCGGTCTGGTCGGGCGAGATGTACCTGGAGCTGCACCGCGCCACGTACACCACCCAGGCGGCGACCAAGCGGGGCAACCGGCGCAGCGAACACCTGCTGCGCGAGGCGGAGTTGTGGGCGACGGCAGCGGCGCTGCGGGCGCCGGGCTACGCCTACCCCTACGACGACCTGGACCGGATCTGGAAGACGGTGCTGCTCCACCAGTTCCACGACATCCTGCCGGGCAGTTCGATCGCCTGGGTGCACCGGGAGGCGCGGGAGACCTACGAGCGGGTACGCGAGGAGCTGGAGGGGATCGTCGCGGGCGCGGTGGCCGCGCTCGCCGGACGCGGCGACGGCCCGGCGCAGCTCACGCTGCTCAACGCCTCCCCCTACGAGCGGGCCGGGGCGGTCACCGGGCCCGACGGGCGCGAGGTCTGGGCGCGGGTACCGGCACTGGGCGCCGCCCGGCCGGGCGAGCCGCCGCAGGACGCCGCGGTGACGGCGGTCGAGCGGGACGGCCGGCACGTGCTGGAGAACGCGCTGCTGCGGGTGGTCGTGGACGGCGACGGCCTGCTCGCCTCGGTGTACGACAAGACGGCCGGGCGCGAGGTGCTGGCCCCCGGCGCACGCGGCAACCTGCTGCAACTCCACCCCGATCACCCGAACAAGTGGGACGCGTGGGACCTCGACCGGCACTACCGCCGCCGGTGCGCCGACCTGACCGACGCCGACTCGGTGGAGGCGTCGCGGTCCGGCCCGCTGCGGGCGGCGGTGCGCGTCGTGCGCTCCTTCGGGGCCTCGCGGGTGGCCCAGGAGCTCGTGCTGCGGGCCGGGAGCCGCCGTCTGGACGTCGTCACCGAGGTGGACTGGCACGAGTCGGAGAAGGTGCTCAAGGCCGCCTTCACCGTGGACGTGCACGCCGAACGCTCGGCGGCCGAGGTGCAGTTCGGCCATGTGCACCGGCCCACGCACACCAACACCGGCTGGGACGCGGCCCGTTTCGAGATCTGCGCCCACCGCTGGCTGCGGGTGGCCGAACCCGGCTACGGCGTCGCGGTCCTCAACGACTCCACCTACGGCCACGACGTGAGCCGCACGACGCACCCCGACGGCACGGCGACCACGGTCCGGCTGACGCTGCTGCGGGCCCCGCACAGCCCGGATCCGGAGACGGACCAGGGTGTGCACCGCTTCACCTACGCGCTGCTGCCCGGCGCGGAGGTGGGGGACGCGGTGGCGGAGGGGCTCGCGCTCAACCTGCCGCTGCGGCCCGCGGCGGCCGGCTCCCCCGAGCCGTTCGCCCCGGTCGTCGGCGTCGACCACCCGGCGATCACCGTGGAGTCGGTGAAACTCGCCGACGACCGCTCAGGGGACGTGGTGGTGCGGCTGTACGAGTCGCGCGGCGGCCGGGCGGCCGGCACCCTCGCGGCCGGCTTCCCGCTGGCCGGCGCCCGGGTGACCGATCTGCTGGAGCGCCCGGTGGGTCCGGCGGAACACGACGTGGACACCGGCCGCGTCGCGGTGCGGCTGCGCCCGTTCCAGATCCTCACCCTGCGGTTGCGTCCCGGCACCGGGTGAACCCCGGACGGCGTGCGGGCTCACCCCTCCCACACGGCGACCGCCGTTCGGTCGTCGGCGTACCCCTTCACCCGGGTCTGCGCGTCCGTGAGGAAGGCGGCGAGCCCGGGCGGCGGCTGGTAGGGCCCCCAGCGGCCCGCCAACCGGGCCGCCAGTTCAGCCTGTTCGCGCAAGGGGTCGGCGAGTCCGCCGCTGCACAGCAGCAGGGTGTCCGACGACTGCGCCTGAAGGGCGCGGAAGCGGAAGCGCACACCGGACGGGCCGGCCGCCTCCGGATCGGCGGCCGGGTCCGGTTCCGGGCTGATGCCCAGATCGGGGTCGAGGTCCTGCCACTCGCCGTCCCGCAGGCGGAACAGCCCGCCGGGGCCGGCGCCGAAGAACACCCGTGTGCGGCACTCGGGGTCCACCGGCAGCAGCAGGCAGCGCAGCGCGGCGGTCACGCCGTCGCCCTCCTCGCCGGGCGACTCGGGGGCGTACGGGCCGCGGGCCTGCCCGTAGGCGCGCTCGATCAGGCGTTGCAGACCCGCCTTGAGGGCGCCGCGCCGCCCGGCCCGGATGTCCTCGGCCAGTCGCCGGTGGCTGCGCCCGACGGCGGCGGCGATCACCCGGCAGGCCTCCCCGGCGGCCCGCGGTCCGTCCTGCGCGGCGCGTCCGCCGGAGGCGACGGCGGCGAACAGCACCGCGTCGTCGCCCGATCCGAAGCGCGCGGTCAGCAGCGCGTCGCCGCGGCTGCGCCCCCGGTAGCGCGCCGAGTCCCCGCGGACCGAGGCCGCCCGCACGGTGAGCGTCCCGTACCGCGCGCCGTCCAGCACGGTGTCCGGGACCAGTTCGGCCACCCGGTCCGGCTCGGCGCACGGCCAGGCGGTGGGTTCGGGCTCGTAGGTGGGCGGCCGGTCGCCGACGTAGGGCGGTCCGTCGGCCGGCGGGGACTCCCCGAGCTCATCCACTGGCTCGTCCCGGGGCTCGCGGGGCTCGCGAGGCGCGGCCGGTACCGGCAGCAGGCATTGCGGCGGGTCAGGCGGCGGGTCGGCGGCGGCAGCGGCTTCGGGCGGCGCGTCGTGGGGCTCGTCCGGCTCGTTCTCCTGCTCGGGAAGCGGATCCGCCGGCGGAGCGGTCTCCACGCGGGCGGGCGGCAGTTCGAGGCGGAGTGCGGGGACGGCCGGGACGGCCGCGGCGGCTTCGTCCGCCGTCATCCGCAGGGCCGTGCCGACGTCATCGTCGAGGCAGCCGCCGCCGGATGGCACGCCCGCCGGTTCCGCGAAGGTCCCGGTGGTGCCGTCATCGTCGTAGAGGCGCCGCCACCACGCGTCCTCGTCGTGGCGGTGCGCCTCCCCCTGGTGACTCATGTCCTTATTGTCCTCCGCGACACGGCCGCGGAAACGGCTCTTACGTGAAGCCGTTCATCATCCTGCGGACGCCGGGGCGGTGGGCGTGGGGGCCGCGGCGGTGGACGAGGCGGGGCAGCGGCTCGGGCCGCGGGTGGCGCCGCCGCCCGAGACGCTCACCGTGATGGCGTCGGCCCGGCCGATCCCGGTCACGGCTCCCGCGATCGCCGCCGTGCAGGTGAGCTGGCCGATGGCCCCGGCGCTGAGCGCGGCCGCGCTGACCGGCAGGGCGATGCGCACGTCGCCGGGGCGGACGCCGACCTTCACGCCGCCCTTGAGCGGCGGCAGGTCGGTGGTCAGCCCGCGGGCGAGCTCGGCGCTGTTGGGCCCGGCGAGCAGCAACTGGACGGCGTCCTGCGGCCCGACGACACCGGCGGCCGGACGGGAGGCCGGGTACAGCCCGGCAGCGGAGAGGAAGTACAGCTTGACCACGGCCTCCTTGGCCCGCCCGGGCGGCTGGAGGCCGGTCGCGGGTTCGCCCGCCTCGATGACCCGGGTCGGCGGGATACCGCAGCCGGCGGCGCAGGCCCCCAGCAGCACGGCCGCCGCGACGGCCCGGCGTGCCCCCGTCATGCCTCCTCCTTCGGGGCGTCCTGCTCCGCGCAGATGTCGGGGTGCGGGCGGGCCGGCAGCTCCACGGTGAAGACCGCGCCGCCGTCCGGGGAGTTGGCGGCGCGCAGTTCGCCGCCGTGCAGCCGGACGTTCTCGGCCGCGATGGCGAGCCCCAGCCCGCTGCCCTCGGAACGGGCGCGGGCGGCGTCGGCCTTGTAGAAGCGCTCGAAGATGTGCGGCAGCACCGCGTCCGGGATACCGGGCCCGTGGTCCAAGACCTCGCACACCAGCCGCCGCACACCGCCTTCGCCCTCCTGGATGCGCACCGAGACGCGCACCGGGTCGCCGCCGTGCCGCAGCGCGTTGCCGACGAGGTTGGCGACGACGACGTCGAAGCGGCGCGGGTCCAGCACCACGCGGATGCCGGGCGGCAGGCCGGTCTCCACCCGGTCCTGCCAGCCGCGCGCCTGGAGGGACTTGCGGACCGTCTCGGCGACGTCGACCTCGTCGAGGTGCAAGGTGGCGGCCCCGGCGTCGAAGCGGGAGATCTCCATCAGATCCTCCACCATGCGGACCAGCTTGGCCGTCTCCTCACTGATGAGGCGGACGGCGGCGGCGGTGTCCGGGTCGAGGTCCGCCGCGTCCTCGTCCAGGACGTCGCTGACGGCGGTCATCGCCGCCAGTGGGGTGCGCAGTTCGTGTGAGACGTCGGAGGCGAACCGGCGTGCCGTGGCCTCCAGGCGGCGCAGTTCGACGACGTTCTCCTCCAAGGTGGCGGCCATGTGGTTGAACGCGGCGGACAGGTCGGCGAGTTCGTCGCCGCCGCGCACCTCGAGCCGGGTGTCGAGCCGGCCCGCCGCGATCTCGCCGGCCGCCCTGCGCAGCCTGCGGACCGGCCGCAGCACGCCTCCGGCCGCGGCGAGGGCGGGCAGCACGGACAGGCCGAGGGCGATCAGGGCACCGGTCTCGGCGGCGTGGATGAGGGCCTGGGTGTTGGCCTGTTCGGCGGTGAGCGGGAGTTCGGCGTAGACGATCAGGCCGGAGCGCGGAGTCGCGGGCGCGGCGGCGCCGGTGCCGGAACTGCCGTAGGTGACGGGCATGCCGATGGCGAGCCAGGGCCGGCCGCCGCGGTCCACCCGCTGGAAGGCGGGGACCCAGCGGTCCTGCACCGCCTTGCGCAGGGCGGGGGTGATGGCGGTGCCGGGCGGCTCGGCGGGCACGGCGGGCTGGTCCCGGTAGACGGCGTAGGCCTGCCAGTTCTGGGCCTGGCCGCCGCCGTCGAGCTGGCGGACGAAGCTTTGCAGGTGGTCCGGGCCGGGCGGGGAGGGAAGGTCGGGGGCGAGCGAGTCGACCTGGGCCCGCAGGGCGTTGACGGCGGTGTCCTGGCTGCGCTGGAGGATCGCGGTGCGGGCCTGCCGGAACGTCAGGGCCGCGGTGGTGAGCGAGCCGACGGCGGCGACCAGCAGGAAGGCGACGACGAGCCGGGCGCGCAGGCCGCGTGCCGAGGAGCGTGCGATCGCCCGCCAGCGCCGGGCGGGCCGGGTGCTCACAGGGGCCCGAAGCGGTAGCCGAAGCCGCGCAGCGTCTGCACGTACTTCGGCGAGCGCGGGTTGTCCTCGACCTTGGCGCGCAGCCGCATCACGCAGGCGTCCACCAGCCGCGAGTCGCCGTGGTAGCTGTGCTCCCAGACGCTCTCCAGCAGCTGCTGGCGGCTGAAGACCTGGCCGGGCGAGGCCGACAGGTACAGCAGCAGCTTCATCTCGGAGGGCGGCAGGGCGAGGTCCCGGCCGCCCTTGGCGACGATGAGCCCCGCCCGGTCGATCGTGAGGTCCCCGTAGGTCTCGACGGCCGCCGGGCCGGCGGGTGCGCCGCCGGGTTCGCCCGCCGGGCCGGGGGCGGTGCGCCGCAGGACGGCACGGATGCGGGCCTCCAGCACTTCGCCGCGGGCGGGCTTGACGATGTAGTCGTCGGCGCCCGCCTCCAGGCCGAGGACCACGTCGATGTCGTCGCCGCGCGCGGTGAGCATGATGATCGGCAGCGTCCGTGTCGCGCGGATCCGGCGGCAGACCTCGAAGCCGGAGGCGCCCGGCAGCATCAGGTCGAGCAGCACCAGGTCGGGCCGGAAGGCGTCGAGCGCGGCGAGACCGGCCTCGCCGGTCTCCGCGCTCTCGACCTCGTGGCCGCGGCGGCGCAGCGCCAAGGTGACACCGCTGCGCACCGCAGGGTCGTCCTCGATCAGCAGCACACGCGACATGCGCCAAGTATCAACCGGAATTATGAGCGAACTGTCACAACCGGATCCATGAGGTGAGGCCGGTCGTCTCCTGATGCGCACACAACGCCGACGCAGCGAGGAGACACGGGGACCATGACGGGTAAGGGCGCACGGGGGATCAAGGGGCGCGTCGTGGCGGCTTCGGCGGCCGCGCTCGCCACGGCCGGGATACTCGCCGGATGGTGGAGCGCCCAGGCGGGCGAGGCGTCCGGCGGCCCGGCCCCGGCCGCCTCCCGTCCCGCGCCGTCCGCGCCCGGCACCGGCCAGACCTCGTCCGCCGCCCCCGTCAGCATGGACATCGCGCACGCGGCGGAGAGCGGCGACGCCAAGGCGGTCGACATCACGATCGACGACGGTCCGGATCCGGTGTGGACGCCGAAGATCCTCAAGGTGCTCAAGGACAACGGCGTCAAGGCGGTCTTCTGCATGATCGGCCCGCAGGCGGCCGCGCACCCGGACGTCGTCAGGCAGGTGGTGGCCGACGGCCACCGGCTGTGCGACCACACCGTCTCGCACAACACGGCGATGGACCACCGGTCGCAGGACTACCAGCGGCACCAGGTGATGGACGCGGCCCAGCAGATCGCGCAGGCCTCGGGCGGCGTGCAGCCGATGTACTACCGGGCGCCCGGCGGCGCGTTCACCCCGTACAGCCGGCAGATCGCGGCGGCCGCCGGGATGCGGCCGCTGGGCTGGAACGTCGACTCCAAGGACTTCGAGAGGCCGGGCACCCCAGCGATCCTGCGCACGGTCCGCAACGAGCTGAGGAACGGGCCGACGCTGCTGTTCCACGACGGGGGCGGCAACCGTGCGCAGACGGTCGCGGCGCTGGAGCAGCTGCTGCCGTGGCTGAAGCAGCACGGCTACAGCTTCAGCTTCCCCGTCCGCTGACGCCCGCCGGCGCCCGTTGCCCCTGTCCGCCGCCTCCTCACCGTCCGGCGTGCCACAGGTACTGCAGGGCGTAGGAGCGCCAGGGGCGCCAGGCTTCGGCCGCCTGCGCGCTCACGGTCCCGGTGGGCAGGAACACGTCGGGGTCGCCGAGGGCGCGCATGCGGATCCGGCCGGCCGCCTCGGCGCCGATGCCCGGCAGCGCGCGGACCGCTGACTCGGCCTCGGCGCGATCGGCTCCCGGGTCCAGCCGTACCGTCCCCTCGGCCAGCGCGGCGGCCAGGGTGCGCACCGGCTCGGGCACCGCGGCCCCGGCCAGGGTCCGCGCGGTCGGGAAGAGCCGGGTCAGCCCGCCCTCGGGGCCGCCGGGCAGCGGTTCGCCGTACCGCGCCGCGATCGCCGC
>CAYNNX010000176.1:0-13832 GCA_964398515.1 uncultured Streptantibioticus sp. | reverse complement strand
TCGCTGCGCCACTGGGTCACCGAGTTGGGCGTGGACGGCTTCCGCTTAGACCTGGCGGCGGCGCTCGCGCGCAGCTTGCACGTCGTGGACATGCTCTCCCCGTTCCTGAGCGTGCTCGCCCAGGACCCGGTGCTGCGGCGGGTCAAGCTGATCGCCGAGCCGTGGGACGTCGGCGAGGGCGGCTACCAGGTCGGCGCCTTCCCGCCGCTGTGGACGGAGTGGAACGACCGCTACCGGGACGCGGTGCGCGACTTCTGGC
Source organism: uncultured Streptantibioticus sp. (assembly GCA_964398515.1). GTDB lineage: Bacteria > Actinomycetota > Actinomycetes > Streptomycetales > Streptomycetaceae > CAYNNX01. The sequence goes on along the minus strand of CAYNNX010000176.1, from coordinate 13,573 downwards.
GCGGCGCCAGCCCCGACCTCGCCGATCTGGGCTACCGGTTGTCGGGCTCCAGCGACCTGTACGCGTGGGGCGGGCGCCGCCCGTACGCCTCGGTCAACTTCGTCACCGCGCACGACGGGTTCACCCTGCGGGACCTGGTCTCGTACAACACCAAGCACAACGAGGACAACGGCGAGGACAACCGGGACGGCACCGACGACAACCGATCCTGGAACTGCGGGGCGGAGGGCGAGAGCGCCGATCCGGCGGTGCGCGCGCTGCGCCGCCGCCAACTGCGCAACCTGCTGGCCACGCTGCTGCTGTCGACGGGCGTGCCGATGCTGGTGGCCGGCGACGAGATGGGCCGCACGCAGGGCGGCAACAACAACGCGTACTGCCAGGACAACGAGACGTCGTGGGTGGACTGGTCGCTGCTGGACGACCCCGGCTGGCAGGGCCTGTTCCGTTTGGCGTCACGGCTGGTGCGGCTGCGGCGGGAGCATCCGGCGCTGCGCGGCCGGACGTTCTTCTCCGGGCGCCCGCAGACCCCGCAGGGCCTGCGGGACCTGGCCTGGTTCACCCCGGGCGGGCGGGAGATGACCGAGGCGGACTGGTTCGCCCCGACCGGCACGCTCGGGATGTTCCTGTCCGGCCGCGACATACCGCACCGCGATCCGCGCGGCCGGCGCATCCGCGACGCGAGCTTCCTGATCGTCCTCCACTCCGCCCCCGAGGAGGTGGAGTTCACCCTCCCCGGGCCGCCGTGGGCGCACCGCTACGAGGTCCTGGCCGACACCTCCCGCGAGGACGGCGAGGCCCCGGGGACGATCCACTCCGCGGGACGGGCGGTCACGGTGCCGGGGCGGACGGTGCTGCTTCTGCGGGTGACGTAGCCGCCGCAAAATGGGGTGAGCGTTGTCAGTGGCCGCCTCTAGTCTCGATGAGGTGGAGACCAGGGGAGGGGACGAGGGCCGGGCCGGGCGGCGCTCGGCGGTGCGGTCGCTGCTGCGGCTGTGGCCGTATGTGCGCCCGGTGTGGCCCCGGCTGGCCGGGGCGACGGCGGTGGCCGTGACGGCCTCCTGCCTCGCGCTGCTGATCCCCCTGGTGCTCAAGTGGCTGGTGGACGGGCCCGTGGCGCGGCGCGAGCCGTCGGGGGTGTGGCTGGGCGGCGGGCTCGTGCTGTTACTCGGGCTGCTGGAGGCGGGGCTGTTCGGCGTGCGGCGGTGGCTGGTGGCCCGCCCGATGGCCGCGCTGGAGGCCCGCATGCGCGCGGATCTCTTCGAGCGGCTGCAGCGGCTCCCGGTCTCCTTCCACGACCGCTGGGGTTCGGGCCAGTTGCTCTCCCGGGGCGTCAACGACCTGCAGATCCTGCGGCTGTTCCTCTCCTTTCCGCTGGTCTTCCTCATCGTCAACTCGGCCACGGTCGTGTTCGGTTACGCCGTCCTGATCTGGCAGTGCTGGTCGCTCGCGCTGATACTGCTGGCGCCCGTCGCCCCGCTGGTGGCGCTGTGCTCGTACTTCGAGGCGCGGTACGCCCTGGCCGCCCGCCTGGCGCAGGACCAGGTCGGTGATCTGACCACGCTGGTCGAGGAGTCGGTACTGGGCATCCGCATCATCAAGGCGTTCGGCCGCCACCGCAGCCAGGCCCGCGCCTTCCGGCGCCAGTCGCACGCCCTGCGCCGCACGGAGCTGCGCAAGGCCCGGCTGCTCGCGGAGTTGTGGGCGCTGATCACCGCCCTGCCGGACGTCGCGCTGGGTGCGGCGCTGGTCGTCGGCGCGGTACGGGTGGCGCACGGCAGCCTGTCGGCGGGCACCCTCGTCGCCTTCCTGTCCACGGCGCTCGCGCTGCGCTGGCCGGTGGAGTCGCTCGGCTGGCTGCTGTCGCTCAGCAACGAGTCGGCCACGGCGGCCGACCGCTACTTCGAGGTGATGGACACGCCGGTGCCGCCGGACGATGGCCGCGTCCAGCCGTCCGCGACAGACGCCTCGGCCGTCCCCGGCGACGGGATCCGCTTCACGGGCGTGCGCTTCCGCTACCCCGACGCCCCGCCGGGCAGCCCGGACCTGCTCACCGGGGTCGACCTGCACATCCGCACCGGCGAGACGACGGCCCTCGTCGGCGCGACGGGATCGGGCAAGACCACGCTGACCGCGCTGATCCCGCGGCTGTACGAGGCGACGGGCGGCCGCATCACGCTCGACGGCGTGGACACGGCCGGGCTGACCCGCTCGCGGCTGCGGGCTGTGGTGGCCATGGCCTTCGAGGAGCCCACGCTGTTCTCCGCGAGCGTCCGCGACAACGTCGTCATGGGCGCGCCGGACGCCGGCGAGGAGGACGTGCTGCGGGCGCTGCGCATCGCCCAGTGCGGCTTCGTGCACGAGCTGCCGCAGGGGCTCGACACCCAGGTGGGCGAGCAGGGGCTGAGCCTGTCCGGCGGGCAGCGGCAGCGGCTCGCCCTGGCCCGCGCGGTCGTCGGCCGCCCCCGCTTCCTCGTGCTGGACGATCCGCTGTCGGCGCTGGACGTGCACACCGAGGCGCTCGTGGAGACGGCGCTGCGCGAGGTGCTGGCGACCACCACCGCGCTGGTGGTGGCGCACCGGCCGTCGACCGTGCTGCTCGCCGACCGGGTGGCGCTGTTGGCGGGCGGCCGGATAGCGGCCGTCGGCACCCACCGCGAGCTGCTGGCCCGCAGCGCCGAGTACCGATGGCTGATGTCGGGGGCGGCGCACACGCCCGTCCACGAGGTGGAGGGGAGCGGCAGCCGATGACGTCCGTCACCGAAGACACCGATGACGCCTCCGTCGCAGAGGCCGCCGAGGCCACCGGGGCCACCGACGCCGGTGACGCCGCCGGGCCGCCCGGCGAGGACGGCCCGGCCGCCGACCGCGACACGCTGGCGGCCTCCGCCGGGGCCTCGCGGGCGCTGCTGGGCGAGCTGGTCGCACCGCACCGGGCGCGGGTGTGGACGGCGGCGGTCGTGCTGCTGGTCCAGCAGGCCGCGGTGCAGGCGGGGCCGCTGATCGTGGCCTACGCGATCGACCGGGCGATCCCGGCGCTGCGCGGCGGCGCCGCCGGGCCGTTGACCGCGGTGGCCTGCGCCTACATCGGGTGCGCGGTGGCGGCCGGGCTGCTGCAGCGGGTCTTCGTGCGGCTGGCGGGGGCGATCAGCCAGGACGTGCTGCTGGAGCTGCGCGGGCGGATCTTCCGGCACGCCCAGGCACTGGGCCTGGACTTCCACGAGCGGTACACCTCGGGCCGGATCATCGCCCGGGCCACCTCCGACGTCGAAACCATCCGCGAGCTGCTCACCGAGGGGCTGCAGGAACTGCTCGACGTCGGCGTGTCGGTGCTCTACATCGGCGCGGTGCTGCTGTGGCTCGACTGGGGGCTCGGACTGTTCGCGCTGGCCACGGCGTTGCCGCTGGCCTGGACGGTCCGCTCGTTCCGCCGGCGCTCCAAGCGCGTGTACACCCGGCGGTCCGCGGCGATCGCGGCGGTGATCGTGCGGTTCACCGAGACGATGAACGGCGTCCGGCCGGTGCAGGCGTTCCGCCGCGAGCGCGCCAACGACGAGGCGTTCGGCCGCCTCAACGAGACCCACTGCCGGGCCAACGGCGACGCCAACCTGGAGATGGGCCGGTTCACCGTGGCCTCCTGGGTGATCGCCAACACCTCGGTCGCGTTCGTCGTGCTGTGGGGCGCCTACCGGGTCGCCTCCGGCTCCCTCGGACTCGGCGTACTGGCGGCCTTCGTGCTCTATCTGCGGCGGCTGTACGCACCGATAGACCCGCTGGGGATGTTCCTCAACTCCTGGCAGTCGGCGGCCGCTTCACTGGAGAAGATCGCCGCGCTGCTGGCCCAGCGCCCCTCGGTCCCCGAGCCCGCGGCCCCGGTGCGGCTGCCGCCGCCCGCCGCGCCGGACGGGCGTCCGGGCCGCGAGGTGCGGTTCGCGGGGGTGCGCTTCGCCTACCCGACCGGTGGGGAGGTGCTGCCCCGCTTCGACCTGGCGATACCGGCGGGCCAGACGGTCGCGGTGGTCGGCGCCACGGGCGCGGGCAAGTCCACGCTCGCCAAGCTGCTGGCCCGCTTCTACGACCCGACGGACGGCCGCGTCCTGCTCGACGGGGTCGACCTGCGCGATCTCGCCGTCCCCGAACTGCGGCGCGGCGTGGTCATGGTGACGCAGGAGTCCTTCCTCTTCTCCGGCACGGTGGCGGAGAACATCGCCCTGGGCGACCCGGACGCGGGCCCCGAGCGGATCGAGGCCGCGGCGAAGGCGATCGGCGCCCACGACTTCATCACCGCCCTGCCGGACGGGTACGGCACGGACGTGCGCAAGCGCGGCGGCCGGATATCCGCCGGCCAGCGGCAACTGGTGGCCTTCGCCCGCGCCCTGCTCGCCGACCCCGCGGTGCTCATCCTGGACGAGGCCACCTCGTCCCTGGACATCCCCGGCGAACGGGCGGTCCAGCACGCGATGCACACCGTCCTGCGCGGCCGCACGGCAGTGATCATCGCCCACCGCCTGTCGACGGTGGAGATCGCCGACCGCGTGCTGGTGATGGAGAACGGCCGGATCGTGGAAGACGGTTCGCCGGCCGAACTGCGTTCGGCCGAGGGCCGGTTCGCGGGGCTGCACCGGGCGTGGCGGGAGAGTCTGGTGTGAGGGCGCGTGCCCGCGAACGGTTCAGAGCACGCCGAGATCGATCTCCACGGCGAACGGTGCGAGGGTCTTGATCGTCCCGGTGAACACATCACCGTCGCGGTAGGCCCTGGTCGCCGGATCGAGAACGTAGGTGTACACCAGTGGGACGCCGGTAGGGGCCTGTTCGACTCGCCAGTAGAAGGGGATCCCGGCCTTGGCGTACTGGTCCACCTTCACGACCCGGTCGGTGGTCTCCGACCCCGGTGAGACCACTTCGACGACCAGCAGCACGTGCTCCGGTCGGGTCGGCGTGATGTCGATGGTGTCCGCGCGGTAGACGACGACATCCGGGCGGCGGTTGGTCAGCGGCACGTCCTGCAGCCGAACGTCGAAGTCCGTATCGGCATTCCAGTCCGGGCCCGCGGCGGCATCCAGGGCGTTCGCCAGGATTCGTGCGAGGCGGTTGTGCCGTTTGGACGCGCTGGGGCTCACGACGACCATCCCGTCCACGATCTCGATGCCCGTGCACTGTTCCTCGGACCAGGTGTCGTACTGTTCCGCAGTGATCTGCGCGTGCATCCACGCGGGCGCGACCATCTCGGCGGCCATGGCGTACCTCTCCGATCTTGCTCGGCGGACCCGGCCCTGCTCAGCTCAGCCTACTGTCTCGAAGCACCCACAGTGCTGATCAACGGGGATCAGGGGAGCCGCACCCCCGGACCGGTGCGGCTGCCGTTGCCGCAGGCCGACGGGGCAACGGTCCGCTCCGGCCGGATGGCGGACCCGGCGGGGGCCGGGCCGCTGCAGCCCGGAGACCACGTCGGCGGCATGGCAGGCCCCTAACGGCTCCTGGTCGGTCCTCACGCATCCGTCGCGGCTGGAGCGGCCGGGGCCGCGGTGGCTCGCTCCGCCGGGAACGACGACCGTCTGGCGAACCCCGTGAGCCGGGCGGCCACCCAAGGTGACCGACGCGGACCGCTATACGGACGATCACTTTCGGACAACGGACGCTTTACGGCCATTCTTCCGTCAATCTCTGGCCATGAACCTGACATGTCTAGTCCACTTGAGGGGCGCACAGCGCGCTCACAGGAATCCGCACCGGCCGCCTCCCTGACGGCCGCCCTCGAAGGAGTACCCCGTGAGACGATCCCCCCACCCCCGCCCCCTGTCTTCGATACGCATGCGCACCGCCGCGCTGGTCGCCGCAACTGCCGCCGTCGCGCTCGGCGTTCAGGCCACCGCGGCCGATGCCGACGCGGGAACGGCGGCCGTGCGGCCGTTAGCCGCCGCCCTGCCCGCGACCCTCTCCCCCGTCCAGCACGCCGCCCTGCTGAAGGCGGCCGGCGACGCCGGCGCGGCCACCGCCCGGGCCCTGCACCTGGGAGCGCACGAGAAGCTGATCCCGTTCGACGTCGTCAAGGACGCCGACGGCACCGTCCACACCCGGTACCAGCGCACGTACGACGGCCTGCCGGTGCTCGGCGGGGACCTGGTGGTCCACCAGCGGCCGGGCGGCGCCGCGCCGACCGTCAGCAAGGCGACGCGCGCCACGATCGCCGTCGCCTCCCTCACCCCGAAGGTCTCCGCGGACAGCGCCGCCTCGGCCGCCGTCAAGGCCGCCGCCGACAAGGCGGACCGCCCCGCCGCCGAGTCGTCCCGCAAGGTGATCTGGGCCGGACAGGGCACCCGAACGCCGGTACTCGCCTGGGAGACCGTCGTCGGCGGGTTGCAGGACGACGGCACGCCCAGCGCGCTGCACGTGATCAACGACGCCGTAAACGGACGGAAGCTCTTCCAGTACCAGGCCGTCGAGACGGGCGCCGGCACCGGCCAGTACAACGGCAAGGTGACCGTCGGCACCACCAGGTCCGGCTCGAAGTACCAGCTCAACGACGCATCGCGCGGCGGCCACAAGACCTACGACCTCAAGCAGGGCACCTCCGGCAAGGGGACGCTGTTCACCAACTCCACCGACACGTGGGGCAACGGCAAGCCGTCCAACCGCCAGACCGCGGGCGTGGACGCGCACTACGGCGCCCAGGAGACCTGGGACTACTACAAGAATGTGCACGGCCGCCTCGGCATCCGCGGTGACGGCGTGGCCGCGTACTCCCGCGTGCACTACGGCGACTCCTACGTCAACGCCTTCTGGGACGACGGCTGCTTCTGCATGACGTACGGCGACGGCGCCGGCAACGCCCAGCCGCTGACCGCGCTCGACGTGGCGGGCCACGAGATGAGTCACGGGGTGACCGCGGCCACCGCGGGGCTGAACTACAGCGACGAGTCCGGCGGGCTCAACGAGGCCACCTCCGACATCTTCGGGGTCTCGGTCGAGTTCTACGCCAAGAACCCGGCCGCGCCCGGCAACTACTTCATCGGCCGGCAGATCAACATCAACGGCGACGGCAAGCCGCTGCGGTACATGGACAAGCCGTCGAAGGACGGCTCCTCCGCCGACTACTGGTACAGCGGGGTCGGCAACCTCGACGTGCACTACTCCTCGGGCCCCGCCAACCACTTCTTCTACCTGCTCTCAGAGGGCAGCGGCGCCAAGACGGTGGGCGGGTTCTCGTACGACAGCCCGACCACCGACGGCAAGCCGGTGCCGGGGATCGGGCGCGCCAACGCCGAGCAGGTCTGGTACAAGGCGCTGACCGAGTACATGACCTCGACCACGGACTACGCGGGCGCCCGCACCGCGACCCTCCAGGCCGCGGCCGACCTGTTCGGCCAGGGCAGCACCGCGTACAAGACGGTGGCCGACACCTGGGCGGCGATCGGCGTGGGCAGCCGGACTTCCTGACGCTGCGTCATATGGTGCGGTGCCCGGGAGCGCGGACGCTCCCGGGCACCGCACGCGGCCCGCGCTAGCGCAGCAGCCCCGCCGTCATCCCGGGCGCCTCGGCCGGCACCGCGATCAGGCCCAGCTCGGCCGGGGAGGCCAGCAGCGGGTGCGTCGGCAGGACGCGGACGGTGTAGCCGAAGGGGCCGGAGCGGTCCAGCGCCAGCGGGCCCTCGTAGAGCCAGCGGCCCTCCAGATCCGGGCGTCCCGCCGGCTTCAGGGCGACCACGGAGGGCTCGGCGATGCGGTCGGAGTCGTCGACGCGGCCGGAGACCGCCTGGACCTCGACGTCCGCCGGTTCCAGATCGCCGAGCGCGACCTGCACCCGCAGGTTGAGCGACGAGCCCAACTCCGCCGTGCAGCCCACCGATCCGGCGTCCACGTGGTCGACCGCGACCCGCGGCCACTGCTCGCGCACCCGGGCCTTCCAGGCGGCCAGCCGCCGGGCCGCCTCGGGGACGACCGTGCGGTGGGCCTGGGCGGCCGGGGCGTAGAGCTCCTCCACGTACTGGCGCACCATGCGGCCGGCCAGCACCTTCGGGCCGAGGGTGACCAGGGTGTGGCGGACCATCTCGATCCAGCGGCGCGGCAGGCCCTGGCTGTCGGTGTCGTAGAAGCGCGGCGCGACCTGGTTCTCGATCAGGTCGTAGAGCGCCGCGGCCTCGATGTCGTCACGGCGTTCCGGGTCGTCGCCGGTGCTGCCGTCGGCGGTGGGGATCGCCCAGCCGTTGTTCCCGTCGAACCACTCGTCCCACCAGCCGTCCAGCACCGACAGGTTGAGGCCGCCGTTGAGGGCCGCCTTCATCCCGGAGGTGCCGCACGCCTCAAGCGGGCGCAAGGGGTTGTTGAGCCAGACGTCGCAGCCGGGGTAGAGCCGCTGGGCCATGCCCATGCCGTAGTCGGGCAGGAAGACGATCCGGTGGCGCACGGCCGGGTCGTCGGCGAACCTCACCAGTTCCTGGATGAGCTTCTTGCCGCTGTCGTCGGCCGGATGGGCCTTTCCGGCCACCACGATCTGCACCGGCCGCTCGGGGTGGAGCAGCAGCTCGGTGAGGCGGTCGGTGTCGCGCAGCATGAGTGTGAGCCGCTTGTAGGAGGGGACACGGCGGGCGAAGCCGATGGTGAGGACGTCCGGGTCGAGGACCTCCTCGGTCCAGCCCAGCTCCAGCAGTCCGGCGCCGCGCTGCCGCCACGAGGCGCGCAGCCGCTCCCGTACCTCCTCGACCAGCTGCTCGCGCAGGGTGCGGCGCAGCTCCCAGATCGCGGCGTCGGGGATGTCGGCGATGGGCTCCCAGCGTGCGGAGCCGCCGACCGACAGCGCGTCCTCGGCGCGCTGGGCGCCGACCTCGCCGGCACCCAACCGGTAGACCTCGGGCGCCACCCAGGTGGGGGCGTGGACGCCGTTGGTGATGGACCGGATCGGCACCTCCTCGGGGTCGAAGCCCGGCCAGAGCCCGGCGAACATCTGGCGGCTGACCGAGCCGTGCAGCGTGCTCACCCCGTTGGCCCGCTGGGCGAGGCGCAGGCCCATGACGGCCATGTTGAACAGCCGCGGCTCGCCGCCCGGGTAGGACTCCCGGCCCAGCTCCAGCACGCGCTCGACGTCCACGCCGGGCAGCTCGCCGCCGTCGCCGAAGTGGCGGGCGATCAGCTCGCGGTCGAAGCGGTCGATCCCGGCGGGCACGGGGGTGTGGGTGGTGAAAACGGTTCCGGCGCGCACGGACTCCAGTGCCGCGTCGAAATCGAGACCGTCGGGGCCGCCGATCAGCTCCCGGATGCGTTCCAGGCCGAGGAATCCGGCGTGGCCCTCGTTGGTGTGGAAGACCTCGGGACCGGGGTGGCCGGTGAGCCGGCAGTAGGCGCGCACCGCGCGGACCCCGCCGATGCCCAGCAGCATCTCCTGGAGCAGCCGGTGTTCGCTGCCGCCGCCGTAGAGCCGGTCGGTGACGTCGCGTTCGGCGGCGTTGTTCTCCTCCACGTCCGAGTCGAGCAGCAGCAGCGGCACCCGGCCGACCTGGGCCTGCCAGATGCGGGCGCGCAGCGAGCGTCCGCCGGGCAGCGCCAGGGAGATCTGGGCCGGGGTGCCGTTCGCCTCGCGCAGCAGGGTCAGCGGCAGCTCGTTGGGGTCGAGCACCGGGTAGTGCTCCTGCTGCCAGCCCTCCCGGGACAGCGACTGGCGGAAGTAGCCGTGGCGGTAGAGCAGCCCGACGCCGATGAGGGGCACCCCGAGGTCGCTGGCGGCCTTGAGGTGGTCGCCGGCGAGGATGCCGAGGCCGCCGCTGTACTGGGGCAGGGCCGCGGTGATCCCGAACTCGGGCGAGAAGTAGGCGATGGCGGCGGGCACTTCCCCCGGCTCGGCGCTCTGGTACCACCGCGGGTTGGTGAGGTAGTCGGTGAGGTCCTCGCTCGCGGCGCCGAGGCGGCGCAGGAACCTGCGGTCCCGGGCGAGCGCGGCGAGCCGTTCGGCGGGGACGGCTCCGAGCAGCCGCACCGGATCGCCGCCCGCGGCCCGCCACCCTCCGGGGTCGACGGACTGCAACAGCTCGCGGGTCTCCGGGTGCCAGGACCATCGCAGGTTCTGCGCCAGCTCGCCGAGCGGCCGCAGGGGTTCGGGGAGGACCGTACGGACGGTGAATCGACGGATAGCCTTCACGCTTTGACCGTAGCGGCCGACCCCGCCCGTTTCGCCTGCGTTTCCCGGATTCCTCGACCTAAACCCCGAAGGGGCGTCAGGCTTCACCCACTTGCCGCATCGCGGATCGTTTCTTCTTCTTGCTACGCGTCAGTACCCCTGTTGAAACGGGTTGGGTCGCGCTAACCCTGGGGAAGGCTCCCCGGAGCCCCACCCTCCTCCAGCCCATCACCAATCCAACCGAGTGAACGCGGTCGGGAGCGGCCATGCAGGCGAGTGGCAAGTCCAAAGAGCGGATACAAAGGGCATCGGGGGCACCGAGACCACGAAACGACGCAAGCCCAGGTGAGCCAATGATCGGTCGCATCCCCGTACTGGATCTCCGCCCGCTGGTGGACTGCGGGCGGCGGCCCGCGAAAGCCGTGGTGGGCGAGGCCTTCGAGGTGTCAGCCACGGTCTTCCGGGAGGGCCATGACGCCGTCGCGGCCAACGTCGTGCTGCGCGATCCGGCCGGGCGCAGCGGGCCGTGGACGCCGATGCGCGAACTGTCCCCGGGTACCGACCGTTGGGGTGCCCTCGTCACCCCGACGGCCGAAGGGCGCTGGACCTTTACCGTCGAGGCGTGGTCGGACCCGATTGCCACCTGGCGGCACGCGGCCGGCATCAAGATCCCGGCCGGGATCGACTGCGAGCTGATGCTGGCCGAAGGCGCCGAGCTGCACGAACGGGCGGCCGGGGGCGTGCCGAAGAAGGAAGGCCGGTCGGTGGTGCTGGAGGCGGTCGACGCGCTGCGGGACGAGGACCGGCCCGCCGCCGCCCGGCTGGCCGCGGCCCTCACCCCGGAGGTGGTGGAGGTGCTCGCCCGCCACCCGCTGCGGGAGCTGGTGACCGCCTCGCGTCCGGTGCCGCTGCTGGTGGAGCGCAAACGCGCGCTGTTCGGCTCCTGGTACGAGTTCTTCCCGCGCTCGCAGGGCGCGGTCGTCACCGAGGGCCGCCCGCCGCGCTCGGGGACCTTCCGCACGGCCGCCGAACGGCTTCCGGCGATCGCCGCGATGGGCTTCGACGTGGTCTACCTGCCGCCCGTTCACCCGATCGGCACAGCGTTCCGCAAGGGGCCCAACAACGCCCTTTCGGCGGGCCGGTACGACGTGGGGTCGCCCTGGGCGATCGGCTCGGCGGAGGGCGGCCACGACGCGATCCACCCGGATCTGGGCACCATCGAGGACTTCGACGCGTTCGTGGCGCGCGCCCGTGCGCTGCGCCTGGAGGTGGCGCTCGACTTCGCGCTGCAGTGCTCGCCGGACCACCCGTGGGTCGCCAAGCACCCGGAGTGGTTCCAGCACCGGGTGGACGGCTCGATCGCGTACGCGGAGAACCCGCCGAAGAAGTACCAGGACATCTACCCCCTGGCGTTCGACACCGACATGCACGGTCTGACCCGCGAGACGCTGCGGATCCTGCGGTACTGGATGGACCACGGGGTGCGTATCTTCCGGGTCGACAACCCGCACACCAAGCCGGTCGTGTTCTGGGAGAAGGTCCTCGGCGAGATCAACCGCACCGACCCGGACGTGATCTTCCTGGCCGAGGCGTTCACCCGCCCGGCGATGATGCGCACGCTGGCGGCGATCGGCTTCCAGCAGTCGTACACCTACTTCACCTGGCGCAACACCAAGGACGAACTCACCGAGTACCTGACGGAGCTCGCCGGTGAGGCCGCCGCCTACATGCGGCCCAACTTCTTCGTGAACACCCCCGACATCCTCCACGCCTACCTCCAGCACGGCGGGCGACCGGCGTTCGAGGCGCGCGCGGTGCTGGCGGCCACGCTGTCGCCGACGTGGGGGGTGTACTCCGGCTTCGAGCTGTGCGAGAACACACCCGTGCGCGAGGGCAGCGAGGAGTACCTCGACTCCGAGAAGTACCAGCTGCGGCCCCGCGACTGGGCCCGCGCCGAGGCCGAAGGGCGGTCGATCGCGCCGCTGATCACCCTGCTCAACCGGGTGCGCCGGCGCCATCCGGCCCTGCAGCAGTTGCGGAATCTGACGTTCCATCACACCGACAACGACGCCGTCATCGCCTACTCCAAGCGTGCCGCCACGGACGAGGACGGCCACGAGACCGGCTGGGACACCGTGTTGACCGTGGTCAACCTCGACCCCCACCACACCCGTGAGGCGACCGTCTCGTTGGACATGCCGGAACTCGGCCTCGGATGGCACGAGTCCACCCCGGTGCGCGACGAGCTCACCGGTGAGACCTACCACTGGGGCAGGGACAACTATGTGCGCCTGGATCCGGGTACCCGGCCCGCGCACGTCTTCTCCCTGCGACCGTCCTCACCGATCGGAGGGTCACCCAATTGATCGTCAACGAGCCCGTCCCGGACACCTTCGAGGACACCCCGGCCAAGGACCGGGATCCCGACTGGTTCAAGCGTGCCGTCTTCTATGAAGTCCTCGTCCGGTCCTTCCAAGACAGCAACGGCGACGGCATCGGCGACCTGAAGGGCCTCACCGCGAAGCTGGACTACCTCCAGTGGCTCGGGGTCGACTGCCTGTGGCTGCCGCCGTTCTTCGCCTCGCCGCTCAGGGACGGCGGCTACGACGTGTCCGACTACACCGCCGTGCTCCCGGACTTCGGCGACCTCGCCGACTTCGTGGAGTTCGTGGACGCCGCCCACCAGCGCGGCATGCGCGTGATCATCGACTTCGTGATGAACCACACCTCCGACCAGCACCCGTGGTTCCAGGCCTCCCGCACCGATCCGGACGGCCCGTACGGCGACTACTACGTCTGGGCGGACGACGACAAGAAGTACCAGGACGCGCGGATCATCTTCATCGACACCGAGACCTCCAACTGGACCTTCGACCCCGTGCGCAAGCAGTACTTCTGGCACCGGTTCTTCGCCCACCAGCCGGACCTGAACTACGAGAACCCGCGCGTGCAGGAGGAGATGATCGCGGGGCTGCGCTTCTGGCTGGATCTGGGCATCGACGGCTTCCGGCTGGACGCGGTGCCCTACCTGTACGCCGAGGAGGGCACCAACTGCGAGAACCTGCCGGCCACACACGCCTTCCTCAAGCGGGTGCGGGCCGAGATCGACGCGCACTACCCGGACACCGTGCTGCTGGCCGAGGCCAACCAGTGGCCCGAGGACGTGGTCGACTACTTCGGCGACTTCAGCCAGGGCGGCGACGAGTGCCACATGGCCTTCCACTTCCCCGTGATGCCGCGGATCTTCATGGCGGTGCGGCGCGAGTCCCGCTACCCGGTCTCCGAGATCCTCGCCAAGACCCCGGCGATCCCGGCCAACTGCCAGTGGGGGATCTTCCTTCGCAACCACGACGAGCTCACCCTCGAGATGGTCACGGACGAAGAGCGCGACTACATGTACGCGGAGTACGCCAAGGACCCGCGGATGCGCGCGAACATCGGCATCCGGCGCCGCCTCGCCCCGCTGCT
>CAYNNX010000175.1:0-13891 GCA_964398515.1 uncultured Streptantibioticus sp. | reverse complement strand
CAACGAGCAGGCCACGGCCGCGGCGCTGGAGGACGGCTGGTTCCACACCGGCGACCTCGGCACGCTGGACGAGGAGGGCTACCTCACCATCACCGGCCGCAAGAAGGAGATCATCGTCACCGCGGGCGGCAAGAACGTCGCCCCCGCGGTGATCGAGGACCGCATCCGGGCGCACGCGCTGGTCGCCGAGTGCATGGTGGTGGGCGACGGCCGCCCGTTCGTGGGCGCGCTGATCACCCTGGACGAGGAGTTCCTGCCCCGCTGGGCCGAGCAGCACGGCAAGCCCGCGGGTATCGGCGCGGCGGACCTGCGCACCGACCCGGACCTGCTGGCCGAGATCCAGCAGGCCGTGGACGACGGCAACGCGGCGGTCTCCCGGGCCGAGGCGGTCAAGAAGTTCCGCGTGCTGCCGAGCCAGTTCACCGAGGAGTCGGGCCACGTCACCCCGTCGCTGAAGCTGAAGCGGAACGTGGTGCTGCGGGACTTCGCGGACGAGATCGAGGCGATCTACGCCAAGTAGGCGGAACCTCCACGGGAGTCGGGCACCGGTCGCAATGCGCCGCGCCCCGCTCACGGCTCACCGCTCGGGCCGCGAGCGGGGCGCGGCCCGTCCGGGCACACGGCACCCCGAACCGCCTCGGGTCGCCCGGCAGCAGACCTCGCGGGCGAACCCCCGACACCGCTCACACGACCCCCTCGGCCCGGAACCGGAGCCCGCCGACAGCCCGTTCGGCACCCACGCCCGCCTTGCCCCGCCCGGCAGCAGACCTCGCGGGCGAACCCCCGACACCGCTCACACGACCCCCTCGGCCCGGAACCGGGGCTGGCCGACAGCCCGTTCGGCACCCACGCCCGCCTTGCCCCACCCGGCAGCAGACCTCGCAGGCGCCCCCCGACACCGCTCACACGACCCCCTCGGCCAGGGCGCGCCGGGCATGTCCTCCGGCGCCCCCTGGTACGCCCGGAAGTCGGCGAACGCCGCAGCCTCCCCCTCACCCGCGTTACAGCAACTGCGTCAGCCGTTCCGCCAGCAGGTCCCAGCTCCAGGCGTCCTCGACCCACTGGCGGCCGCGTTCGCCGAGGCGCTCGCGCAGGGCGGGGTCCTTCAGCAGGGTGACGATGCGCTCGGCCGCGGCGTGCGGGTCGCCGCCGGGGACCACCCAGCCGGTCTCGCCGTCGAGCACCGCGTCCGGCGCGCCGCCGGAGTCGCCCGCCACGACCGGCAGGCCGGTCGCCGAGGCCTCGAGGTAGACGATGCCGAGCCCCTCGACGTCCAGGCCGCCGCGCCGGGTCCGGCACGGCATCGCGAAGACGTCACCGGCACCGTAGTGCGCGGGCAGTTCCTCCCACGCCACCGGGCCGGTGAAGCGGACCGCGTCGGCGACCCCGGTGGCGGCGGCGAGCTTCTCCAGGTCCGCCCGGTAGGGCCCGCCGCCGACGATCAGCAGCACCGCGTCCGGGACCTGCCGGAGGATCCGGGGCATCGCGCGGATCAGGGTGTCCTGGCCCTTGCGGCGCACCAGCCGTGACACGCAGACCACCACGGGCCGCCCGGCGAGGCCGAGGCGCTCGCGCAGCTGCGCGCCACCGGAGGCAGGGTGGAACGTCTTCTCGTCGACCCCGGGCGGCAGTTGGACCATCCGCGCGGCGGCCTGCGGGGTGAGCGCGGCGGCGATCCGGGACCGGGTGTACTCGCCGAGGTAGGTCACGGTGTCCGCGGCCTCGCCGATGCGCCGCAACAGGGCACGGGAGACCGGGAGTTGGGCCCAGCCCGCCTCGTGGCCGTGAGTGGTGGCCACGATCCGCCGGGCGCCCGCGGCGCGCAGCGCGGGAGCCATCAGCCCCAGCGGCGCAGCCGCCCCGAACCACACCGACGTGCATCCGTGCTCGCGCAGCAGCCGCGTTGCCTGCCGGGCCACCCGGGGCGTGGGCAGCAGCATGCTCGTGCGGTCCCGCACCACGGGGAAGGGCTGTTCGGCGTCGAAGGCGGCGACGGCGGCGCGGTCCTGCCACGTCGAGGCGTAGACGACGACCTTTCCGGGGTCGAGCCGCAGCGCCATGCTGTGCACGAACGCCTGGATGCCTCCCGGGCGCGGCGGGAAGTCGTTGGTGACGATCAGGGTCTTGTCCATCGGCGACGACAGTACCGGTACGCCCCGAAGCGCGCCGCAGCGCGGGATCGCCGTTCCGGCACGCCATGATGCATCGGAACCGGACGATCTATCGGATGAGGGCACCAGATGGCACGCGGGGCGACGGCGGCCGTGGCGGCGTGCGGCCCGGCGCTGCGGTGCGCGGCCGCCTGGGTCGCCACCCGCTGCCTGCTGGTGCTGCTGGCGCTGGGCGTGTGGCGGCTGCCGGGTGCCGACGTGATGAGCGACGTGTCGCTGATCTACCAGGGCTGGGCGACCGTGCTGAGCACCGGGACGTTCCCGCTGGACGACGTCACCTGGCAGTATCCGCCGGGCGCGGCCCTGGCCATGCTCGCGCCGCGCCTGCTGCCGGGGCTCGACTACACCTCGGCCTTCGCCGTCCTGTGCGTCGTGGCCGACGCGTGCGTCTTCGCCGTCCTGCTGCGCGCCTCCGGCGGGCCGCGCGGCCGCCGCCCCAGCGGGCCATGGCTGTGGACCGCGGGTGTGGCGCTGCTCGGCCCGACCGCCTACGCGCGCTACGACCTGCTGGTCACCGCCGTCGCCGTCGCCGGCCTGCTGGCGGTGCGCCGGCGCCCCGGGCTCGCCGGGGCCCTGATCGGGCTGGGGGCGCTGCTGAAGCTGTGGCCGGCGCTGCTGCTGGCCGGGATCCCGGCGAGCGGACCGCTGGGCCGCAGGGTGTGGAGGGCGGCGGGGGCGACCTGTGCCGCCCTGACGGCCGCGGCGGCGGCCACGACGACCGGGGCGTTCTCCTTCGTCACCTTCCAGCGCGACCGCGGCATCCAGGTCGAGTCGGTGGCCGGGCTCGCCTTCCATCTCGCCCGCCACCTGGGCTGGCCCGGGCAGGCGCTGCTCAACTACGGCTCGGTGGAGTTCGTCGGCCCCTTCGTCCACACCGCCGCGGCGGTGTGCCTGCTGCTGTCGGCCGCCGCCTTCGGCTGGCTGGGCCTGTGGCGGCTGCGGGCCGCTCCGCGGACGGTGGAACCGGCGGCCGACGCGGCGTTCTGCGCGGTCCTGCTGCTGACCACAACCAGCCGGGTGATCAGCCCGCAGTACCTGGTGTGGCTCGTCGGCATGGCCGCGGCGTGCGCGGTGCGACGCGGCGGCGCCCCGACGGCCGCCCTGCGGCTGACACTCGCCGCCGCCGGGGTGACCGTGCTGACGTACCCGCTGGGCACCGGCCACGTCATGGCGAGCGACATCGCGGGGTTGACGATGCTGCTGGTCCGCAACGCGCTGCTGGTGGCGGCGACGGTGAGCGCCTGCCGGGCGCTGTGGCGGGTGCCGGCGGCGTGCGCGGGCGTCTCCCCTGAGGTGGGCCGCCTGGAGGCGGTGGCGTAGCCTCGCGATACCCGCCCGCCGTACCGCAACGCCGCCGAGGAGCCCCCCGCTGCCGTTGACCGTCACCCCCGACAGCCCGCCGCAGGGACCGCCCGTCACCGCGGCCGGGCGCTCCGGCCTGCGGCGGCTGGCCCGCACCGCCGGGCCCGCGCTCGCGGTGTGGGCGGGGGCGGCGCTGCTGCAGGGCCTGATGCTGGCCTGGCTGCACACGCAGAGCGACGGCTGGCTGCGGGCCGCGCTCACCCCCTGGGACAACCAGTGGTACGTGCAGATCGCCGAGCAGGGCTATCCGCACGGCTTCTCCTACGACGCCCAGGGGCAGCTCACCGGCAACACTCTGGCGTTCTTCCCGCTCTACCCGGCACTGGTCAAGCTGGTGGCCGGGGCTTTCGGGATCGGCGGCCAGGCCGCCTCGCTCGCGGTCGCCTGGCTCGCCTCGGCCGCGGCCGCCGTCGCCGTCCACCGGCTGGCCGGCCGGCTGTACGGGCCGCGGGCCGCGCTCTGCCTGGTCGCGCTGGTCTACACCCAGCCGATGGCGGTCACCTTGTGGATCGGCTACTCCGAGAGCCTCTTCCTGCTGCTGGCCGCCTCCTGCCTGCTCGCCGCGCACCGCGAGAGGTGGCTGACGGCCGGTGTCCTCGCGCTGCTGGCCGGGCTGACGCGGTCCACCGGGGCCGCGGTCGCCGCCGCGCTGGTGGTCGCCGCGGCCTTGGCCGTACGCCGGGAGCGGCGGGTGGATCCGCGGGCGGTCGCGGGCGCCGCGCTCGGTCTGCTCGGCGTTCCGCTCTACGTGGCGTGGGTGGGCGAGCGGCTGGGGCAGCTCGACGCGTGGTTCGTCATCCAGCGGGCGGGGTGGCACACGTCCTGGGACTGGGGGCAGGCCACCTGGCAGTTCCTGTCCGACACCCTGCGCCGCGGGCACGACTGGGTGCCGGTGATCACCGCCGTGCTCCTGGTCGCGCTGGCCGCCGCCTGCGTCACGGCCCTGCTGCAACGCCCCTGGCCGCCGCTGGCCGTCTACGGGCTGCTGGTCTTCGCGCTCACCGTCGGGCAGACCAACTACTACCACTCCAAGCTGCGCCTGCTGGTCCCGGCGCTGCTCGCGCTTCTCCCGGCGGCAAAGGCCCTGGCCCGCCCGGCGCCGCGCACCGCGCTGCCCGCGCTGGCGCTCTTCGCGCTCTTCGGCACGTGGTTCGGCGCCTACATGCTGACGAACTGGGCCTACGCGATCTGACCGTCCCGGCCGCGCTCGTACGCCCGGGCGGCGGCGATGCGCTGCACCGCGGTCGGGTGCGTGCCGAAAAGGGCTTGGAGCAGCCGCGGCGGATCCGGGTCGGCGACGTTGGCGACCGCCAGGCGGTGCTGCATGGCGATGAATCCCGCGGGGTCGCCGGTGAGCCGCAGGGCATGCAGGTCGGCCCGGCGTTCGATGCGGCGGCTCAGGGCGCAGCCGGCCGGACCGGCGAGCGCCGACGCCACGGCGACCACGACGGCCAGCAGCGCCATCGAACGCGGATCGGCGAAGCGGGAGACCCCGGCGGCGGACAGCAGCGGCGGCCAGCTCGTCACCGCGGCCGCCACGCACACGCCCGCGGCCGCGCCGAGGGCGGCCAGGAGCGTTCCGCGGGCCACGTCGCGGTGGGTGACGTGGCCGAGTTCGTGGGCGGTGACCAGTTCGATCTCCCGCGGCTCGGCGGTGGCCAGCAGGGTGTCGTGGACGACGATGCGCCGGGTCGCGCCGAAGCCGGAGACGTAGGCGTTGACCGCGGTGGTGCGGCGGGAGGCGTCGGCGACCAGCACCTCGCGCACGGGCACGCGGTCCCGCGCCGCGAGCCGCAGCAGAGCGTCGCGCAACGGGCCGTCGTCCATCGGCCGGAAGCGGTTGAAAAGCGGTTCGAGGACCACAGGAGCCAGCCACGACAGCACCACGGTCGCCAGCGCCGCCGCGCCCGCCGCCCACAGCCACCACCAGCGGCCGACCCCAGCGGCCGCGTACACCCCGAACAGGGCGCCGAGGGTGAGCGGAGCGCCGACGAGCAGTCCGCGCGCCTGGTCGGCCCACCAGCCCAGCCAGCCCTGGGTGACCAGTCCGAACCGGGCGCGCACCACGTGCACCCGGGCCGTGAACGGCAGCCTCAGCAGCTGGTCGGCGACCACCAGGGCGAGGCCGCCGAAGCCCACCTGGGCCCACCACGCCCCGCCGAACGGCCTGCCCACCGCCGCGACCAGGGCCGCACCCGCGTGCGTCAGTCCCAGCGCCAGCGGCAGGGCGAGCGCGACCGCGCGACCGGCCAGCAGCGGCGGCCACTGGGCCCGGCGCAGCGCCCGGCCCCGGGCCACCTCCGCGGGGCTGAACGGGCCGGCGGCCTCGACCTCGTCGGCCTCGTTGATGTCGTTTCCGCTCACCCCAACTCCTCGGCCGTGTAGGCCCGCCAGCGTGCCGTGAACGTGTCCAGGTCCACGCCGAGGGTGTGCCGCAGGGCCGCGTCCGTGCTCTCCTGTCCCGCCGCCCGGTACAGGTCGACCAGCTTGCCGCTCCCCCACCGTGCGGCCACCATCGTGCAGGCCAGCCAGGCGCCCTCGTAGGACTGGGCGAGGCCGGCCCGGGTGGTGCCGAAGTCGGCGTCCGACGGCAGCCGGTCGGGCGGCCGGCCGGCCCGCACGTCGGCGCCGAGCTCCGGGGCGATCTGCCGCGGGCTGCGGCCGGTGCCGCTGAAGCCCACCCAGTCGGCGAAGCCCTCCGAGAGCCACAGCGGGGTGCGCGCGGTGGTCGCGGTGCGGGTGGCGACATGGGTGATCTCGTGGGTCAGCACGACCCGGCGGCCGAGCGCGCTCAGCCGGGCGAAGGCCTGCGGGTTGACGATGACGCGGTCGGCGGGCGCGTTGCCGGTGCCGCGCAGTTCGGCGGTGGTCACGGCGGCGATCCCCTGGTACGCCGAGGGCGCGCCGCCCAGCAGCGCCGCCATGGCGGGCTCGGCCGCCGGGACCTCGACGATCGCCCTGCCTGGCCACCTCCCAGGCCAGCGGCCCGCCACCACCGGCACCGCGGCGTCGGCGACGTCGGCGTAACCGCGCAGCGCGGCGGCGCCGCCCTGGCCGAGCACGAGGCTGTGGCGGCCGCGCACCACGGTCACCGGGCCCTGGTCCCACAGTTGGGCGGCGGTGTGCCGGCCCGCCGCGTCGCCGTCGGTCTGTGAGGCGATGTACCAGTGCCCGGCCTGCCGCCTGAGCGTCAGGTACGCGGTCGAGGAGACCGGCGCGGTGTCGTAGTCGCGCAGCGCGTAGTCCAGCTCCACCTCGGCCGCCACCTCGCCGGAGGGGACCGGGAAGGCACCGGTGCGGCGCAGCCGGTACGACCAGGAGGCGAGCGGCACGGCGGCCAGGTTGCCGAAGGCGCGGCTCTGTTCGGCGCGGAACGCGGGTGCCGACGGATCGACGGTGCCCAAAAACGCCGCCGGGTCGTGGCGCCGCCCGGCGCGCGCCCGGTCCGCCCGCCGGCCCCGGATCCCGGCGGTGTCGTCCGGCGCCGGACGAACGCCCCCGCACCCGGCGGCCAGCACGGCCAGGGCCGTCGCACACGCCGTGGCGGCGGCCCGGACGGGACGCAACCGCCGTACGGCCATCCTCTGATCGTACGGTGCGCAGCTCAGGGGCGTACGACGGCCGCCACCGGCATCATCGTCACCGGATCGGAGCGGACCCGGGCGCCGGGGTAGGGGGCGTGGACGACCTGGCCGTCGCCGACGTACATCCCCACGTGGCTGGCGTCGCTGCGGTAGATCACCAGATCGCCGGGGCGGGCCTGGTCCAGCGGCACCCGGCGGCCGGCCGACATCTGCTCCTGCGAGGTCCGCGGCAGAGCCACCCCGGCCCGCTGGTACGCCCAGTACATCAGCCCGGAGCAGTCGAAGGCGGTGGGTCCGCTGCCGCCCCAGGCGTACGGGGAGCCCAGTGCGGCCCGGACGGCGGCGACGGCCTCGGTCGCCCGGCCGGAGACCGAGCCGAGTCCCGGCAGGCCGGGCAGCGGGTTCACGGCGGCCGGCCGGGGGGTGGCGGCGGGCCCGAGTCCGGCCGCGGCCCGGCGCGCGGGCGGCAGCGCCTCGACGATGCGCCGGGCCTGGCCGAGACGGCTCTGCACGGTGCGCTTGTGCGTGGCGAGCGCGGCCCGGGTCCGGTCGAGTTCGGCCAGGACCGCGGTGGCCTCGTCGCGCCGCTGCCGCAACGCGCGTTCGGCGGAGTGCAGTTGGCGCATCCGCGCGGCGCGGCGGTCGCCGACGCGGTCGAGCAGGGCCGCCCGGTCCAGGTAGTCGTCCGGGTCGGAGGTGAACAGCAGGGCCAGCGCCGGATCGACCCCGCCGTCCCGGTACTGGGTGGCGGCCACCGTGCCGAGGCCGTCCCGCAACCGGTTGACGGCCTCCTGGGTGCGGGCCAGTTCGGCCTGCAGGGTCTCGATGCGGCCGCGCAGCCTCGCCGCCCTCTCCTGGGCCGCGTCGTACGCCTCGGTGGCCCGTTCGGCCTGCGCGTAGAGGTCCTCCACCCGGGACCTCACCCCGCCCGCTCCGTCCTGCCCGCCTTCCGGCTGCCGGGGCTGGGCCCCTGCCGGGACGCCCGCCGTCACCGCGGCGGCGGTCGCGGCGGACAGCGCCGTGACGCGGGCGGCCCGGGTGAGCCCGGACCGGGCGGAGCGCCGATGGGACGCCATGGTGGCCGCACCTCCTCGTCTGCCGGGCCGGCGCGACCCGGCCGCGCGGGCAGACAGTAGCGGTGCGATGACGCGTGGTTCAAAGCACGAGTGGACGCGCCGTGTTGACGCCGCACCGGATGCGCAGGTCACCGGGGGGCTCCGGCAACCGGACGGATCGCGTACCACCCGGAGAGGTGACCCGGGAACGCCCAAGGCCCCGCTCGCGGTGAGCGGGGCCTTGAGTACGGTGTGTTCGGTCCGGCTTTTCTGACGCAGCGTCAGACTCGGACGCCGGTGAGGACCGGGCCGATGGTGCTGATCGACTCGTAGCGCACGTTCGCGCCCGTGTGCGGCGCGTGCAGCACCATGCCGTTGCCCGCGTACAGGCCGACGTGGTGGGCGTCGCTGAAGAAGATGACCAGGTCGCCCGGCTGCAGCTGGCTCTCCGAGATCTGCGTTCCGTAGGTGGCCTGCTCCTGCGAGGTGCGCGGGATGGATATCCCGGCCTGGGCGTAGGCCCAGGAGGTGAGCCCGGAGCAGTCGAAGGTGCTGGGACCGGTGGCGCCCCACTCGTACGGCGCGCCTATGACGCTCTCCGCGGCGGCGAGTGCGGCGGCGGCACGCTGCGACGCGGCGGCACCGCCACCCAGCGGCGGTCGCTGGTTGTCGCGGTTGGCGCGGTCCTGCGAGGCGAGCTGCGCCTTCTCCTGCGAGGTCAGGGAGTTGAGGAGGTCCTGGGCCTTGGAGAGCTTGGCCTGGACGTCCTGCTTCTTCTGGTCGAGCTCCTGACGGGTGCTGTCGAGCTGGGCGAGCTTGGCCGAGGCCTCCGCGCGCTGCTGGGCCAGCAGGCGCTCCTCCGCCTGGATCTGCTTGAGCGCGTCGGCCTGCCGACCGCTCAGCTGGTCCATCGCGGACGCCTTGTCCAGGAAGTCGTTCGGGTTGGAGGAGAGGAAGAGCTGCACCGACGGGTCGATGCCGCCGTTGCGGTACTGGGAGGCCGCCAGGGTCCCGATGCCGTCCCGGAGCTTGTTGAGGTCGGCCTGCTCACGCGCGACCTTGTTCTGCAGGTCGTTGACCTGCTTCTGGAGCTTGTCCTGCTGCTCCTTGGCCCCGTCGTAGGCCTGGGTCGCCTGCTCCGCCTGACTGTTGAGCGAGTCGACCTGTGCCTTGACGTCCTTGACGGTGGGCTTCGGGTCGGCGTTGGCCGCCTGGGATGACAGGGCGACTGCCGCTGCGGCGGTCGCGGTGAGGACGGTCACACGAGTGCGACTGGCCGGCTTGGGACGACGGTGGGACGCCACGGAGGCGAGCTCCTTCTTCCTGCGGCCGCCTACCGGGTGAGCTGTCGGGTTCGGGCAGGAAGCAGCCCTACGGGATCTCACGCACCCTGGTCGGCGCGACCTGACCCCGATTCACCCCGGGAACGTTGGTTCCCCGGCTCCGAGCACCGGACTTCCCCCGTCACGCGACCGGCGTCGGACTCGGCGGTAACCCCCACTGCCATCCGGGCTGGATGATCGACTTCGCGGAGGTTCGAGGCCTGACATTAGTGACCTGGTTGTGATCGGATCAAATCCTTGCGGGAAAAAAGTCGGCCGGTTCGCAAGTTCTTTACCCGCGCCCCACCGGTGGTGATGGCCAATTGACGCTGAGTTGGCCCAACTACGGCTCCCCGCGAGGAAGATGTGGCCCACATCACACCAGCTATTTCCGCCCAATCGGCCGCCGTAAAAGGCGCCATGAATGACGCAAGCGATAAAAACGGACTTCCTGCACTGAATTGGCGCTTACACATCTCGATCATCGCGAACGATCACGATCCGACCGCGTGCGCCGCGGCCCCGCTAGCCGCGCGAGAGTCGGCGCAGCAGCAGCGTCGAGGCGACCGGCCGCGCCCCGGACTTCGCCACGCCGTCGGCCACCTCGCGGTCGGCGGAGACCACGACCACCGGGCGGCCCGGCGGTTCGGCGCGCACCAGGCTGCGGATCAGCTCGTCGGCGGTCTGCCCGGGCTTGCTGAAGAGCACCCGCACCCCGCGCGGCGGCGCCAGCAGCACCGGCGCGGACAGCTCGGCGCCGTCGAAGACGCAGGTGATCTCGGCTCCGGACTGCGCCGCCAGCCCCGCGAGGCCGCCCAGCAGCCGCAGCCGCTGCTTGTCCAGCGGAAGCGCCGGATAGCCGGTCTTGGTCACGTTGTAGCCGTCGACGACCAGATGGGCCTGCGGCAGCGCCAGCAACTGGTCGAGGAGGGCGGGGTCGTCCTCGGACAGGGCGCGCCGGGCGATGTCCCGGGGGCTCATGCGCCCGGGCGCCACCGCCTCCACGGTGTCCGCGGGGCGCCCCGTCACCGGCGGCAGCGCCAGCTCGCGGCGGAGCCCCTGGGCCGCGTCGAGCACGGTGTCCAGCAGCAGCCGCAGCCGCATGTCCTCCAGGCTGCGCCCCTCGCGGACCGCGCGGCGGCCGGCCTCCAGCGCCGACTCGGCCTCGGCCAGCCGGGAGCGCAGACGGCGTGCCTCGCCCTCGACGGCGGCGAGTTCGGCCGCGGCGGCGCTGCGGGCGCGCTCCAGCTCGGCCTCCGCCTTGCGCAGCGCGGCCTCACCGCGGCGCAGGTCGCTGACGGCGCTGCGCAGCCTGCGCTGGAGCACCTCGTTCTCCTTGCGGGCGGCCTCCAGTTCGGCGCGGGCGGTCTGCGCCTCGCTGTTTGCGGCGGCGCGTACCCGGGCCAGCTCCTCGCGGAGCCGCTGCAGCTCCCTGGCGGTCTCCTCGCCGATGTGGTCGGCGTGGGCCCGCTGGGCCTCCTCGCCGGCGGCGGCCACCAGTTTCAGCCAGCCCGACGGCCGCAGCAGATAGGCCGCGGCGGCCACGTCCACCGGATCGGCGGCCGGCGGCGGGGTGCCGGCGTCCAGGGCCGCGGCCAGCTCGCCCTGCGTCTCGCGCAGCCGCGAGGCGATGCGCTGCCGGAAGACGGGATCCGTCTCCAGGGCGGCGGCCAGCGCGTTGCCGGCGAACTTGACGCGGCGACTGGGGGT
The DNA here is from genome assembly GCA_964398515.1 of uncultured Streptantibioticus sp. Taxonomy (GTDB): domain Bacteria; phylum Actinomycetota; class Actinomycetes; order Streptomycetales; family Streptomycetaceae; genus CAYNNX01. Next base: position 2,687 of record CAYNNX010000175.1, on the reverse strand, counting down.
GAAGCGGGCGTACTGGCGCAGGTTGGCCGGGAGCTCGGCAGCGGTCAGGGAGCCGAACGCCTCGGCCGCTATGGTCACCACGCGGTGGCGGACCCCTTCGGGCAGCGGCCGGTCGAGCGGCTCGTCAATCCCGCCGGCGTCCTCCACCGCCGCCTCCGGATCGCCGCCCGTACGCTCCACCAGTCACTCCCGTCCCGCGTCCTTCCCCCGTACGTCCCTATTGTCCCTGCTCGCCGGAGTCAGGCCCGCCCAGGCTCGGGACCCGCGGCGGGCCGATCGACGAGTTCGATCCGGTCCTCGGCGTTGCACCAGCGGCAGCGCACCGACTCCACGGCCTCGCTGAGCACCTCGCGCTCCTCCACCTTCGGGTCACCCGCCAGATCCAGGTGGACGTACTCCACCACCCGCGTCGAGCGGGTCACGTCGAACCGGGTGAGGTTGCCGCAGAGCGTGCAACGCCACCGGGTCGTGGCCGTCGGCAGGGGTACCGGCATCGTCTCGTCCTCGTCTCGTCGCGGGTCTCGTCGTGCGTCTCGGTGGGGCTCGTCGTGGAACTCGCCGTCGGTCCGCCCGTCGCGTCGCACGGGCGGCCCTGGGCGGCGCACGGCCGAGGAGCCGCGTGCGCTCCGGGCAACCCTACGGCCTAGGACCCCCGCCGCGCTGGGGGTGTCCGGCGAGGCGGCCTATGCCGGATAAGCCCGTTCCGTCATGATCGTTCCATGCCGATGCGCCGCCGCCCGGGAGAGCCCTCCGCCCGCACCCTGCCCCTGGTGACGTACGCGGTGATCGCCGTGTGCTTCGTGGCGTTCGCGATCGGTCCCGCCTCGGGCCTCGCCCCCTGGTACGGCGGCGGGGCGCGCGGGATGTGCGCGCAGGCCCGCTACTTCGACCGCTGGGGCGTCATCCCCACCGAGCTGTGGCACGGCCCCCTCTCCCCCGCCGCTCTCGGCCTGCCGTACGGGTGCCAGGCGCCCCACTACCCGGCCAAGGTGCCGTTCCTGTCGGTGCTCTCCGCACTGTTCGTGCACGGCAACTGGCTGCACCTGCTGGGCAACATGCTCTTTCTGTACGTCTTCGGCGCCGGGGTGGAGCGGCGGCTGGGCGCCCTGCGTTTCGCCCTGTTCTACCTGGCGGCCGGCTACCTGGCCACGTACGGTTTCGCGGTCGCGCACGCGGACTCCACCCAGACCCTGGTCGGCGCCTCGGGGGCGATCGCCGGGGTGCTCGGCGGCTATCTGTACCTGTACCCGAAGGCCCGGGTGACCAGCGTCTTCCCGTTCCTGTTCTTCCTGCCGCTGCGCCTTCCCGCGTGGCTGGTGCTCGGCTTCTGGTTCGCCCTGCAGTGGCTGGCCGCCCGGGCCGACCAGACCGGCCCGGGCGTGGCCTACCTCGCGCACGTGCTCGGTTTCTCGTTCGGCTTCCTGTGCGCGGCGCTGTGCTTCCGGGAGCGGTCTAAGCTGGCCCCGCAAGCCGCGACCCGAGGAGAGAGCCAGCCGTGATCACCGCGATCGTGCTCATCAAGACCAGCGTGGACAAGATCCCCGAGATCGCCGAGTCGATCGCCGCACTGGAAAGCGTCAGCGAGGTCTACTCGGTCACCGGCACCTACGACCTGGTGGCCATGGTGCGCGTGGCGCGCCACGACGAGCTCGCCGACGTCATCCCGGGCCGGATCAGCAAGATCCCCGGCGTCGAGGCCACCGACACCCATGTCGCCTTCCGCACCTACTCCCAGCACGACCTGGAGGCGGCCTTCTCGATCGGCCTCGACGCCTAGCAGGCCGGTGAAAGATCCTGGTTGAAGGGGTGTCCGGTCTCACCTGGCCGGCACGCAGCGCCCCTCCTCGGTGCGGTACTCCCAGCGCGCCCCCTGCGCCACGAGCTCCGCGGCCGCGCGCAGGAACCGGTCGACGTGCTCGTCGGGCGTGCCCGCCCCGAAGCTGACCCGGATCGCGTTGAGCGATCGCTCCCCCGGCTCGGCCTCGGGGGCGCCGCACTCGCCGGGCGCGTCGGGCTCGCCGCCCAGCAGGGTGCGCACCAGCGGGTGGGCGCAGAACAGGCCGTCGCGCACGCCGATGCCGTACTCGGCGGAGAGCGCGGCGGCGAAGTGCGAGCTGTTCCACCCCTCCACGACGAACGAGATGACCCCCACCCGCGGGGCGTCGGCGCCGAACAGCGACAAGACCCTGACCTGCGGGATCGCGGCCAGCCCGGTGAGTACCCGGTCGACGAGGGCCTGCTCGCGGGCGGCGACCGCGTCGAACCCGGCCTCGGTGAGCGCCCGGCAGGCCGAGGCGATGGCGTAGGCGCCGATGACGTTGGGCGATCCGGCCTCGTGGCGGGCGGCGCCGGTGTGCCACTCGACGTCGAGCGCGCCGACCCCGTTCTCCACGGTCACGGCGACCTTCTTCGACGCGCCGCCGCCTGCCAGGTAGGGCTCGGCTCCGCGCAGCCAGTCGGCGCGTCCGGCGAGCACGCCGGAGCCGAAGGGCGCGTAGAGCTTGTGGCCGGAGAAGGCGACGTAGTCCACGTCGAGCGCGGCGATGTCCACCGGGTGGTGCGGTGCGAGCTGGGCCGCGTCGAGCACGATGCGGGCGCCGTGCGCGTGGGCAGCCGCCGCCAGTTCGCGCACCGGCCACAGCTCGCCGGTGACGTTGGAGGCGCCGGTGACGCACACCAGGGCGTCG
>CAYNNX010000174.1:0-14035 GCA_964398515.1 uncultured Streptantibioticus sp. | reverse complement strand
AGCCGCTCGCGCAGGCGGGGACGTACGCGCTGACCGGGCACAAGTGGTTCTGCTCGGCGCCGATGTCGGACGCCTTCCTGGTGCTGGCGCAGGCGCCCGGGGGGCTGACGTGTTTTCTGCTGCCGCGCGTCCTGCCCGACGGCACGCGCAACACCTTCGCCATCCAGCGGCTCAAGGACAAGCTGGGCAACCGCTCCAACGCCTCCTCGGAGGTGGAGTTCGACGGGACCTGGGTGCGCCGGGTCGGCGAGGAGGGGCGCGGGGTGGCCACCATCATCGAGATGGTGGCGGCGACCCGGCTGGACTGCGTGTCGGGCTCGGCGGCGATCATGCGCCAGGCGGTCGCGCAGGCCACCCACCACGCCGCGTACCGGCACGCGTTCGGCGGCCCGCTGATCGACAAGCCGCTGATGCGCAACGTGCTGGCGGACCTCGCCCTGGAGTCGGAGGCGGCGACCACGACCGCGCTGCGGCTGGCGGCGGCGTACGACAGCGAGAGCGAGCACGAGCGGCATCTGCGGCGGATCGCGGTCCCGGTGGCCAAGTACTGGGTGACCAAGCGGTGTCCGGCGGTGGCGGCCGAGGCGCTGGAGTGTCTGGGCGGCAACGGCTATGTGGAGGAGTCCGGGATGCCCCGGCTGTTCCGGGAGTCGCCGCTCAACTCGATCTGGGAGGGCTCGGGCAACGTGCAGGCCCTCGACGTGCTGCGGGCGCTGCAACGCGAGCCCAACGCCCTCAACGCCTTCCTGGGCGAGCTCGGCCTCGCGCGCGGTGCGGACCACCGGCTCGACGCGGCGATCAAGGACCTGCTGATCGAGCTGGCCGATCTCAGCGGGATCGAGGCGCGTGCCCGGCGGGTCGTGGAGCGCATGGCGCTGGTGTTGCAGGGGTCGTTGCTGGTGCGGTTCGCGCCGTCGGCCGTCTCGGACGCCTTCTGCGCGTCGCGGCTGGGCGGCGACTGGGGGTCGGCGTTCGGCACGCTGCCGCACACCCTGGATCTGGCCGCGGTGGTGGAACGGGCGCGCCCGCGGCTCTAGCGGCACCGGGCGGCCTTCGGGCAGCGGGTGGTGCCGCGCCGACTCGGCACCACCCTCGGGTCGCCCTGTCACCCGCCCGAAGGGGGGATGGGCCGGTGACGGACCCAGCGTCACTTTCCGGCAGGCTCGCCGGGCACGCAACCGTTGCAGAAGGTTGCAGTTTCCACCACATGACAGGCTGATGCGGCGGCACCATGGAAGGGCACCCCCGAGGGGCCCGAGAGGTACGACTACTCGGAGACCGTACGTGAATCAGCCACCTTCGCTCGACCCGGCGACCCTGGCCGGAATGCGCGACGCCATTCTGACGGGCCGTCAGCTTCGCGAGGCGCCGGGCCTACGACTCCGCGAGGTGCCGCGCCTGGTGATCAGGGAGTCGTGGCACCGGGTGCTGCGCAGCGGGCTCGACCCGGACCGCGGGAACCACGCCGTGGTGCTGCCGCCCGACTCGGTCGAACAGCGGCGCCGCGAGTCGCCCCTGGCCGCGGTGGTGCCGGCGGTGCACGAGGGGCTGCGCCCGGTGGCCGAGGCGGACTGGCACGTGATGGTGGTGGCCGACGCCGATGGCCGCGTGCTGTGGCGGTGCGGCGGCCGGGAGGGGCGCCGCACCGCGGACAGCATCAACCTCGGCGAGGGCAGCAGCTGGGCGGAGGAGGCGGTCGGCACGTGCGGCATCGGCACCGCGATGGTGACGCGCTCCCCGGTCCAGGTGACCGCCGCGGAACACTTCATGCGCGCCCACGACCGCTGGACGTGCGCCGCCTCACCCGTGCACGACCCGCGCAACGGGCGGCTGCTGGGGGTGGTCGACCTTAGCGGTCCGGCCGAGTCCGTGCACCCGGCCACCCTCGCCCTGGTCACGGCGGTCGCCCGGGTCGCCGAGGGCGAACTGCGCGCCCGCCACTGGGAGTCGATCGAGCGCCTGCGGTCGGCGGCGGCGCCGGTCCTCGCCCGGATCGGCGGCAGGGCGATAGCGGTGGACCGGGACGGCTGGGCGGCCGCGGTGACGGGGATGCCGCCGGTGGACCGGGTGGCGCTGCCGAACGCGCCGCAGACCGGCAGGGTGTGGCTGCCGTCGCTGGGCCGTTGTGCGCTGGAGCCGCTGCCGGGCGGCTGGCTGGTGCGGGTCGGCCCGCCGGAGGCGTCCGCGGCGCCGGGCCGGATCGTGCTGGACCTGTCCCGGCCGCGCGCGTGGTCGCTGACGGTCAGCGGGGCCGCGGGCGGCTGGGTGCGCGACCTCACCCCGCGCCACGCCGAACTGCTCTACGTGCTCGCCGCGCACCGCGAGGGGCGCACCGCCGCCCAGCTCGCCGAGGCGCTCTTCGGCGACCCGGGCCGCACGGTCACGGTGCGGGCCGAACTGTCCCGGCTGCGCCGCCAGTTGCCGGGCGTGCTGGCCAACCGCCCGTACCGGTTCGCCGACCACCTGGAGGTCGAGGTGCGCGGCCCCGGCGATCCGCTGGACCTGCTGCCGTTCTCCACCGCACCCGCCGTGCTGACGGCGCGTCAGCTCTCCGTCAGCCCGCTCCCGTAGGCGGCGACGGCCAGGCTGGACGCGACCGCGGTCGGCCGCGTCACGGCCCTGGCCGTCGGCGTGCCGGCGGCGTCGCCGCGTGGACCCGTGACGGCGTCACCGCTCGGGCGTGACGGCCAGCTCCGAGTGGTGGCGCGAGTAGCCGAAGTACACCAGCAGTCCCAGCACGAACCACACGGCGAACCGCACCCACGTCTGCCAGTGCAGAAACGTGACCAGCCAGAGCGAGAAGAGCGCGCCCACCCCCGGCACGAACGGCTTGCCCGGGCAGCGGAACGTGCGCGGCAGTCCGGGCCGCCGGTAGTGGAGGACGATCACGGCCACGCAGACCACGACGAAGGCGAGCAGGATGCCGATGTTCGTCAGCTCGGCGGCGGTCGCGATCGGCACGAACCCCGCGATCGCCGCCGAGCCGGCGCCGACGATCCAGGTCACCCTCGTCGGGACGTGGCGGGTGGGGTGGGTGCGGGCGAACCACCTGGGCAGCAGCCCGTCGCGGCTCATCGCGTACCAGACGCGGGTGACCCCCAGCATGAAGGTGAACATCACGGTGAGGATGCCGATGATCGCGCCGACCGCCACGACGTTCGCCACGGCGTTCAGGCCGATCGCCTTGAACGCGGAGGAGAAGCCGCTTTTGGGGTCGATGCTCCGGTAGTTCACCATGCCGGTCAGCACCATGCAGGCGAGCACGTACAACGCCATGGAGACGGCGAGTGAGTAGACGATCGCCCTGGGCATGTGGCGCTGGGCGTCCCTGGACTCCTCGGCCGCCGTGCTCATCGCGTCGTAGCCGAAGACGGCGAAGAAGACGGTCGCGGCTCCCGTGAAGGCGCCGCTCACGCCGTAGGGCCAGAAGGGCGTGTAGTTGGCGGTGTTCACGTGCAGGAGGCCGACGACGATCACCAGCAGCACGACCACGACCTTGACGGCCACCACCGCCGTCTCGAAGCGGGCGGCGTTCCTGATGCCGAGGTTGAGCAGGAAGGCGATGAACAGGCAGAGCACGGCGGCGAACAGGTCGACGCGGTGGCCCGGGCCAGAGCCCGGTGCGCCCAGCAGCCAGGCGGGGAGCTTCAGCCCCGCCTGGCCGAGCAGGAAGTCGAAGTACCCGGAGATGCCGATGGCGACGACCGCGACGATCGCCGTGTACTCCAGCAGCAGGTCCCAGCCGATGAACCAGCCGACGATCTCGCCGAGCACGGCGTATCCGTAGGTGTAGGCCGATCCGGCCCGCGGGATGAGCCCGGCGAACTCGGCGTACGAGAAGGCCGCCGCCGCGCTCGCCACGCCCGCGATCAGGAACGACACCACCACGGCGGGGCCCGCGGTGCTGCGCGCGACGGTCCCCGCCAGCGCGAAGATCCCGGCGCCGATGATGCCGCCGATGCCGATCGCGGTGAGCTGCCACAGCCCCAGTGCGCGGCTCAGCGCCCCACCGGTCGCCGCGGCCTCGCTCTCCTCGATCTGCTGGATCGCCTCGACCGGCTTGCGGCGTAGTACGCCCTGTCCCGCCCGGAGCCCGGCCATGATCGCCGCCTTCCTGCGCATTCCGCCCGATATCCGACGGCGGCCCATCATGGCCGAGCAGCCCGAGCGGCGGAAGCCGCCGCTCCGGCCGGCCGGGACAGCTCCGGTCAGCCGGGGTAATCAGCCGGTGTAACCGGCGAAGATCCGCGAGAACTCGTAGGGGCTCTGCGGAACGTTGGTGCACTTGTACAGCGCGCCGTTGCAGGCGTTGCGGTCGCGTGTCTCCTCCCAGAAGGCGACCATGCCCAGGTGCTTGGCCTGCGCGAACGCGACCAGTCTGCGCGCCGCGTTCTGGTCGAAGACGTGGCCGTCGTCGTTCTGCCCGATCATCGGCGTGACGCCGACCATGGCCCACAGCCGGTCGTCGGAGCGGCCCGGGTAGAGCGCGGCGAGCTGGTCGTGCGTGCTCTGGGCGGCCTGGACCGCGGCGTCGCCGTAGTCGACGCCGCGGTAGTAGTCCATGGCCATCACGTTGACGAGGTCGAGGTCCACGCCCGCGTCGATCGCCGACTTGACCACGTTCAGCCCGTCGGAGGTGAGCCCCTCGGGCAGCACGGGCAGCGTGAGCGAGATCCTCAGCCCCGGGTGGGCCTGCTGGAGCCTGGCCAGCGCCAGCGAGCGCCGCTGGACCGAGGCGGGGTCGGCGACGGCGGCGCCCTCGATGTCGAAGTCGACGTAGGTGAGCCCGTACGCGTTCACCACGGCGTCGTACTCGGCGAAGAGCGAGTCGGCATCGGTACACGCCTGCGCGAGCTCGATGCCGCTCGCGCCGCCGAAGGAGATCTTCACGTCTCCCCCGGCCGCGCGTATCGCGTCGATCTGGTCCTTGGCCCAAGCCGCCCGCGGGTCATAGGCGTTGAACCACGAGGCCTTGCACCCCGCGCTGGTCACGAACGCCAGCGTGAAGTCCTTCAGGTTGCCCGCGGAGGCCATGTCGGTGAGCGACGGGGTCGGCCAGGAGCCCATGTCCACGTAGGGCGCGACGTGAACGGCTTCGCTTGCGCGGGCGTGCCCGGGGAGTACCGCCGTCAGGGCGGCGGCCAGCGCGCAGACCGTGACGGCGGCGGTGGCCGAGTACCGCCGTCTGCGGGGTGGTTGAGCAGGGGTGAGTGACGGCACGGGGAAGCGCCTCCTGAGTAGTGGGGGGTCGGGCGCTGCGCTTCCCCCAAGTTGGACTAGACCAACTCGCGCGTCAAGACGTCTGCCCGCACTTCGAGGGCCGCGCGGGCCCGGGATCGCCGGACCCGCGCGGCGCCGGTCACGAGCCGTAGAGCTCGGTCATCTCCGTGATGGCGTTGTGCGAGTCCACCGCCACGTCGTAGTTGTTCTGGCCGTAGCAGAAGTACCCCTTCGGCAGCGGGGCGGCCATGTACTGCTTGCCCTTCGGGTCCGCACACGACTTGACGTGCGCGATTCCGCCGTCGGCGCCGCCGCTCCCCGAGTGGGTGACCTTCGGGCCGTCCTTGCCGATGACGGTCACCTTCGAGTCCACCGAGAAGGCGAAGGTCTTCAGGGCTCCGACGGGGTGGTAGAAGGCCCCTTCACCCATCGAGCTGCAGCTCTGCCTGGCCTCCGAGGCGACGATGTTGTTCATCGCACCCTCCACATGGTCCACGTGGATGAACCTGTGCCCCGGCGCCAGCGCCGGGCAGCCGTCACCCTTGCTGCCGCTCTTCGCTCCCCCGCCCGTCGGGGCCGAGGACGCGCCGGCCGCGGGCTTGCCGACCGCGGCGGCGCTGCTGTCCGACGCCGCCGGCGCGGCGGTGCCGCCGTCGTCGGGACCGCACGCGGTCAGGGTGAGCGCCGCCGAGACGAGCAGGGCAGCGCGGACGGCATGGCGAATCGGCATGTGAATCCCCCGGTTGGTGCGGCGGCCGGGCCATGTCGGCCGCACATGAACAAGGGCCCGGCCGCGGCCGTCAGGCGGCGCGGCGGTGGCCCGGCCGGAAAGTGTATAGCCACGTCCGCGACCTGCCGAATCCGCAACGCCCGCTCGGCCCGCGCGCATTGGGAGACCGGACGACGCGGGCCGCCGGAGGTCATCGCCCCTGGCTCAGGGCGTCCAGGTGGCGCCGGAGCACCCGCCGGAGCAGATCGGGCGGAAAGCGCTCCGGGAGCAGCGCCGCCTGGAGGGCGAGTCCGTCGAGCAGGGCGGTCAGCCGTCTGCTCTCCAACTCGACGTCGGTGTCGTCCGGTACTCCGCCGACACACCGCGCCTCGTACAACACGCGCGCCACCAGGTCGTGCATCTCCCGCTGCATCCGCTCTGCACACGGCCGCAGTTCGGGGCGGGTGTGCGCGGCGGCCGTGAACGCGAGCCAGAGCGCGGCCTCTTCGCGGCGGGCGCCGTCGAGCGGGAGGAACTCGGCCAGGAGCTCCTCCGTGGCGGCCCGGCGGTCGACGGGGGCGGCGGAGTCCGCGGGAGCCGGCAGCCGCTCGGCGTGCGCGCGCACACGTTCGCCGATACGCGCGCTCAGCTCCTCCATCGTGAAGATCATCAACTCGTCGTGGTCGGCGAAGTAGTGGCGGACGGACCCGATGGCGAGCCCGGCCTCGTCCGCGACGTTGCGCAGCGACGCGCCTTCGAGTCCGTGCCGCGCGACGACGGACAGCACGGCCTGGGCCACCGCCCTGCGGCGGGCCGCGGGATCGACGATCTTCGGCATGTTCGACGTTATAGCACGGTCGAGCTAACATCTTTTTGGCATGCCCGTGCTACAAAGTGGGTGGGCAGGAGGGCTCATGACACAAGGACGGTGGGGACGAGTGAACACCTGGCTGCTCGCGGCGATCATCGCGGCACTCGTGATCGCGATCGTGATCAGGCGGCTGATCGGCGAACCGGTGAACGCGCGGGACCTGTTCGCGGCGCCGGTGATCCTCACCGGCATCGGCATCGTGTCCCTGGTCCGGGCAAAGGTTGTCACCGACAACGATCTCGCATGGGTTGTCGCGGGCGCCGCCCTCGGCACCGCGCTCGGCGCACTGCGCGGTGCCACGGTCCGGCTCTTCGACAAGCAGGGCGTCCTGTGGCAGCGCTACACCGGCCGCACGTTCCTCACCGTGGCCGGCACGCTGGCGGTCTCGGCCGCCTTCGGCTTCCTGGCGGTCAGGATGGGCATGCACGAGGACGCCCGCCCCACACAACTCTCCCTGGGCGTCAGCTTCCTGGGCGAATCCCTGGTGATCGGCCGCCGCGGCATGGCCTCCGGCATCCCCTTCGCCCCGGAACGCCGCCGCTGAGCGCTGCCGCCAGGCGAGACCGGTGTACCGCTCGCTCACGCCGACCAGGAACGACGCCCAGGCGTCGGGGGTGCTCACTCACCAACTGCTCGATCCGGCCGGCAGATTCCCACGGCGTGAGCACCTGGGCCCGGATGATGCCGTACCGCCGGTTCAGCAGACCGACCTCATCTGGCTTGGAGATCAAGCTACTTCCGCCGGGCCCCCGGGATCGGCCGTGCTTCTGCGATCGGCCGTCTCCATCAGCAGGAAGGCACCCAGGGCGCCCGGATCCACCTCTCTCGCATCACCCGGCGGCTGGCGTCGGGGACGTACGACGCGTATGCGGTCGTCCCGGCGCCGCACGGGGAGACGTGGCCGCTGTCGTGGCGCTGCCCCCCGCTGCCGGACGGGCGGTTCGTGGACCCGGCGGTGCTGTGCGGGATCCTGACCGAGCGGTTCGGGGTGGTGTGAGGTGAACCCGGAGGAAAGGCCGCCCGAACGAGCCACCGCGCCACCCGTTCGCCGCTCACGCCTCGCCGGGCGGGGCGTGGGGTCCTAGCGTGCGGAGCACTGGACCGATTCGTACCTGATTCGGTGGAAGGTGAGCGATGTCCACGCACGAGCAGCCAGAGGGTTCCGCAGAGGAAGAGGGCGCGGCGGGGCCGGAGCAGGCCGCGCCATCCGCGTGGGGGCGGTACAAGGTGCCCGTGACCATAGCCTCGGCCGCGGTGCTCGGGGCGAGCCTGATCCACAACGAGACCGAGGCCAAGCCCGGACCTCCGCAGCCCGCCCCGGCCGCCGCGGTGGGCGCGCCGCGTCCGGCGGCACAGCCCGCGGGACCCGCGCAATCCCGCATGATGGATCCGCTGCCGCGTTCCGATCCGGACCGCATCCGGATCCCGACGATCGCCGTGGACGCACCGGTGACGAAGGTCGGGCTGGAGAACGACGGCTGGATCGGCGCGCCGCCGCCGGAGGACAAGAACCTCACCGGGTGGTACAGGGACGCCCCCTCCCCCGGCGAACGGGGTACCGCCATCATCGACGGTCATGTCGACAACATCCACGGGCCGGCCGTCTTCTACGGCCTCGGCGCGTTGAAGAAGGGCGACAGGATCGAGGTGACCCGCCACGACGGCCGCACCGCCGTCTTCGACATCTACGGCATCGAGGTCTTCTCGAAGGACAACTTCCCCGGCGACCGCGTGTACGGCGACACCGGCAAGCCGGAGCTGCGGCTGATCACCTGCGGCGGCGGCTTCACCAAGAAGCACGGCTACGACGGCAACGTGGTCGTCTTCGCGCGGATGAGCGAGGCGTACTGAGCGGCCGCACCCGTCTCGCCTCGCCCCCGGCCCGCCCGGCCGCGCGCCGGTACCGACGGACCGCCCCGGCCCGCGGACGCGCTCCCCGCCGTCGCCTCCCTCCGCAGCCGCGTGATTGGGTGGCCCCATGAGCAGCGACGCGCCCGTGACCACCTGGTATCTGGAGCAGACCGCCCCCGCCGACCTCACGCCCGCGGCCGAGCCCGGCCCGAGGGCCGGGATCCGGATCGTGCGGGCCGAGGTGGCGAGCCCGGAGTTCAGCCGTTTCCTGTACACGGCGGTCGGGGCGGACGTGTCGTGGGTCGACCGGCTCGTCTGGTCGCCCGAGCAGTGGCGCGGTTACCTGGAGCGGCCGGGCGTGGAGACGTGGGTGGCGTACGAGCGCGGCACCCCGGCCGGGTACATCGAGCTCGACGCGCAGGACGGCGGGGTGGTGGAGATCGCCTACTTCGGGCTCCTGCCCGCCTTCCGGGGGCGCGGGATCGGCGGCCACCTGCTGTCGTACGGCACGGCCCGCGCCTGGGACCTCGCGGAGCGGTGGCCGCAGCGTCCGCCGACGAAGCGGGTGTGGGTGCACACGTGCAGCCTCGACGGGCCGCACGCCAGGGCCAACTACGAGCGCCGGGGCTTCCGCCTCTTCGACACCAAGACCGGATCCCACACCCGGACCGGGACCGAGACCGACACCGAGAACGGCTAGCAGACCGCCACGGGGAGACCGGCACGACGACCGGATTGCCCGCCGGATCGCCGCACGGCTCGCAGTGACGCCCGACACACCGTCTCGAAATACGGGAGCCTCGCGTCCACATAATGGACAATGGTGGACTCGTACGAGAGCGGCATGCCACGCTTCCGTCATGTCTCGCGCTGGAATCGCCTTGGTAGGTCGACTGCACGTCGACCTCGGCCGCATGTCCAGCGCCATCTGTCCAGCGAGCTGACCGTCCCAGCGCCGCCCTCACGCCATCCGAAAGTCGTCGCGGATGCGCGGGCGCCGACCGCGTGAGTTCGCGCAGGTCAGGCAGCCCGTGCGCCCATCCCGCGCTATCCGCCTGCCCGAAGGACCGCAACCGCATGGCCACCACCCCCGAGTCCGCCGAGGCCGCATCGCCCCGCCGCAAGGCCGGCCGCCACCGCGGCGAAGGCCAGTGGGCCGTCGGCCACTTCACGCCGCTCAACGGCAACGAGCAGTTCAAGAAGGACGACGACGGTCTCAACGTGCGGACACGCATTGAGACGATCTACGCCCACCGCGGCTTCGACTCCATCGACCCGGCCGACCTGCGCGGCCGGATGCGCTGGTGGGGCCTGTACACCCAGCGCAAGCCGGGAATCGACGGCGGCAAGACGGCGATCCTGGAGCCGGAGGAGCTGGACGACAGGTACTTCATGATGCGGGTGCGCATCGACGGCGGCCGGCTCACCGTCGATCAACTGCGGGCGATCGGCGAGGTCTCGGAGGCGTACGCGCGCGGTACGGCCGACATCACCGACCGCCAGAACATCCAGCTGCACTGGGTCCGCATCGAGGACGTCCCGGCGATCTGGCAGAAGCTGGAGGCCGTCGGGCTGTCGACCACCGAGGCGTGCGGCGACTGCCCGCGTGTGATCATCGGCTCGCCGGTCGCGGGGATCGCCGAGGACGAGATCCTCGACGGCACGCCCGCCGTCGAGGAGATCCACCGGCGGTACATCGGCAGCAAGGAGTTCTCCAACCTGCCGCGCAAGTTCAAGACCGCCGTCTCGGGGTCGCCGGTCCAGGACGTGGTCCACGAGATCAACGACGTCGCCTTCGTCGGCGTGGTCCACCCCGAGCACGGGCCGGGCTTCGACCTGTGGGTCGGCGGCGGCCTGTCCACCAACCCGCGGCTGGCCGAACGCCTCGGCGCCTGGGTGCCGTTGGACGAGGTGGCCGACGTCTGGGCCGGCGTCGTCGGCATCTTCCGCGACTACGGCTACCGGCGGCTGCGCAACCGGGCCCGGCTGAAGTTCCTCGTCGCGGACTGGGGTGTGCAGAGGTTCCGGCAGGTGCTGGAGGACGAGTACCTGAAGCGCAAGCTGGTCGACGGACCCGCGCCCGCCGAGCCGAGCACGCGCTGGCGCGACCACGTCGGCGTGCACCGGCAGAAGGACGGCCGCTACTACGTGGGGTTCGCGCCGCGCGTCGGCCGGGTCGACGGCGCCACGCTCAGCAAGGTCGCGGACCTGGCCGCAGCGCACGGCTCGGACCGGCTGCGGACCACCGTCGAGCAGAAGATGATCATCCTCGACGTCGAGCAGTCGCAGGTCGACTCGCTCGTCGAGGGGCTCGAAGCGCTCGACTTCCGGGTCGCCCCCTCGTCGTTCCGGCGCGGCACGCTGGCCTGCACCGGCATCGAGTTCTGCAAGCTGGCCATCGTCGAGACCAAGGCGCGCGGCGCCTCGCTCATCGACGAACTCGAGCGCCGGCTGCCCGACTTCGACGAGCCGATCTCGATCAACATCAACGGCTGCCCGAACGCCTGCGCCCGGATCCAGACCGCCGACATCGGCCTCAAGGGCCAGCTCGTGCTGGACAAGGACGGCCGCCAGGTCGAGGGCTTCCAGGTCCACCTGGGCGGCGCGCTCGGCCTGGAGGCGGGCTTCGGCCGCAAGGTGCGCGGACTGAAGGTCACCGCCGACGAACTCCCCGACTACGTCGAGCGCCTCCTCAAGCGCTACCAGGCGGAGCGCGAGGACGGCGACCGGTTCGCGACCTGGGCGGCCCGCGCGAGCGAGGAGGCCCTGTCATGAGCGAGCGGGCGACGCCCTTCTACTGCCCGTACTGCGGCGACGAGGACCTGCGTCCCTCCGAGGAGGGCCACGGGGCCTGGGAATGCGGGGCGTGCAACCGCGCGTTCCGGCTGTCGTTCATCGGACTGCTGGCCAAGGGGCTGCGGCAGAACGGCACGGGGAGAGCCGATATATGACGGTCAATCAGATAGAGGACGACGACGCCGGATTCCGGGCGCTGGCCGAGCGGGCGGGCCGCGAGCTGGAGGACGCCGAAGCGCTGGAGATCCTGCGCTGGGCCGCGGAGACGTTCGGGCCGCGGTTCTGCGTGACCTCCTCGATGGAGGACGCGGTCGTGGCGCATCTGGCGTCGCGCGTGGCGCCCGGGGTGGACGTGGTCTTCCTCGACACCGGCTACCACTTCCCCGAGACCATCGGCACCCGGGACGCGGTCGCCGCCGTGATGGACGTCAACGTGATCACGCTGACTCCGCGGCAGACCGTGGCGGAGCAGGACGCCGAGTACGGCCCGAAGCTGCACGACCGCGACCCCGATCTGTGCTGCGCGCTGCGCAAGGTCAGGCCGCTGGAGGAGGGGCTGGCCGGGTACGACGCGTGGGCCACGGGGCTGCGCCGGGACGAGTCGCCGACCCGGGCGGACACCCCGGTGGTCGGCTGGGACGCGCGGCGGGGCAAGGTCAAGGTCTCCCCTATCGCCCGCTGGACGCAGGCAGACGTCGACGCCTACGTCGCCGGGCACGGCGTGCTCACCAATCCGCTGCTGATGGATGGCTACGCCTCCGTCGGCTGCGCGCCGTGCACGCGGCGGGTGCTGGAGGGCGAGGACGCCCGTGCGGGCCGCTGGGCGGGGCGCGCGAAGACCGAGTGCGGACTGCACGGCTGATGACGAACCGTCAGGAGAATGAGATGAGCGTGACAGACCAGGGCGCCACGGTGTGGCTCACCGGTCTGCCGAGCGCGGGCAAGACCACGATCGCCTGCGCGCTGGCGGAGCGGCTGCGGGGCGCGGGGCACCGGACCGAGGTGCTCGACGGTGACGAGATCCGCGAGTTCCTCTCGGCCGGTCTGGGCTTCAGCCGCGAGGACCGCCACACCAACGTGCAGCGCATCGGGTTCGTGGCCGAACTGCTCGCCTCCAACGGCGTCAAGGTGCTCGTCCCGGTGATCGCGCCCTACGCGGACAGCCGGGAGGCGGTCCGCAAGCGGCACGAGCAGAACGGCACCGCCTACCTGGAGGTGCACGTCGCCACCCCCGTCGAGGTGTGCTCGGTGCGTGACGTCAAGGGGCTGTACGCCAAGCAGGCCGCCGGTGAGATCTCGGGGCTGACCGGCGTCGACGACCCGTACGAGGCACCGGCGGCGCCGGACCTGCGGATCGAGACGCAGAACGGCAGCGTGGCGCAGTCCGCCGACGCGCTGCACGCGCTGCTCGTCGAGAGGGGACTGCTGTGACCACGGCGACCGAGCCCTCCGAGGGCGTCGACAACCCGTTCGCGCTGTCGCACCTGGACGCGCTGGAGTCCGAGGCGGTGCACATCTTCCGCGAGGTGGCGGGCGAGTTCGAGCGGCCGGTGATCCTGTTCTCCGGCGGCAAGGACTCGATCGTCATGCTGCACCTGGCGCTCAAGGCGTTCGCGCCCGCCGCGGTTCCGTTCGGGCTGCTGCACGTGGACACCGGCCACAACTTCCCCGAGGTCATCGAGTACCGCGACGGTACGGTGGCGAAGCACTCCCTGCGGCTGCACGTGGCGAGGGTGCAGGACTACATCGACGACGGGCGGCTGCGCGAGCGCCCGGACGGCACCCGCAACCCGCTGCAGACCGTTCCCCTGCTGGACGCGATCAACGAGGGCCGCTACGACGCGGTGTTCGGCGGCGGCCGGCGGGACGAGGAGAAGGCGCGGGCGAAGGAGCGTGTCTTCTCGCTCCGCGACGAGTTCGGCGCCTGGGACCCCCGCCGCCAGCGCCCGGAGCTGTGGCAGCTGTACAACGGCCGGCACGCACCCGGTGAGCACGTGCGGGTCTTCCCGCTGTCCAACTGGACCGAGCTGGACGTGTGGCAGTACATCGCCCGCGAGGGCATCGAGCTGCCGGAGATCTACTACGCCCACGAGCGGGAGGTCTTCACGCGGGACGGGATGTGGCTGACGGCCGGCGAGTGGGGCGGCCCGAAGGACGGCGAGACCGTGGAGCGGCGGCTGGTCCGCTACCGCACGGTCGGCGACATGTCGTGCACCGGGGCGGTGGACTCCGACGCCCGTACCATCGAGCAGGTGATCGCCGAGATCGCCGCCAGCCGGCTCACCGAACGGGGTGCCACCCGCGCCGACGACAAGCTGTCGGAGGCCGCGATGGAGGACCGCAAGCGCGAGGGGTACTTCTAGATGACCGTCACCGCCGACACCTCAGCGACCTCGCTGCTGCGCTTCGCCACCGCCGGCTCCGTGGACGACGGCAAGTCCACGCTCGTCGGGCGGCTGCTGCACGACTCCAAGTCGGTCCTGGCCGACCAGCTGGAGGCCGTGGAGCACGCCTCGCGCCGCCGCGGGGCGACCGCTCCCGACCTGGCGCTGCTCACCGACGGCCTGCGCGCCGAGCGGGAGCAGGGC
>CAYNNX010000173.1:0-14133 GCA_964398515.1 uncultured Streptantibioticus sp. | reverse complement strand
TCGGAGGGCTGCCCGAAGAGGCGTAGGCGTAGGCTCGACGGGTTGGTTCGGCACACAGGAGGCGGCATGGACGCTGGGCTCAAGCGGGAGCTGGAGGAGAAGGTCCACTCGGGGGAACGGCTGACCCGTGAGGACGGCATCGCCCTCTACGAGTCCGACGACCTGGCCTGGCTCGGCGGTCTCGCCCACCACGTGCGCACGCAGAAGAACGGCGACGCGGTGCACTTCAACGTCAACCGCCACCTCAACATGACCAACGTGTGCACCGCGTCCTGCGCGTACTGCTCGTTCCAGCGCAAGCCGGGCGAGAAGGACGCGTACACGATGCGCATCGAGGAGGCGGTCAAGCTCGCCCAGGAGATGGAGAGCGAGAGCCTCACCGAGCTGCACATCGTCAACGGCCTCCACCCGACGCTCCCGTGGCGCTACTACCCGCGGTCCTTGCGGGCGTTGAAGGAAGCGCTGCCGAACGTGTCGCTGAAGGCGTTCACCGCGACCGAGATCCACCACTTCGAGACGATTTCTGGGCTGAGCGCCGACGAGATCCTCGACGAACTCATCGACGCGGGCCTGGAGTCGCTGACCGGCGGCGGCGCCGAGATCTTCGACTGGGAGGTCCGCCAGCACATCGTGGACCACCGCACGCACTGGGAGGACTGGTCCCGCATCCACCGCCTGGCGCACTCCAAGGGCCTCAAGACGCCGTCCACGATGCTCTACGGGCACATCGAGGAGCCCCGGCACCGGGTGGACCACGTGCTGCGCCTGCGTGAACTGCAGGACGAGACCGGCGGGTTCCAGGTCTTCATCCCGCTGCGCTACCAGCACGACTTCGTGGACATGAAGGACGGCAAGGTCCGCAACCGCCTTCAGGCCCGCACGACCATGGCCACGGGCGCGGAGGCGCTCAAGACCTTCGCCGTCTCGCGGCTGCTGTTCGACAACGTGCCGCATGTGAAGGTCTTCTGGGTGATGCACGGGCTGTCCACCGCCCAACTCGCCCTCAACCACGGCGCGGACGACATGGACGGCTCGGTCGTCGAGTACAAGATCACGCACGACGCGGACGACTTCGGCACCCCCGACAAGCTCACCCGGGAGGACATCCTGGAGCTGATCCGGGACGCCGGCTTCCGCCCGGTCGAGCGGAACACCCGCTACGAGGTGATCCGCGAGTACCCCGGCCCGGAGGCGAACCGGCGCGAGGCGCCGCAGCCGATGAGGGTGTGAGGCGTTTCACGGGATCGCCCCGAGTGCCGATCCGGGCCCCGGCCACCGTGTGGTTGCCGGGGCCTTCGTCGTTCCCGCGCCGTTTCCCATGGCGTTTGCGCACCCGAATCGGTAATAGGTAACTTGCCTGCATGCCCATTACGTTCACGCGCGATCCCGAGCTCACCCCCGACCTGCGGGAGGGCATCGCCCGGCTCTGGACCGACGTCAGCAACGCGGGCGGCGCCGTGGGCTTCGTGCCGCCGGTGACGGTCGAGGACATCCGCCCGGAGCTGGACAAGCACGCCGCCGCCATCGCCGGGGGCCGGATGCGCCTGCTCGTCGGCTACGCGGCAGGGCAGCCGGTGGCGACCGCGTTCGTCGGTTTCAACACGCACCGCCTGATGGGCCACTGGGCCTGGCTGTACACGGTGATGGTCGCCCCCGCGCTCCAGGGCACCGGCCACGGCGGCGAACTGATGCGGCAAGCCGAGGCCTTCGCCCGCGATCTCGGGTTCGGGGCCCTGCGCCTGACCTGCCGGGGCGGCCTCGGCCTGGAGCGCTTCTACGCCTCCGCCGGCTACAAGGAGGTCGGCAGGGTCCCCTCGGCGATCCGCGTCGCCCCGGACGACGACCGCGACGACGTCATCATGTGGCTCCCCCTGGCGTGATCGCGTCGCGGCCGTGCTTCACTGGAGAGGTACGTGCCTCGAATCGGAACGAAGGTGTGGAAAGCCGTGAGCTGGAAGCCGAGCCCCATGCTCCGTTACACCGTGCTGCGTCTGGGCCTGTTCGCGGCCAGCTTCGCGGTCATCTGGGGCCTGGTCTACCTGCGCATACTCCCCGCCGGGCTCGGGGACTCCAACTACCTGTGGGTGATGCTGCTCGCGCTTGTCATCTCCGGCGCGCTCAGCTTCGCCCTGCTGCGCGGCGCCCGCGAGGCGGCGTCCGTGCAGGTCTCGCAGCGCGTCGAACGCGCCAGGCAGGCCTTCGACCTCAAGGCCGCGGACGAGGACGCGGCCGACGACGCCGCGCGTTCCGCACAGGGTTGAGCCGTATGCCGAAGACGACATAGCTGTCGGCTTCTGCGATGTGACGGTCGTCACGCAACTTCACCGCGCCCCACCGGGAATCACCTTCTCCCGGTGGGGCGTTGGCACTTCCTGTCGGGGCGAGACCAAAGAGATCCTTTGGGTTCGTCAAAGTCCAGGTGTTAGCGTGAAGTACATGTCCACTACAACCAATCCGGTCGGCGCGTCCCGTCGAATACCGAAGATCCCGTTCTGGGCGCAGATACTGCTGGGCCTGGTCTGTGGCGCCCTGCTGGGGTGGCTCGCGCACAGCCAGGACATCTCCTGGCTCGGCGCGACGCTGGACAAGATCGGCCACCTCTTCGTCCAGCTGCTGAAGCTCGCGGTGGCCCCGCTCGTCTTCTTCGCGATCGTCGTCTCCATCGCCAACCTGCGGGGCGTGTCCAACGCCGCCCGGCTGGCGACCCGCACGCTGCTGTGGTTCATGGCCACCTCCCTGATCGCCGTCGTGATCGGACTGGCCATCGGCCTGATCACCCACCCCGGTTCCGGCACCGGCCTGACCGCCGCCGACGGCGCCAAGCCGCAGCACACCGGCTCCTGGCTGGACTTCATCACCGGCATCCTGCCGACCGACGTCATCACGCCCTTCACACAGCTCAACGTGTTGCAGATCGTCTTCATGGCGGCGGTCACCGGCATCGCCGCGCTCCAGCTCCGGGAGAAGGCGCAGCCCTTCCTCACCCTGAGCACCGCGATCCTGGAGCTGCTGCAGAAGGCCCTGTGGTGGGTCATCCGGCTCGCCCCGCTCGGCACGCTCGGCCTGATCGGCAACGCCGTCAACACCTACGGCTGGAACCTGGTCAAGCAGTACGCGACGTTCACCGCCGACGTCTACGTCGGCTGCGCCCTGGTGCTCTTCGGCGTCTACCCGCTGCTGCTGGCGACCGTCGCCAGGGTCAACCCCCTGCAGTTCTTCCGCGGTGCCTGGCCCGCGATCCAGCTCGCCTTCGTCTCCCGCTCGTCGGTGGGCACCATGCCCGTCACCCAGCGGGTCACCGAACGCCTCGGCGTGCCGCGCGAGTACGCCTCCTTCGCGGTGCCGTTCGGGGCCACCACCAAGATGGACGGCTGCGCCTCGATCTACCCGGCGCTCGCCTCGATCTTCATCGCCGAGGTCTTCGGCGTCCATCTCGGCATCCGCGACTACCTGCTCATCGTCTTCGTCTCGGTGATCGGCTCCGCCGCCACCGCCGGCCTGACCGGCGCCACCGTGATGCTGACCCTCACCCTGTCCACCCTCGGCCTGCCGCTGGCGGGCGTCGGCCTGCTGCTGGCGATCGACCCGATCCTGGACATGATGAGGACCGCGACCAACGTGGCCGGACAGTCGCTGTGCCCGGTGCTGGTGGCCGCGCGTGAGGGAATCCTCGACCGCGAGAGGTTCAACGGCGTCCACGGCGACGTGGAGTCAGACGACCTGAACGAGCGCGAGCCGGTCGCCGCCGCTGCCTAGCGGTGCGCGACGAGGAAGGGCCCTGCCGTCCGGCGGGGCCCTTCTCGCGCTGTCACGCGGCCTACCGCCCGGAGGCGGGGAAGCTCCGGACGATCGCGTCCGGCCCGGGCGACATGACCGATTCCCGACCGTCCTCGAAGCGGACGCGATAGGGCGGAGCGCCGTCGGCCCCGAGGACCTCGATGATCTCCGCCGTCCGGTCGCTCTGGCCCACGATCCTGCCGTGGACGAGGAGCCGATCTCCGACGCTGGCCCGCATGTGCTGTCCTTTCGTCCCATGGATGCCCTGGGCGGACTCGCCCCGGCTCCCAGGGAATGCCCGCGGTGAACGCCGGATATGTGTGGTGTCGCCCGGACGGGCTGCCCGGCGGGGTGGGCGGACTCCTCCCGCGACGGCGTGCTTGGCAACGATGCCATGGCGTAACGCACGAACTTTTTTCCCGCTCGTTGACGCGTGTTCATCAATGCTGCTTTGCTTCCCCGCGGCAGACGGTGCACCACTCCCAGTGGTGGCAGTAATTCCGGTGCCGTGGTTCGTGTACTTCCCGTTCAGCGCTCAACCCCGAAGTCGCAACGGAGACAGCAGGTTTCCGCGGAACACCACGTCGTTTGCCCGGGAAATCCCGTGTGCACCGGGGAGGTTGCGGGACCGCGTTTATCCGGTTGCGCGCGGATATTCCGGCGGGGCCCGGCGGGCGATGTGCGGGAGCGGAACGCGGCGGCGGGCCGTCGGCCGTGTCCACGAATGCGGGCACCGCCGAACACCCTGCGGGCGGTGCCGCCTTGAGAGAGGAAACCCTCGACCATGGGAAATCCCCCCACCGCTCGTGGGGCCAGACGCACGGCACTGACCGCGCTGGTCTCCCTCGGAATCGCCGTCAGCGGCTTCGCCGCGGCCGGAACGGCGCAGGCCGCGGGCGGTAGCACGCTCCCCGATCCCGCGCAGGGGCACGCGTACCGGCACGGTGCGTTCCCCGTGCGCGGTGCCGCCCACCACGCGAGCACCAGCACGGCCGCCACCTCCTCCGGCAACCTCAACTACGGTGGCGGCGCGGGCACTCCGAGCATCGGCGTGACCACCGGAGCGCCCCGCGTCTACCTCGTCTTCTGGGGTTCGCAGTGGGGAGCCTCGGGCACCGACGCCAACGGGTACACCACGCTCAGCGGCGACCCCAACGGCATGGCGCCCCGCCTCCAGGCGCTGTTCAAGGGGCTGGGCGCCGGCAACGAGACCTGGTCGGGCGTGATGACGCAGTACTGCGAGGGCATAGCGAGCGGCTCGCAGAGCTGCCCGAGCACGGCCGCGCACGTCGGCTACCCGACGGGGGGCGCGCTCGCCGGCGTGTGGGTGGACACCTCCTCCGCCGCCCCGAGCAGCGCCACCGGCAACCAGATCGGCGCCGAGGCCGTGAAGGCCTCCGGCCACTTCGGCAACACCTCCGCCGCGGCCAACCGCAACAACCAGTACGTCGTCGTCTCCCCCACCGGCACCACCCCGGACGGCTTCAACACCGCCAGCGGCAACTTCTGCGCCTGGCACGACTACACCGGCGACTCGACGCTGAGCGGCGGCGCGGTCAGCTCCCCGTACGGCCAACTCGCCTTCACCAACCTGCCGTACGTCACCGACGCGGGCACCAGCTGCGGCCAGGGCTCGGTGAACAGCCCCGGCACGCTGGACGGCGTGACGATCGTCGAGGGGCACGAGTACGCCGAGACGATCACCGACCAGAACCCGGCGGGCGGCTGGACGGACAGCGGCGGCCAGGAGAACGGCGACAAGTGCGCCTGGATCAAGACCGGCCAGGGCGCTACGGCCGACGTCGCCTTCTCGACCGGCACCTTCCCGATGCAGTCGACCTGGGCCAATGACTTCAACAACGGAGCCGGCGGCTGCGAGATGTCCCACCCGATCGTGGGCGGCGGCACCTCGTCCAACACGGTCACGGTGACCAACCCGGGCAACCAGACCGGTACCGTCGGCACCGCGGCCCGCCTCCAGATCACGGCGAGCGACTCGTCCTCCTCGGCGACCCTTGGCTACTCGGCCTCCGGTCTGCCCGCCGGGCTGGCGATCGACTCCTCGACCGGTCTGATCTCCGGCACGCCGACCACCGCGGGCACCTCCAGCGTGACGGTCACCGCGACGGACAGCACCGGCGCCTCGGGCAGCACCACCTTCTCCTGGACGATCGGATCGGGCAGCGGCGGCGGCTGCACCGCGGGCCAGCTGCTGGGCAACCCGGGCTTCGAGACGGGGACGGCCTCGCCGTGGACCGCGACCTCGGGCGTCATCAACAACTCATCCTCCGAGCCCGCGCACTCCGGCTCGTGGGACGCGTGGCTGGACGGCTACGGGAGCGCGCACACCGACACGCTCTCCCAGACGGTGACGATCCCGGCCGGCTGCAAGGCCGCCTTCTCCTTCTGGCTGCACATCGACACCGCCGAGACGGGCGGCACCGCCTACGACAAGCTGACCGTCCAGGCGAACTCCACCACGCTCGCCACGTACTCCAACGTGAACGCGGCGGCCGGGTATGTGCAGAAGTCCTTCGACCTGTCGGCGTTCGCCGGGCAGACGGTGACGCTGAAGTTCACCGGCACCGAGGACGCCAGCCTGCAGACCAGCTTCGTCGTCGACGACACGGCGCTGAACGTGTCCTGACGAGGACGCGCCGCGCTCGCCCTTACCCCGGAATAGGTTACCCAGGGTAACGAGGTTGCCTCCGGCCAAAGGCAGGAGCCCCGCGCACAGCGCGGGGCTCCTTGGTACTGCGTATCAGGCGCGACAATCTGCCCTGGGAGAGGGTCAGGCGATGGTGACGTTCTCGGCCTGCGGGCCCTTGGGGCCCTGCGTGACGTCGAAGGACACCGCCTGGTTCTCCTCCAGGGAGCGGAAGCCAGTGGCGTTGATCGCGGAGTAGTGGACGAAGACGTCGGGGCCACCGCCGTCCTGGGCGATGAAGCCGAAGCCCTTTTCAGCGTTGAACCACTTCACGGTTCCGGTAGCCATAAAGCCCTCCTTGGGCCAAGGGTCGCCCTGCTCCAGAACCTGCAAAGAAGTCTGAAATCACAAAAGCCTGCGGCGTTACATGCTCCGCAGGCTCTGTACTGCAAGGGAAACCAAACTGCAACTTGCGGTCGAGCGTAGCACGGCCAACTCGGCTGCGGAAGGGAGGAAGATCTTGCGTCGGAGGGTGCGCCGCGCGCGACGTGATCCGGCAGCCCCGCGGCAGCGGCGCGATCGGCCGGGTCTAGCCTCCTGATGTGGACAATTCTGCGCTTACGGCACCCCGGGGCGGCCGACCCCGCCGCCCCCCGGTCGGCCACATCCACTTGCTGTACTGCCTACCCCGGTATTGGGGACTCGCCCCAACGGGGGGACAGCTCGATATTGAGTTGACCAAGGACACCCCTGAGAAGCTCAACGATCGGCTGGTCGGCGGCGAGCTGGACATCTCGCCCATCTCGCTGGTGGAATTCCTGCGCCACGCCGACGACCTCGTCGCCCTCCCCGACATCGCCGTCGGCTGCGACGGACCGGTGATGTCGTGTGTGATCGTCAGCCAGATCCCCCTCGACCGGCTCGACGGCCAGCGGGTCGCCCTGGGCTCCACCTCCCGTACCTCGGTGCGGCTCGCGCAGTTGCTGCTGGCCGAGCGGTACGGTGTGGCACCCGACTACTACACGTGTCCGCCCGATCTCGGGCTGATGATGCAGGAGGCGCAGGCCGCGGTGCTCATCGGGGACGCGGCGCTGCGGGCGCGGCTCCACGACGGACCCCGGCTGGGCCTGGAAGTGCACGACCTCGGGCTGATGTGGAAGGAGTGGACCGGCCTGCCGTTCGTCTTCGCCGTCTGGGCCGCCCGCCGCGACTTCCTCGAGCGGCGCCCGCGGGCCGTCCACGAGGTCCACAAGGCCTTCCTCACCTCACGTGACCTGTCGTTGCAGGAAGTGGCGAAGGCCGCCGAGCAGGCCGCCCGCTGGGAGGCGTTCGACGCCCCTGTGCTGGAGAGCTACTTCACCACGCTCGACTTCTCGCTCGGCGAGGCCCAGCTCGCCGGAATCGCCGAGTTCGCCCGCCGGGTCGGCGGCACCACCGGCTTCCCGCCGGACGTGGAGGTGGAGCTGTACCGGCCGGACGCCTACACCGGGCCGCGTACCAACCTGTAGGGCGTGTCCGACATGTGAAGGGCCCGGCCGGCAGCGGCCGGGCCCTTCACGTCGGATGCGCTCGCGCGACTACAGCGAGGTCAGCGGCACCTGGACGGTGATCACCTCGCCGTCGCCGAGGTGGAGCAGACCGCGGCCGGGGACCACGGCGTTGCCCACCGAGCCGCGCTGGAGGCGGATGCCGATCAGGTCGGCGTCCGAGAGGTTCTGCGGGGAGAGCAGCAGACCCTGGCGGGCCTTCTTCATCTCCACCTGCCAGCCGGAGAAGCCGCCGCACACGTCGTCCGCGTCTCCCGCGACCACCACGCCGATCTTCTTGCTGATGGAGCCGCGCACCACCGAGCTGAGCAGATCGCCGGCGCTGCACTGGCGCAGCAGTTCCGCGTCGTCGATGAGGATCGCGGCCGGCCCCTGGACCCGGTCGATGGCCTCCTGGAGCTCCTGGGGGGAGATGTCCTCGGCGGCGAAGTAGCCCACGACGCCCGGTGCGTTCTTCAGCCGGCGCAGCGGCGAGGAGCGCAGCGGCGCGGCCAGGATCACCTGGGTGCCCATCGACAGCAGCGAGCGGGTCATCGTGAGCAGCGCGGTGCTGCGGCCGGAGCGCGGCGGGCCCGCGATCACGAAGGATCCGGCGCCGGAGGCGAGGTCGGGGCCGTGCGCCAGCAGCTGGTCGCCGCCGACCGCGGCCAGCGCCCACAGCGGGCTGTTGACCTTGGGGTCGGAGGTGTCGCGCAGGTCCCAGGCCTCCTCGAAGCCGATCCGCTGCGGCAGCACGTCCACCCGGAACGGCAGCCGCGAGCGCGGCACGTCCGACCAGCGGCCCTTGGCCCACCGGCCGATCGTGGCCAGCGCCGCCGACTGCGCCTGGCCGCTGGGGTCCTCGGTGAGCAGCGCGACGTGGGTCTCGACGGCGCCCTGGGCGCGGAAGCCGCGGCCGGGCGGCATCTCGGCCGGGACCTTGCGCGGGTTGAGCCCGATCAGGCTCAGGTCGGAGGCGTCGCTGAGCTGGAAGGCCATCTTGTTCTCGGTCAGTGTCGAGATGCGGCCCAGCAGCACCGTGCGGTCACCGGAGATGATCACGTGGATGCCGACCGAGGCGCCCTCCCGCATCAGCTGGAAGATTGTGTCGGTCAGGGAGCCGGTGTTGATCTCGCCGAGGGTGGGCATGAAGCCCTCCCAGCGGTCCAGGAAGAGCACGATGTGCGGCAGGCGCTCGGCCTCCGGCACGCCCGTGCGCTGCTCGTTGATGTCGGTGAAGCCGCACTCGCCCAGCAGCGACATGCGGCGCTGGGCCTCGGCCGACAGGTTGCCGATCAGCCGCACCGCACGGTCGGCCTCGTTGGCCCGCACCACGGCACCGCAGTGGGGGAGCGAGCCCAGCGCCAGCAGCGCGCCGTTGCCGCAGTCGAGGGCGTACATGTGCACGTCGGCCGGGGAGTTGGCGCGGGCCAGCGAACCGGCGATGGTCCGCAGCGCCTGCGACCGGCCGGTGCGCGGGGCGCCGGCGATCATCATGTGGCCGAAGGTCGGCAGGTCGATCATCGTGGTCCGGCGGGCCTGCTGGGCGGGCAGGTCGTCCACCGCGTACGGCGCGGGGAGCAGCCCGTCGGGCGAGAGGCGGCGCGGTGGCTCCAGGTCGTCCAGGGTCATCGACTGCGGCAGCGCGGCCAGCCACGGGCTGTGCTGTGCCGGGATGCCCAGCTGCTCGTTGGCGCCGATGACGGCGTCGACCAGGACCGCAAGGTCGGTCAGCAGGTCGTCGTCGTTGGTCTTGGCGCCGGCCGGCCGGGCCGGTGCGGGCTTGCCCAGCCCCTCCCAGCCCACGGCCGCGGTGAAGGGGGCCGGCGCCTTGGTGGCGACCTGCCCGGGGCGGCGGCCGCCCACGCGGCCCGACTGGAACGGCAGCAGCGAGGAGGCGCCGAGCCGCACGTAGGCGCGGCCGGGGGTGGACTTGGCGATGTGGCCCGCGTCGGGGGCGTCGATGACGTCGGTGGACTCCGCGGCGTCGGTGACGCGCAGGGCGATGCGCAGGTTGGTGTTGGCGCGGATCTCGGGGGAGACCACGCCGGAGGGGCGCTGGGTCGCCAGGATCAGGTGGATGCCGAGCGAACGGCCTCGCTGCGCGATGTTGACCAGACCGGTGACGAAGTCGGGCAGTTCGCGGGCCATGGAGGCGAACTCGTCGATCACGATGAGGAGTCGGGGCATCGGCGCGAGCGCGGGGTTGGTGCGCATCGCGATGATGTAGTCCTCCAGGTCCTTGGTGCCGGCCGCGGCCAGGATGTGCTCCCGGCGGCGCAGTTCGGCGCCGAGCGACTCCAGGGCCCGCTCCACCAGGTGCGTGTCGAGGTCGGTGACCATGCCGACGGTGTGCGGCAGCTTCACACAGTCCTTGAACGCCGAACCGCCCTTGTAGTCGACGAGCACGAACGTCATGGCGTCCGGTCGGTTGGCCACCGCCAGCGAGGCGACGATGGTCTGCAGCAGCTCCGACTTGCCCGAACCGGTGGTGCCGGCGACCAGGCCGTGCGGGCCGTCGCGCACCAGGTCGATGGCGAACGGGCCGTCGAAGGAGGCGCCGACGACCGCGCTGGTGCTGCGGCCGCCCATGGCCCAGCGGGCGGCGATCGCCTCGGACGTGGGCGGTTCCAGCTCGATCACGTCCAGCAGGCGGCAGGAGTCGGGCAGGGCCGCGCCCTCGTCGCCGCTGATGTCCCGGATCGGGGCGATCGCGCGGGCCACCTGCTCGCACCACTCGGGGGTCACGCAGTCCGGACGGACCTGGGTGACCGGCTCCCGGCCGGCCATGGAGACCTGGAGCAGCCCGTAGTAGTCCTCCTCGACCAGGGCGCGGCACTCCTCGGGCAGCAGGCGCCGGTCGGCGTCGAGGCAGATCAGGTGGATGCCCACGCCCGGGCCGTCACGCAGGATCTGGGTGAGCCCCGGCAGGGCGCGCAGCCGGCGCGAGCCGTCCAGCACCACCAGGATCGTCGGGCCGCTCCACTGCTGGTTGTCCGCCATCCCGGCCTCGCGGGCGGCGTCCTGGCGGGCGGTGACCTGGGCGAGCAGCTCGCTGATGCGGCGGGCGACGCTGTCGGCGTCGGTGCCGACCATGGAGATCGCGCCCTGCCCCTCCTTGGCCCGGGCGTGCGGCAGCCAGCGCACCCACTCCCAGCTCTGCCGACCGCTGGGGTCGGTGAGGATGTAGACCTGGAGGTCGGCGGGGGAGTGCAGCACGGCGGCCTGGGCGACGAGCCAGCGGCCGATGGCCCGGGGCAGCTCGCCGCGGCCGGCGATGCCCAGCACGCCGTGGGCCGGCATGGGCACGCTGACGGGGACGTCGACCAGGTTGCGCGGCGCGGTGCGCTTGTGCTCCTCCTGCATGGGGTCGGAGACCTCGACCTCGGAGGGGAGGGTGCCGGTGCCGACCCGCAGCAGCCCGTAGTCACCGTCGGCGCGGCGGCGCTCCCACAGCCGCTGGCCGGGGCCGGTCGCGGTGACGACCACCTCGGCCGGGTCGGGGCAGGCGTCGCGGGCGGCGCCGGTCTCGGCGGCCACGGCCTTGCGGGCCTGGCGCTCGATGGAGTCCTTGTGCTTCTCGTAGTCCGCCAGCGTCTTGCGGAACGAGGTCTTGCCGTGCTTCCGGTCGTTGAGGTAGTTGGCGACCATGGTGATCGGGCTCAGCAGCGCCATGAACAGATAGCGCGGCTGGTTCATCATCGCCGCCATGGTGACCGAGCCCACCAGCGGCACGAGCGCCATCACCCACGGCAGCGGCCGCGACTCGTTCTGCTTGGGCTTGGTCGGCAGGCTGAACTTGGTGGGCCGCGGCGGCGGGGTGATGCGCGGCGGCCGGTTGTAGTCCAGACCGGTGCCGTCGTCGGAGGGCTTGAGCGCCGCGTCCGGGAAGGTGGGGTGCTGCAGTTCGAGCAGCGTCTGGCCGGCGGCCACCACGCTGCGCCGCCGCCAGGGCCGGGGGCCGGTCAGCGGCTGGCCGTCCATCGTCGCCGTGGTGCCCAGCGCCGGGCTCACCGTCACCGTGCCGTCGATGGCGACGTCCACCTCGACCGCGGAGCCGGGCAGTTGGGGGTCGGCCAGCCGGATCCAGGCGTCCGGCCCGCTGCCGACGACCGCCACGCCGGGGCCGAGCCGGTGCACTCCGCCCGCGTCGGGGCCGCCGACGACGCGCAGCTCGACGGTGCCCTGGGCGTCCGGGGCGGTGCTCGGGGCGGGCGCGGAGAGCGAGATCAGGGCGCCGTCGCGCACGGGGGAGGCGTCGAGGCTGACCTCCGGGTCGAGCCGGAAGCCGTTGATGTGCAGATTGGGCGGTCCGCCGTTCGCCGTCTCCACCGGGTGACCCAGCTGGCGCGCGATCTCGACCGCCAGGGCGCCGACCGGCGCCGCGGGGTCGGTGTCGACCAGCACGTCCGCGCGGTCGTCGCGGACCGGGTCGATGACGCTGAGCTGGAGTTCCACTGCCGTCCCCCTGGGCGCTGGATGTGTCGAGGCTTAAGTGGGCACCATGATGCCCGACGGGTACGACAGCGACCCAGGCGAGTCCTGGTGAACAGGTGCGGGAACGGTGAACATCCGCACGCGGCCGCCACGGAACCGGCGCCCGTCCGCGCCGCGTTGTCACCGGTGTGCGGTTCAATGGCCGTACGGCGCACAGGGGAAGGGGGGAGCGTCATGGCGGGCGACAAGCTGGCGATGGACCTGACGGGGCTGGAGGCGTTCGCGTCGCAGCTGCGGTCGATCAGGAACACGATGGACAGCACGCGCAAGCTGTTCGACACCTATGAGAGCGTTCTGGGCTCGGGCAAGGTGGCGGGCGCGCTGGACAGCTTCGAGCACAACTGGAAGGACGGGCGCGGCGAGATCGACAAGCATCTCGACGGCCTGGCCAAGCTCGCCGACTTCGCCGTCCAGCAGATCCGCAAGACCGACGGCGACCTCGGCGACCAGCTGGAGAAGAGCGTGCACACCGACGGCGGCGGCAACGCGAACGGCGGCAACGGGAAGGGCAGCGGGCAGGGATGAGCAGCAGGATCCGGGTGATGCCGGTCGAGCGGGCGGGGTTCTCCCTCACCGTGCCCATGTCGTGGTGGGAGTTCGACCTCGACCCGGCCACGCGTGAGGACTCCATACGCCGCCTGGTCGCCCAGCGCGCCAAGGAGAACCCCGCGCTGGCCGAACACCGCGCGGTCATCACGAAGTTCCTGCGCCAGGCGGCCCGGGACGCGCACACCGGCGGCGCGGTGTACTGCGGCTGCATGGCGCAGAACTTCGGGGCGGTCCCGGTCACCGCCTCCGTCACCGTCTCGCTGATCGAGGCGCGCACCCGGGACGGGCGCACGCTCGGCACCGATCCGGCCGCGATAGCCGAGGGGTTGCGCGAGAAGCTCGCCCGGCGCGAGGGGGACACCTGGCGAAAGGTGACGACCGTCGATATCCCGCACGTCGGCACCGCGGCGCGCACCTACGGCATCGAGGACATCGAGATCCCGGGCGACACCCGGACCGTGCGAAGTGTGCTGATGCAGACGTTCATTCCCGTTCCGGGTAAGCCAGGCAAGGGGGACAGGGTCGCTCTGGTAGCGGGAAGCAGTCAGGTGCTGGATTTGGCGGATTCGTTCTTCGATATCTTCGACGCCGTCACATCGACCTTCCGTTTCCTGGAACCGCAAGATGCGGCGGCCGCGTCAACACCCGTAAGCTGACCCACCGAGCGGGGGGACTTCAGCTTCGCCTGCGATGTATGAACGGGAGCCACGGGGGTCGGCCCTGAGGCGTGTAGCGAGAGGTGTGCCGAAATGGCCAACATCAAGGTCACGTACCAAGACATGGACAATGCGGGGACCGAACTGGACCGCGCTCACGACGACATCCAGCACAGGCTCCAGGACCTGCAGAAGCGCATCCAGCACCTGGTGAACGACGGTTACGTCACCGACCGCTCCTCCAAGGCGTTCGACCAGTCGTACCAGGAGTTCACCCAGGGCGCCGCCAAGACCATCGACGGTCTGCACGGCATGGCCCAGTTCCTGCACCAGGCCGCCCACACCTTCAAGGGTGCGGACGACGACCTGGCCAAGCAGATGCACCGCTGACGGTCGCGCTCGGCCAGTCCTCAACAGCGAAGCGCCGCCGCGGAACTCACCGCGGCGGCGCGTCGCCCTCGCCCGGGCTCAGTCAGCCGAC
>CAYNNX010000172.1:12504-14238 GCA_964398515.1 uncultured Streptantibioticus sp. | reverse complement strand
TCCAGCCGCTGGCCGAACCGGACGACGAGGGGAGCCGGCTGCTGCGGCTGCTCACCCCCAGGGAGGTGGAGGTGCTGGTCCGGGTCGCCGAGGGCGAGGACACCCGGCTTATCGCGGCCGGGATGCGGATCGCGCCGAGCACGGCCCGTACCCATGTGCAGCGCGTGCTGGTCAAGTTGGGGGTCGGGTCACGACTGGAGGCGGCGGCGCTGGCGGCCAGCGCCGTGCTGCTCGCGCGGGCCGCGGCCGCGGGACGTACCGCGGCCGGGCCCGGCGCGGGCGGCTAGTCGTCGGCCGGGCCGACGCCCGCCGCGGCGGCCGGCGGCGGTGTGGGGCTCAGCCGCAGCCCCAGCAGAAAGGCGACACCGAGCAGGAACATGCCCAGCCCGGTCCACAGGTTGATGTTGATGCCCTGTGCCTTGCGGATGTCGGCGTCGGAGGCGGTGAACCCGGCGATCGTCACGATCACTCCGTAGACCGTGAACAGGCCGCCGATGATGCGCCGGACGTCGAACAGCCGCGCCGCCGTCGCCGACGTGCGTTCCAGTTCCTCGACTTGGTGCTGGTAGTCGCTGTGCGGATCGCTCATGGTGGGTGCTTCTCTCCGGTTTCCGGTGCGGGGATCAGAACGAAGGGGGGATCAGAGGGAGAACGGGATGTAGCAGGCCGCGGCGAGCGCGACCGCGCCCCAGCCCAGCAGGGCCGGCTTGCGGTACCAGGCGTCGTCGCCCTCGGCGGGAAGCTCGTCCATGCCGGGAGACCGGGTGCCGTACACGAGCCCGGCCAGCGATTCGATCGGCTTGGGCCTGGTGACCAGCGAGACGGCGGCCACCACGACCGCGCCCACCCCGAAGGCGACCATGGAGGAGACGAAGTTGGCGCCCTGGTCGCTGGGGATGGCGATGATGTGCTGCTTGTAGATCCAGAAGTAGTTGACCATCGCGGCGACCGTGCCGGACAGCAGCCCCCAGAACCCCGCGGCGGCCGTCGCCCGCTTCCAGAACATGCCGAGGATGAACACGCAGAACAGCGGCACGTTGAAGAACGAGAAGAGCGTCTGCAGGTAGTTCATGATGTTGCTGAACGTCGACGCGATGAACGCCGTCCCCATGCCGACCAGCACGCCGATCGCGGTGACGACCCGGCCGGTGGTGAGGTAATAGCCGTCCGGGCGGCCCTTCTTGACGTAAGCGGCCCAGATGTCGTTGGTGAAGACGGTGTTGAACGAGGAGACGTTGGCCGCCATGCCCGCCATGAACGCGGCCAGCAGTCCGGTGACCGCGATGCCCAGCACGCCGTTGGGCAGCAGGTCGCGCATGAGCACCGGGATGGCGTCGTTGTACTGCAGGCCGCCCGCGGACCTGCCCAGTGAGGGCTCCATGACCAGCGCGATCAGGCCGGGCACCACCACGACCATGGGGATGAGGATCTTCGGGAAGGCGGCGATCAGCGGGGTGCGCCGGGCGGCCGAGAGGTTCTTCGCCGACAGCGCGCGCTGCACCTCGGCGAAGTTGGTGGTCCAGTAGCCGAAGCTCATCACGAAGCCCAGGCCGAGGACGATGGTCAGCCAGTTGGCGCCCAGCGGGTTGGCGGTGCCGATGCCGGTGCCGTTCCAGGCGGTCAGGAACGCGTGGCCGTGGCTGTCGGTCAGCGAGTGCGTCAGTCCGTGCCAGCCGCCGACCCGCTTCAGACCCACGATCGTCAGCGGTATGAGCGCGGCGAGGATCACGAAGA
>CAYNNX010000172.1:0-12494 GCA_964398515.1 uncultured Streptantibioticus sp. | reverse complement strand
GTTGTAGATCGCCGAGGAAAGGCCGCCGACGGTGATGTAGAGGAGCACGAACGCTCCGGCGACGACGATCGCGACCCACTGCGGCCAGCCCAGCAGCGCCTGCAGCACGATCGCCATGGCGTAGAGGTTGACCCCGGCTATCAGCACCGACGAGACCGCGAAGATGACCGAGCTCAGCAGGTGCGAGGAGGGGCCGAAGCGGTGCAGCAGGAACTCGGGCACCGAGCGGACCTTGGAGCCGTAGTAGAACGGCATCATCACCAGGCCGAGGAAGACCATGGCCGGGATCGCGCCGATCCAGTACCAGTGCACGGTGTAGGCGCCGTACTGCGCTCCGTTGGCCGCCATGCCGAGGATCTCGGTGGCACCGAGGTTGGCGGCGACGAACGCCAGCCCCGTGACCCACGCCGGGAGCGACCGGCCGGACAGGAAGAAGTCCAGGCTTGTTCGCACGCTGCGCCTCGCGGCGAAGCCGATGCCCAGGACCACGGCGAAGTAGATGACCAGGATCGCGTAGTCGAGTCCGTCGATGGGGAGCCGTAGCCCGGCGGCCAGCTTGTACATGGGGTTCTCGCTTCGGTTGCGTCATTGCTCGGACAGCGAAGGGGACCGCCCGAAGGTAACCCCCGGTGTTTGGAAAATGAACAGTGCTGGTGAAGTTCTTTGTTGGATTGTGATCGTGGGGATTGGTGACAGGTCGATGGCGACGGGTAGCGGCGAGCCACAGCGCGGGGCCGACGAGTTACCCGTGAGGCCCGAGTCCGGGCTGGATCGCGCTTCGACTCGCTCGTTTGACGAGGCTTGTTCAGTCATGGTTAGTTGTGTGCGATTCTGTTGCCGGTGACTCTGTTGCAGTGCCCACCGGGTGAAGAGACGGACGCAGGTACGTGAGGAGCTCCCGGGTGAAGAAGACGACGACCCGGCTCGCCGACGGTCGCGAACTGGTCTACTACGACGCCCGCGACGACACCGTCCGCGACGCCGTGGACCAGCGCCCGCTGGAAGCGACGGCCACCGCATCCGAGATCCGCCACGACCCCCTCCTCGGCGAATGGGTCGTCGTCGCCTCCCACCGGCAGGGCCGCACCTACCACCCGCCCGCCGGCGAGTGCCCCCTGTGCCCCTCACGCGACGGCCGGCACAGCGAGATCCCCGCCGACGACTACGACGTCGTGGTCTTCGAAAACCGCTTCCCCTCCCTCACCGGCGACCCCGGCCCAGGCTCCGGCCCCGGCGCCCCGGCCGACGGCGACGACCCGTTCCCCCGGCGCCCCGGCGCAGGCCGCTGCGAAGTGGTCTGCTTCACCCCCGACCACGACGCCTCCTTCGCCGACCTCACCCCCGACCAGGCCGCCCTCGTCCTCGACGCCTGGACCGACCGCACCGCCGAACTGGCCCAACTCCCCGGCGTCCAGCAGGTGTTCTGCTTCGAAAACCGCGGCCAGGAGATCGGCGTCACCCTCAGCCACTCACACGGCCAGATCTACGCCTATCCCTTCATCACCCCCCGCACCGAGCGCATGCTCCACTCCCTGGCCGCACACCGGCAGCGCACCGGCGGCCGCAACCTCTTCGACGACCTCCTCACCGCCGAACGCCACACCGGCGACCGCCTGGTCATCGAGGGCGAACACTGGACCGCCTTCGTCCCCCACGCCGCCCACTGGCCCTACGAGGTCCACCTCCACCCGAACCGCCGCGTCCCCGACCTGCTCGCCCTCGACGACGCCGCCCGCGCCGAGTTCCCCCGCATCCACCTCGAACTCCTGCGCCGCTTCGACCGCCTCTTCGGCACCGGGCAGCCCCCCACCCCCTACATCGCCGCCTGGCACCAGGCGCCCGTGGAGCACCCGCTGCGCCGGGACTTCGCCCTTCACCTTCAGCTCTTCACCATCCGCCGCACCGAGGGAAAGCTGAAGTTCCTCGCCGGTTCCGAATCCGGCATGAGTGTGTTCATCAACGACGTGCGTCCCGAGGCGGCCGCCGCCCGGCTGCGCGAGGTAGCCACCCCCGGCTTCCGGGCCACAGCCGGCACATAGCCGCCGGCGTTACCGTGCCCGGGCACCACGCCGCGAACGACGGAAAGGCAGCAGGTCAGTGACCACCCCCAGCACAACCGACCGCCCCGGCAAGATCCTCGTCACCGGCGGAGCGGGCTACGTCGGCAGCGTCGTCGCCGCCCACCTCCTGGAGGCCGGACACCAGGTCACCGTGGTCGACGACCTGTCCACCGGGCACCGCGAAGCCGTCCCCGCCGAAGCCTCCTTCCTCCACGCGGCGGTCCAGGACGCCCGCGACTTCCTCGACGCCTCCTACGACGCCGTCCTCCACTTCGCCGCCTTCTCCCAGGTCGGCGAGTCGGTCGTCAACCCCGACAAGTACTGGCGCAACAACGTCGGCGGCACCATGGAACTCCTCGCCGCCATGCGCGAGAGCGGCGTGCGCACCCTCGTCTTCTCCTCCACCGCCGCCACCTACGGCGAACCCGCCACCGTCCCCATCACCGAGGACGCCCCCACCGCGCCCACGAACCCCTACGGCGCCACCAAACTCGCCGTCGACCACATGATCGGCGCCGAGTGCGCGGCCCATGGCATGGCCGCCGTCTCACTGCGCTATTTCAACGTCGCCGGCGCCTACACCGCCAAGGACGGCACGGCCTACGGCGAACGCCACGACCCCGAATCGCATCTCATCCCCCTCGTCCTCCAAGTGGCCCGCGGCACCCGCGAGTCCATCTCCGTCTACGGCGACGACTACCCCACCCCGGACGGCACCTGCGTCCGTGACTACATCCACGTCGCCGACCTCGCCGAAGCCCACCTCCTCTCCCTGACCGCCGCCCGCCCCGGCCACCACCTCGTCTGCAACCTCGGCAACGGCAACGGCTTCACCGTCCGCCAGGTCGTCGAGACCGCCCGGCAGGTCACCGGCCACCCCGTCCCCGAAACCACCGCGCCCCGACGCACCGGCGACCCGGCCGTCCTCGTCGCCTCCGCCGACCGTGCCCGTACGCTCCTCGGCTGGAAGCCGTCACGCACCGATCTGGCCTCGATCGTGCGTGACGCCTGGCAGTTCGAGCAGCGCAAGTCGCAACAGGAGAACGGACGATGACAGCGGACGTGTTCCAGCAGGTCTACGGATTCACCCCTGAGGGTGTATGGGCCGCTCCAGGGCGAGTGAACCTCATCGGTGAACACACCGACTACAACGACGGGTTCGTGCTCCCCTTCGCCCTCACCCGCACCACCGTCGCCGCCGTCTCCCGGCGCGACGACGGACTGCTGCGGCTGCACTCCACCGCCGAACCGGACGGCGGGATCGCCGAACTGCGCGTCGACGAGCTCGAACCCGGCCGCGCGGAGCACTGGACCGCCTACCCCGCAGGCGTCGTATGGGCGCTGCGGGACTCCGGAGCCCCGGTGACCGGGGCGGACATCCACTTCGACAGCACCGTTCCGATCGGCGCCGGCCTGTCCTCCTCCCACGCCCTGGAGGTCGTCACCGCGCTCGCCCTCAGCGACCTGTACGAACTCGGCCTGGAGCGCTGGCGGCTCGCCCGCCTGTGCCAGCGCGCCGAGAACGTCTTCGTCGGCGCCCCCACCGGCATCATGGACCAGACCGCCTCGGCCTGCTGCACCGAGGGGCACGCCCTGTTCCTCGACACCCGCGACCTGTCGCAACGGCAGATCCCCTTCGACCCGGCCCGCGCGGGCCTGCGGCTGCTGGTGGTCGACACCCGCGTCAGACACGCCCACAGCGAGGGCGGTTACGGCGAACGCCGCCGCGGCTGCGAAGCGGCCGCCGCCGCCCTCGGCGTCGAGGCGCTGCGCGACATCCCCCACCAGGACCTGGACGCGGCGCTGCGACGGCTGGAGGACGACACCCTGCGGCGCCTCGTGCGCCACATCGTCACCGAGAACCGCCGCGTCGAGCAGGTCGTCGGCCGCCTCGAAGCCGGTGACCTGCGCGGGATCGGACCGATCCTCACGTCCGGGCACGTCTCGCTGCGCGACGACTTCCGCATCTCCTGCCCCGAGCTGGACCTCGTCGTCGACACGGCGATCGACGCCGGCGCCCTGGGCGCCCGGATGACCGGCGGCGGTTTCGGCGGCTCCGCGATCGTCCTGGCCGAGGAGTCGGCGGCGGACAAGGTCACGGATGCGATCACCTCGGCGTTCGCCGCCGCGGGCCACCGCGCCCCGCGCGTCTTCCCGGCAGCCCCCGGCCCCGGAGCACGCCGGCTCGCGTGACCACTCCTCGCGCGCCGCGGTGGCCGTGCGGCGGCGCGCGAGCGAACCCCGGTCGCCCCCTCGGGGGCGCTCACCGGGCTCCCCTGGCGCGGAGCCCGCAGCGCACGCGGCGTGCAGGGGCGCTTGGGCAGCGCGTGTCACGGCATCGCGCTCCGCCTGCCGGCTCCTTGCCGCCGTCGCGCCCTGACGCCCGCCCCTGCGCCGCCGAAACCCCCTGCGCACCGCAGCGATCCCCGTGGAGAGCGCGCAGGACGCGGATCAGGACGGAGCGCGGGTCAGCAGGAGCCCCATCGAGAACCCCGGGAACACCGAGGCCATCGGGAACACCGAGGCCATCGGGAACGCCGAGGCCATCGGGAACGCCGAGGCCATCGGGAACGCCGAGGACACGCGGCAGTCGGAGCCCGCCCGGCGTCATTCCGATCAAATTCCTTCGCAACCGCTTAAGTTCAGTCGTAGCGGATCACGTGAGATCCAGCCACACCAACCAAATCGGCCGAACCGCACCTGACTTCACCATTCCGTCCCCCGCTGTCAGTGCACGGCCCTACGCTTTTCACACGGCGCCGGCAGAGTCGGTCACGGGCAGGGCAGGCAGGCACGGCACACGTCACGGAGCGCACGGCACGTACGGCCGCGGTCGTGCGTCGGCCGCCGCCCCGGCCGAGTGCGCCGCGCGCCCGTCCGCCGTCCGTTTCACTGGGGGAGTGTGATCGCGCGTGACCCGGATTCGCGTTCTCGTCGTCGACGACCACCGCATCTTCGCCGAGTCGCTCGCCGCCGCGCTCGCCGCCGAGCCCGATGTGGACGTCTCGGCCGCGGGCACCGGCGCCGCCGCCCAACGCTGTCTGGAACGCGCAGCCGCCGACGGCAGGCGCTACGACGTCCTGCTCGTCGACGCCGACCTCGGCACCACCACCGCACCCCCCACACCCCCTGCAACCCCCGCAGCCTCCGCCCCCGACCCCCACAGCCCGAACCCGCGCACCGCCGACCGGCCGACGGCCCACGACCCCCGCCGCCCCCGGGACCCCCAGGCCTCCGGCCTGGCATCCGGCCCCCGATCGGCCGTCACCCACACACCGCCCACCCCCCACCCCCGCGCCCCCACCCCCCACACCCCCTACGACGGCAATGCCCGCGGGGTGAAGGCCCGCACCGACCACCCCCCCCCCCGCACCCTCGTCCTGGCCGCCAGCGACGACCCGCGCAGAGCGGCCCGCGCCCTCCAGGCCGGCGCCTCCGGCTGGGTCGCCAAGGACAGCTCCCTCACCCGGCTGCTCGCCGTCATACGAGGCGTCCTGCGCGACGAGACCCACCTGCCGCCCGCGCTGCTCACCGGCGTCCTGCGCGAGCTGACCGCGGCCCGCAGGCACCGCACGGAGAGTGAACGGCTCGTGGAGTCGCTCACCCCACGCGAACAGGAGGTGCTGCGTTGCATGGTGGCCGGACTGGGGCGCAAGGCCGTCGCCGAGCGCCTCTACCTCTCCCCGCACACCGTCCGCACGCACATGCAGAACGTCCTGGGGAAACTCGGCGTGCACTCGACCCTGGCCGCCGTAGCCCTGGCACGCCGCGCCGGAGTGGGCCCGGCCGACCTGCCGTCACCGGCGCGCGGCAGCACCACGGCCTGACCGCGCCCGGCCCCAACGCGGGTACGAGCGCCGCCCGTCCGCCCGTAACGCTGCCGAACCGTCAGCCCGCAAGCCCGCCGACCCCTCAACCGGGAACGTCCTGCCGGCGCTCAGCCCGGAACGTTGTCGAACGGAGCGGTCAACTGGCGTAGCAGGCCAGCGAGTTCGACTCGCTGACCGGGCGACAGGTCGCCCAGGATCGCCCGTTCCTGCGCGAGCAGCCCGGCCAGTGCCTGGTCGGCGCGGTCCCGGCCCTCCGCCGTCAGGCGTACGAGAACCCCGCGCCGGTCACTGGGGTCCGGCAGGCGCTCGACAAGTCCGCGCTTGGCGAGCCGGTCGATCCGGTTGGTCATCGTCCCGGAGGTCACCAGCGTCTGCGTGAGCAACTGTCCCGGCGAGAGCTGATACGGCGAACCGGCCCGGCGCAGCGAGGTGAGCACGTCGAACTCCCACGGCTCCAACGAGTGCTCGGCGAAGGCGAGCCGCCGGGCCCGGTCCAGATGCCGGGCCAGCCGGCTGACCCGGCTGAGTACTTCGAGCGGTTCCACGTCGAGGTCAGGGCGCTCTCGGCGCCACGCAGCAACCAATCGGTCGACCTCGTCCTCCATGCCGCTCAGTGTAGTGGTTCTGTCGATATGAAGTCTCTTGACATCAAGAGATTGGTTGGCGGATCGTTTGGGCAATGTCGGCGACGAGGTCGTAGGCATGAGATTCGGCCATCACCTCACAGAACCGGACACGCACCTGACAAAGGGGATCCACCATGCACCAGGCGACCTGGGATCCGCAGCAGTATCTCCGGCACGCGCACCACCGCACACGCCCCTTCCGCGACCTCCTCGCCCGCATAGCCGAGCTCCCGGGCAACCCCCCACGCATCGCCGACCTCGGCTGCGGCCCCGGCAACGTCACCGCCCTCCTGGCCGACCGGTGGCCCTCCGCCCACATCACCGGCCTGGACAACTCCCCCGAAATGCTCGCCAGGGCCGAGCAGTACGCCGGAGAGACCGCCGGCGGCGGCACCCTCCGCTTCCGCCACGCCGACGCCGCCACCTGGACCCCGGACGACACCTACGACCTCATCGTCACCAACGCCGCCCTCCAGTGGGTCCCCAACCACCCCGACATGATCCCCTCCTGGGTCGACGCCCTCGCCCCCGGCGGCACCTTCGCCCTCCAGGTCCCCGGCAACTTCACCTCCCCCAGCCACGCCCTCCTCGCCGAACTCTGCGAAAGCCCCGAATGGCGCGACCGCCTCAAAGGCCACGGCCGCGGCTATGTCCACATCCTCGAACCCGCCGGATACCTCGAGCTCCTCGACGGACTCGACTGCGCCGTCGACGCCTGGGAAACCACCTACGTCCAACTCCTCGCCGGCGAGGACCCCGTGCTCGAATGGACGAAGGGAACCGCCCTGCGGCCCGTACTCACCGCCCTCGAGGCGGAACCCGAAGCCCGCGACGAATTCCTCGCGCAATACCGCGACCTCCTCCGCAAGGCCTACCCCTCCGGCCCCCGAGGCACCGTCTTCCCGTTCCGCCGCATCTTCGCCGTCGCCACCAGGAAAAGCTGACCGGCAATGGCCGACCCCAACGGAAGAGCGGCAACGGAAGAGCGGCAACGGATGAACGGCAACGGAAGAGCGGCAACGGAAGAGCGGCAACGGATGAACGGCAACGGATGAACGGCAACATGAACGGCGCGGCTGACCAGCACGAGAGAAACGGGAAAACCGGCTGACGCCCGCCCGGGCCTGGAGCCTCAGCTCTTGCGGTGCCCTATCAGCCGCGGCTTCGGCTCCAGGCCCGACAACCCGTTCCACGCCAGGTTCACCAGGTGCGCCGCCACCTCCGCCTTCTTCGGCCGACGCACATCCAGCCACCACTGCCCCGTCAGCGCGACCATCCCCACCAACGCCTGCGCATACATCGGTGCCAGCTTCGGCTCGAAACCGCGCTGCTTGAACTCCAGCCCCAGAATGTCCTCGACCTGCGTGGCGATATCGCTGATCAACGAAGCGAACGTGCC
This sequence comes from uncultured Streptantibioticus sp., assembly GCA_964398515.1. GTDB lineage: Bacteria > Actinomycetota > Actinomycetes > Streptomycetales > Streptomycetaceae > CAYNNX01. Next base: position 4,579 of record CAYNNX010000172.1, on the reverse strand, counting down.
CGTCGACTGCGCCACCGGAGAATCCCGCACCAGAATCCGGAAACCGTCCGTCGACTGCTCGATGTAGTCCAGCAGCGCGAACGCGGCCTGCTCCAGCAACTCCCGCGGATGCCCACCCGTCAACGCACTGGTCACCATGTCCAGCAGCATCCGCATCTCGCGGTCCACCACAACGGCGTACAGGCCCTCCTTGCCCCCGAAGTGCTCGTACACCACCGGCTTCGAGACCCCCGCCTGATGCGCGATCTCCTCGACCGACGTCCCCTCGAAACCGCGCTCCGCGAACAGCGTGCGCCCCACGTCCAGAAGCTGCTCCCGCCGCTCCTTGCCCGTCATCCGCACCCGCCGGGCACGGCGCCCCGCCGCCACCCCGGACGACGTGCCCCCACCCGTGTGCCTCCCCGCCGACCTCGCCGATCTCGCTGTCTGCGCCGTCCCTGCGTCATCCGTGCTGCGGTTGCTCCCCACAGCACCCATCATGCCGCCTCGGCGACGTCTTCCCTACGCCGGGCGTCGATACGGTCACGGCTGGGCCAGCGCACATCCGACGCCCAGCCCAGCAGCTCCAGCCACCGGATGATCCGCGCGCTGGAGTCCAGCTGCCCCCGCAGCACCCCGTGACGTGCACACGTCGGATCCGCGTGGTGCAGGTTGTGCCACGACTCCCCGCACGACAGCACCGCCAGCCACCACACGTTCCCCGACCGGTCGCGCGACTTGAACGGACGCTTCCCCACCGCGTGGCAGATCGAGTTGATCGACCAGGTCACGTGGTGCAGCAACGCCACGCGCACCAGAGAACCCCAGAAGAACGCCGACAGCGCCCCACCCCACGACATCGTCGCCAAACCTCCCACAAGAGGCGGAAGCAGCAGCGACACCGAAGTCCACAGCACGAACTGCCGAGAGACCGCCCGGATCGCCGGATCCTTGATCAGATCGGGCGCGTACTTGTGCTGCGGAGTCTGCTCCTGGTCGAACATCCACCCCATGTGCGCCCACCACAGCCCCTTCAACAGGGCCGGCACGCTCTCCCCGTACCGCCACGGCGAATGCGGGTCGCCCTCGGCGTCGGAGAACTTGTGGTGCCTGCGGTGGTCGGCCACCCACCGCACGACCGGCCCCTCGACCGCCAGCGAACCCGCGATCGCCAACGCGATCCTCAGCGGCCGCTTCGCCTTGAACGACCCGTGGGTGAAGTACCGGTGGAACCCCACCGTGATCCCGTGGCACCCCAGGAAGTACATCCCCGCCATCAGCCCGAGATCCAGCCAGCTCATCCCCCATCCCCAGGCGATGGGGATCGCCGCCAGCAGCGCCGCGAACGGCACCCCGATGAACAGTGCGAGCGTGATCTGCTCGACGGAGCCCTTGCTGTCCCCGCCCAGCGTCGCGCGCGGCAGGTCCTGCCCTTGCCGGGGCCCGGGCTCCCGGGACTCGGTGATCACGTCCGGCTCAGTGGTCATGGATGTCCCTCGGGGGTGGGGTGGCGGGTATGGAGCTACGGAACCGTAACCTACGGCGTCGTAAGTATGCAGTGCGCGGCGCGCCGCACCCAACGCCGGGCGCGGACCGCCAGGGGGGTATCTGCCCGCTGCCCGTGGACTTCAAGGGATCGGCGGGCAAAGTTCCTACGAGCCGGACGGGTGAATGTCACGGCCGCTCGGCCCAGTGCGCTCGATCGGGTGATCGATATTCGAACCTCTGGAGGAGCGAGCGGGTTCGAATGGATTCTCGATCCATGGTCCATGTGAAACGTGAACTTCAAGCCATGGCGAGGAAGTTGCGCCGTGACGGTAAGACGTACGACGAGATAGCGGCCGACCTGGGGGTGAGCAGGAGTTCGGTGTCGTTGTGGGTGCGGGATCCGCCGAAGCCGCCGACCCCTCCGGAGCGGCCGGAGCGGATGCGGCAGGCCCGCTGGGAGCCGCATCGCAGGCGGCAGGCGCTGCTGCCCGAGCAGACGAAGGCGGCTGCGGCGGACAAATCGGCCGGATGGCGGATCGGGAGCTCTTCTTCGCGGGAGCGGCCTTGTGCTGGGCCGAGGGCCCGAAGAGCAAACCTCATGCGCTGCGGGAGGGGCGGTGTTCATCAACAGCGATCCGGATGTGATCCAGCTCTGCCTGGCGAGGCTCACGCTGCCCGGGGTGGAGGCGCAGCGCATGAGGTTCAGGGTGATGATCCACGGGTCCGCCGATGTCGCGGCCGCGGAGCGGTGCTGGGCGCGCTCTTCGGCGTCACCACGGCCGGCCTCGGCAAGACGACCCTGAAGAAGCACAGCCCGAAAACGGTCCGCAAGAATGTGGGTGACTCGTATCGCGGCTGTCTGGTGGTCTGCGTGTTGGGCTCCGCTGACCTGTACCGTCGCATCGAGGGCTGCTGGTACGGCATAGTGTTGGACGGCAAGCGGCGACAGCCTGATCGCCCCGCTTGACGACTGTTCCGCCGTAGTGTAATGGCAGCACGACAGCCTTTGGAGCTGTTAGGTCTAGGTTCGAATCCTAGCGGCGGAGCTCGAAGTTCGACTGCAACGGGTCCTGACCGCCTGGTCAGGACCCGCCCGCATGTCGGCCCCGGTACCCCTCGGTATCCTGCGGGTGTCCGTATCCCGAACGCGCCGAGGAGCCTCCACGTGAGCCCCATTCGTCCGGCTGCCGTCGTCGTCCTCGCCGCGGGTGAGGGCACTCGCATGAAGTCGACCACCCCCAAGGTTCTGCACGAGATCTGCGGGCGGTCGCTCGTCGGGCATGTCGTGGCCGCAGCGCGGGAGCTCGAACCCGAGCACCTGGTCGTGGTCGTGGGCCACGCCCGGGAGCAGGTCACCGAGCACCTCGCCGCCGTCGACCCGCAGATCCGCACCGCCGTGCAGCACGAGCAGCGCGGCACCGGCCACGCCGTGCGCACCGCCCTGGACGCGCTGGCCGCGGATGGGGTCGTGCTCGACGGGACCGTCGTCGTCACCTGCGGCGACACCCCGCTGCTGACGGCAGCGACGCTGCGGGAGCTGGCCGGCGCCCATGAGCGGGACGGCAACGCGGTGACCGTGCTGACCGCAGAGGTGCCGGACCCGACCGGGTACGGGCGGATCGTCCGCGCGGCCGACGGCTCGGTCTCCGCGATCGTGGAGCAGAAGGACGCCTCCGAGGAGCAGCGGCGGATCGCCGAGATCAACTCGGGTGTGTTCGCGTTCGACGGCAAGCTTCTGGCCGATGCGCTGGGTGAGATCACCACGGACAACGCGCAGGGCGAGGAGTATCTGACCGACACGCTGGCGATCCTGCGCAGCGCGGGGCACCGGGTGGGTGCGGCGGTTGCGGCGGACCACCAGGAGATCGCGGGGATCAACAACCGCGTCCAGCTGGCGGAGGCGCGCCGGCTGCTCAACGCGCGGCTGCTGCGTGACGCCATGCTGGCCGGGACGACGGTGGTGGATCCGGCGACGACGTGGGTGGATGTGACCGTGGAGTTCGCCCCGGACACGGTGGTGCACCCGGGTACGCAGTTGCACGGTGCGACGCGGTTGGCCGCGGGTGCGCAGGTGGGGCCGAACTCGACGCTGACGGACACGGTGGTGGGCGAGGGGGCGCGCGTCGCGTTCTCCGTGTCGGAGGGCGCCGTGATCGGCGACGGCGCGAGCGTGGGGCCGTACGCGTATCTGCGGCCGGGGACACGGCTGTCGGCGAAATCCAAGGCGGGCACGTTCGTCGAGATGAAGAACGCCGAGATCGGTGAGGGGACGAAGGTTCCGCATCTCAGCTATGTCGGTGACGCGACGATCGGCGAGTACACGAACATCGGCGCCGCGAGCGTGTTCGTGAACTACGACGGGGAGCGCAAGCACCACAGCACGGTGGGCAGCTACTGCAGGACGGGTGCGGACAACATGTTCGTGGCTCCTGTCACAGTCGGGGACGGCGCCTACACCGCTGCGGGCTCGGTGATCACGAAGGACGTGCCGGCGGGTGCGCTGGCCGTCGCCCGTGGCCAGCAGCGGAATATCGAGGGCTGGGTGGTCCGCAAGCGCCCCGGGAGCGCTGCCGCGCAGGCGGCGGAGCGGGCTGAGCGAGGCGAGTGAGCCGGGTTCGGGTGGGTACACGAGCGCCGCGCACGGGGCGTACCGTGTGAGGTGCACATTATTCCGCCAGCTCGCTTATCTGTGGGCGACGCTGTGTCGAACACCAGTCGAAGTCATCGAGGAGACTGTGCAGTGACCGGGATCAAGACGACCGGTGAGAAGAAGTTGATGCTCTTCTCCGGCCGCGCCCACCCCGAGCTGGCGGAGGAGGTGGCGCACCAGCTCGGCGTGGAGCTGGTGCCGACCAAGGCCTTCGACTTCGCGAACGGCGAGATCTACGTGCGGTTCGAGGAGTCGGCGCGCGGTTCAGACGCGTTCGTGATCCAGAGCCACACCGCTCCGATCAACAAGTGGGTCATGGAGCAGCTGATCATGATCGATGCGCTGAAGCGGGCGTCCGCGAAGCGCATCACGGTGATCGTGCCGTTCTACGGGTACGCGCGTCAGGACAAGAAGCACCGCGGGCGTGAGCCGATCTCGGCGCGGCTGATGGCGGATCTGTTC
>CAYNNX010000171.1:0-14256 GCA_964398515.1 uncultured Streptantibioticus sp. | reverse complement strand
GCAAGATCACCAAGTCGACGCCGATGGGGTCGCTGGACGCGCCCTTCAACCCGGTCTCGCTCGCCCTGGGCGCCGAGGCCTCGTTCGTCGCCCGCACCCTGGACTCCGACCGCAAGCACCTGACCGGCGTGCTGCGGCAGGCCGCGGCGCACCGGGGGACCGCGCTGGTCGAGATCTACCAGAACTGCAACATCTTCAACGACGGCGCCTTCGACGCCCTCAAGGACAACTCCGAAGAGGCCCTGATCCGGCTGGAGCACGGCGAGCCGATCCGCTTCGGCGCCGACAGATCGAAGGGCGTGGTCCGGGATCCGTCCACCGGTGACCTGAAGGTCGTCGCGGTGACCGAGGCCAACGAGGCCGACGTGCTCGTCCACGACGCCCACGCCGCCTCCCCCACCGCCGCCTTCGCCCTCTCCCGCCTCGCCGACCCGACGAGCCTGCACCACACGCCCGTCGGCGTGCTGCGCGACGTCGACCGGCCGGTGTACGACACGCTGATGGCCGAGCAGCTCGACACCGCCGTCGAGCAGCACGGCAAGGGCGATCTGGCCACCCTCCTCGCCGGCGGCGACACCTGGACCGTCGTGGGGTGAGCCCCGCCTGACCGCGGACAGCCGGACGCCCCGCCCGGCCCGTACGAGTGCCCGGCTGACGCGCCCTGCTGACGCGGCGGCCGGGCAGCCGTATTCCTAGTGGCATGGCTCTGCGTGAGACAGCTCTTCCACCCGACCGTTTCGCCTACCGCGTCAAGCGGCTCCTGCTAGGACCGCCGCTGATCACCGAGCAGTTGCGGGAGGAGAAGCTCTCCAACCCGCTGGCGCTCGGGGTGCTCGCCTCGGACTGCATGTCCTCCACCGCCTACGGCTCGGAGGAGATGCTGCGGGTCCTCGTGCCCGTCACCGGGGCGGCGGCGTTCTCGCTGCTGATGCCGCTCACCGGCGTGATCATCTTCGTGCTGCTGCTCCTCACCCTGTCGTACAGCGACGTGGTGACCGTCTACACCCGGGCCGGCGGGTCGTACGTCGTGGCCCGGGAGAACTTCGGGCCGAACATCGCACAGATCGCGGCCGTCGCGCTGCTCATCGACTACATCGTCACCGTCGCCGTGCAGACGGCGGCGGGCACGGACGCGATCGTCTCGTTGGTCCATCTGGCGGGCGACGGCTACACCGGCCTGGACCACCACAAGACGACCATCAGCGCCGCCGTCATCCTCGGGCTGATGTACGGGAACCTGCGGGGCATCAGGGAGGCCGGCCGCACCTTCGCGGCGCCCGCGTACCTGTTCATGGTGGCGGTCGCCGCGATGCTGCTCGTCGGGCTGGTCCGCTTCCTCACCGAGGGGGGCCTGCCGCACGCCGACGTCCACGCCCGCGGCGCCCTGCCGCTGGGATCGCCCGGCCAGGGCCTCTTCTACGGCGCCTCGCTCTTCATCGTGCTGCGCGCGTTCGCCAACGGCGGCTCGTCGCTGACCGGCCTGGAGGCGATCTCCAACAGCGTCTCGGCCTTCCGCCAGCCGCAGGGCGTCAACGCCCGCCGCACGCTGGTGGCGATGAGCTGCGCGCTCGGCGTCATGGTGCTGGGCGTCTCCACGCTGGCCCACTACACGCACGCCATCCCCTACACCGAGGGCAATCCGACCGTCATCGCGCAGGAGGCGCACCTGCTCTTCGGCTCGGGTTGGCTGGGCACCGCGGGCCTGGTCTACGTGCAGCTGGCGACCGCGCTGATCCTGTACACGGGAGCCAACACGCCCTTCACCGGCTTCCCGTTCCTGGCGAGCTTCGTGGCCGAGGACAGCTTCCTGCCCCGGCAGCTGACCCGGCGCGGGCACCGGCTGGCGTTCTCCAACGGGATCCTCGTGCTGACCGCGCTGGCGCTGGCCCTGGTGGTGGTGGCGCGCGGCAGCGTGGACCGGCTGGTGGCGCTCTACGCGATCGGGGTGTTCACCGGCTTCACCATGGCCGCCGCCGGGCTGACGGCGTATCACCTGCGGCGGCAGGAGCCGGGCCGCAGTTGGAAGCTGGCGGTCAACATCGCGGCGGCGACCGCATCGGCGCTGGTCGTGGGGGTCTTCGCGATCACCAAGTTCACCGAGGGGGCCTGGCTGGTGGTGGTCCTCTTTCCGCTGGGCGTGTGGGCGCTGATCCGCATCAACCGCCGGTACCGCTCGGAGTCCGCCGCCATGGAGGCCATGCCCGCACCGGGCGCCGACCGCCCGAACTGGCGCCGCCACGTGGTCTACGTCCTCGTCGACGGCCTCGACCTCGCGACCCTCAAGGCGCTGCGCTACGCGCACCAGTTGCGGCCCAGCGACATCCGGGCGGTCCACTTCATGGTCGACGACAAGCACGCCCGGCGGCTGATGGAGCGCTGGGAGACCACCGCGGGCACCACGGTCCCGCTGGAGGTCGTGGAGTGCCCGGACCGGCGGCTGCGGCGGGCGGTGGTGGAGCTGGCCGAACGGACGACGCAAGGGGGCGACACCGCGCTCACGCTGCTGGTGCCGCGGCGCACCTACGCCCCGGTGCTCGGCCGGATCCTGCACCGGGGCACCGGGGACCACCTCGCCAAGGCCATGGAGGACCTGCCGAACGTGGCCGTGACCATCCTGCCGTTCGACGTGGAACGCGCGATGGAGACGCTGGCGGCGGGCGGTGAGCCCGACATGTCCTGACGCCCCGCGGGCGTGCGGGCGTCAGGCCGTGATGTCCCGCGTGGTGAAGCGGGCCCAGGCCGCCGAGCCGAAGACGGCCGCGTAAAGGGCCTGCACGCCCAGGTTCCTGGCCAGCGCGTCCCAGGCCACCGGGGAACGCAGCAGGTCGGCGAAGCTGAGCCAGTAGTGGGAGAACAGATACGGCTGGACGGCGTGCAGCTGCGGGATCGCGTCCATGATCTGCACGCTGACCAGGACGCCCACGGTGGTGGCCATGGCGGCGATCCCGCTGTCGGTGAGGGTGGAGACGAACAGGCCGAGGGCGGCGATCCCCACCAGCGACGCGGCGACCACCGCGGCGATCAGCAGCGCGCGCAGCAGTCCGTCGGAGAGGGAGACGGTCACCCCCGAGATCAAGGTGACATCGCCCACCGGGAACAGCAGCGCACCCGCCACCAGCGCGGAGACCGCCACCACCAGCGTCGCGACCAGGCAGAAGGCCAGCACGGAGGCGTACTTGACGGCCAGCAGCCGGCCCCGCCCGGCGGGCGCCACGAGCAGGTAGCGCAGCGTGCCCGCGGCCGCCTCGCCGGCGATGGCGTCCCCGGCGACCACGCCGATCGCCATGGGCAGGAAGAACGGCAGGGTCACCGCGAGCGAGGTGAAGACCAGGAAGAGCCCGTTGTTGGTGACGTCGGCGATGAACGCCGGGCCGCGGCCCGGGTCGTGCCGGGTGTCCGCCTTCACCGCGATCCCGACGAAGACCGGGACCGCCGCCAGCACGGCGAGCAGCGCCAGGGTGCGCCAGCGGCGGAAGACGGTGGCGAGTTCACTGCGGAGCAGGTCCAGGGACCACAGCGGTGACGGTGTCCGCGCGGGCGCGGCGACGGCGACCGCCGCCGGCCGCGGGGCGGCCCCAGCCTGCGAGTGCTCACCCTGCGACATCGAAGCCCTCCCCCGTCAGCGCCACGAAGGCGTCCTCCAGCGACGCCCGCTCCACCCCGAAGCCGCGCACCCGCACCCCGGCGGCGACCAGGGCGGCGTTGAGCTCGGCGAGATCGGGCGGCTGCGGCGGCAGCTCCCCGGTGACCCGCCCGCCGTCGGCGACGAGACCGGTGACCGCGTGCTTGCCCAGCACCCGGATCGCCTCGGAGGTGTCCGGCGTGGTGACGGCCAGGTGCCCGCGGGCCCCGGCCGACAGTTCGGCGACCGTGCCCTGCACGACGAGCCGGCCGCGGGACATCACGGCGGCATGGGTGCACAACTGCTCGATCTCGTCCAGCAGATGGGAGGAGAGGAAGACCGTCGTCCCGTCGGCCGCCAGCTCCCGTACCAGGGCGCGGATCTCGCGCATGCCCTGCGGATCCAGGCCGTTGGTCGGCTCGTCGAGCACCAGCAGCTCCCGGGGCTGGAGCAACCCGCAGGCCAGGCCCAGGCGTTGCTTCATGCCGAGCGAGTACGCGCGGGCCTTCTTGCCCGCGGCCGCCGCCAGGCCCACCCGGTCCAGGGCCGCGTCCACCCGGGATCGGCGGGTGGACGGATCGGCGGCCGGGTCGGCTGCGTCGAACCGCAGCAGATTGTCCCGGCCCGTCAGATGCCCGTACAGCGCCGGGCCCTCGATCAGGGCGCCGACCCGGGGCAGCACGCTGCGGGCCGCCCGCGGCATCGGCTCGCCCAGCACGCGGACGGTGCCGGAGGTCGGCTCGACCAGGCCCAGCAGCATGCGGATCGTCGTCGTCTTGCCCGAGCCGTTGGGCCCGAGGAAGCCGAAGACGCTGCCGCGCGGGACGGCGAGGTCGAGCCCGTCGACGGCGAGCTGCCCGCCGCGGAAGCGTTTGGCCAGGCCGTGCGTGGCGATCGCTTCCGCGCCGGCGGGCAACTCGGCCGTCATCGGGTCTCCCGTGGGTGCTCCGGCGCTTGCCGCGCCGCCTACTTCGTGGCGGAGTCAGCCGCCTTGACCAGGCCGTCCTGGGTGACCGCACCGGCGTAGACGGCGCCGTTGTCGGTGATCAGGACGTTGACCAGGCGGGTGCCGACGACCGTACCGGAACCGAAGCGTCCGGTCACCCGGTGGCCCAGGCTGCCCAGGAGTCCGGCGGCGTTCCCGTTGCCCTTGCCGAGGCCGGACGGCGCGCCCTTGGCGGCCTTGAGCTGCACGACGGTGTCCCAGCCCTTGCCCAGCGTGGTCAGGCCGGAGAACGGGCCCTGGTCGCGCTGGTCGCGCCGGTTGCGGTCGGCGGGCTTGCCCTCGGTGACCTTGGCGCCCTTGGGGACGGTGAAGTCGAAGGTGCCGGCCGCCGGCTTGCCGAAGTCGACCTTGGTCCAGCCGATGTCCACGACCGCCTTGTCGCTGCCCTTGGGGGTGAGCGTGAACCGCAGCGGCGTGCCGTTCCGGGCGTCCACCGCCACGCGTATGGCACCGACGGTGGTGTCGCTCTGCTTTGGCTTGATCAGCAGCTGGTACGCGTCGCGGCCGGCGACCTCGGCGGTGCCGTCGACGGTGACCGAGGTGGTCGGGTCGACCGCCTTCAGCGCCTGCCGGACCGCGTCCTGCGGGGTCGCGGGGAGGTTGTGCGCCTCGCGCTGGTGGGCTTCCTTCCCGTGCCGGGCGCCCTTCGGCTCGGTGGTGTGGAAGACGCTGTTGGTCGCGCTGTCGTACGCCCACATCTGGCCGCCGTTGTGGATGACGCTGTACTCGGCGGTGTTGTCGACGATCGAGATCCGCTGGCGGTCGGGGCCGTCGGCGGCCACGCGCAGGGTGTGGGAGCCCGTCAGCAGCTCGGTGAGCTTGGCCCGCGGGTCGGCGGCCGAGCCCGCGTCACCGCTGCCGTGGCCGCCGTCCTTGGTGCCGTGGCCCACGGCGGAGCCCGGGCCGAACGTGCCGCCGCTCATCCCCCCGAGGGCGCCGCCGCCCAGACCGGCCGGGAGGCCGAAGTCGGTGGTGACCCGGACGGAGCCGGAGACGGTGTCCACCTTCGCGGCGGCCATCTTGTCGAGCAGCTGCTCGGTCGTCAGATGCGGCAGCGACGGGCTGCCGCCGGTGCTGGCGAGTGCGGTGCCCAGGCCGATGGTCGCCGCCGCCACCCCCGCGACGGCGACCGGAACCGCGTACCGGACCAGCTTGCGGCGGCGGCCGAAACCTCCGTTCTCGTCCTCGAAGCCTGCGTACCCCCCGAAGTCCTTCTCGGACCGCGGCGGTTGGATCGGTGCCATTGCCTACCTCCGTCATCGGCGGCGGTTCGGGTTGTTCGGACCGCAGCGCACTCGTCCACCCTGGGCCCATTGTCGCCCGAGCCCCTGTGGATGGTGTTCTCATCCCACCAAACGGGCCCCCGTCGCACATCCGACCACGGGATCAACCCCGTGTACGCCCTCGGGATGACCCTCCCCGAGGGCGTACGGGGGTCATCCGCTCACCCCGTCAGGGCCTTGGAGTAGTCGTCCGCGTCGATCCGGTACAGCTGGCCGCGTACGGCGCCGCCGGGGAAGGCGGCCGTGTGCAGGTTCGCGTAGAACCCGGAGGGGTGCTGGCGCAGACTCCTCAGCAGCGCCGGGTCCTTGACGGTGACCGACCCGGCGACCGCGTCGAGGCTCGCGGGGAGCTTCTGGCCGAAGAGCTGGATCTCCACGGGCCCGTTGGCGCCACGCGCCCCGAGGTGGATGTGACCTTCCGTCGGAGCGCCGATGCCCGACCACCTGACGGCGAACGAGACGCGGTTGCCCTGGATCCGCAGGAACTCGACGGCGTGCCCCTTCTTGTCGCCCACCTTCGGGCCGCCGGGCTTGGGCACCTCGTTGAAGCCGTTGAGGCTCGCCGCGAGGTAGACCGCGGATCCCGACGGGCGGCTGCTCTTCGCGTCCGCGGCGGCGGTGTACGAGGTCAGCGTGGCGCCGACCGCCGCCACGGCCGCGACGGCCGCGGTGACGCCCGCGGCGGCGGAGTAACGGCGCTTGCCTGAGAGCTTCATGGCGTTTCCCCTCCCTGGTTCACCGGTGCTCTTCCGCACCGGTTGCACGCCATCCCATACGCGGCGCGTCGCCGTTCGTTTCAGCCTCCGGATGCGGCGAGAATCACACCGAGGCCGTGGAACCGAACGCGCCTTGCCGAAACGGGACTTCCGCGCCCGGGGCGGTGAGACGAATCGTGGCGCGTTGCGTATCAATGAAGTGCCGACAATCGTCTCGACCGGGGAGTCGCGGTGGGCGAGGATGCCGCAGTGACCGACGATCGAACCTTCCGGGAACAGGACCGGGACGTCGCCGGCCCTTCCATCCCCCGCCAGGGGGACCCCGCGCCCGACGAGGAGCTGATGCGTGCCCTGTACAAGGAGCACGCGGGCCCGCTCCTCGCCTTCGTGCTGCGGCTGGTGGCAGGCGACCGGCACCGGGCCGAGGACGTCGTCCAGGAGACGCTGCTGCGCGCCTGGCGCAACGCCGAACAACTGGGCCGGGCCACCGGCAGCCTGCGCCCCTGGCTGGTGACGGTGGCCCGCCGCATCGTGATCGACGGGCACCGCAGCCGCCAGTCCCGCCCCCACGAGGTGGACCCCGCACCCCTCGAGGCGCTCCCGGCCGAGGACGAACTCGACCGCACGCTGCGGCTGATGACCATCTCCGACGCCATGGCCGACCTCAGCGACGCCCACCGCGAGGTGCTGATCGCCACCTACTTCTCGGGCCGCACCGTCTCCGAGGCCGCCGAGGCGCTCGGCATCCCCGCAGGTACCGTGCGCTCCCGGGCGTTCTACGCGCTGCGCTCCCTGAAGCTCGCACTCGAAGAACGAGGAGTGACATCGTGACGTCCCCGTCCCAGGAGCACGTCGACGTCGGGGCCTACGTCCTCGGCGCTCTGGACGACGCGGAGGCCACGCGCTTCGAGGAGCACCTGGCCGACTGCGGGATCTGCGCCGCCGAACTCGAGGCGCTCGCCGGAATCGAGCCGCTGCTGGCCGAGTTCGCCGCCTCCGCGCCCGACGTCGCCTCGCTGGTCGCCGAGCCAGGACCGGAGATGCTCCACCGGCTGCTCGACGAGGTCGGCTCGGCCCGCCGGGCCCACCGCCGCAGGCGGCTGTACCTGGTCGCCGCGGCGGCCGTGCTGGTCGTCGCGGGCCCGGTGGCCACCGCCCTCGTCACCGGTACGCACTCCACCGCCCGGCCGGTGGCCGCCCCCACCAGCCCGATCGATGTGCTCTTCATGCACCACGACGCCATGGTCACCGCCACGGACCCGGCCACCAAGGTGGGCGCGGAGATCGCGATGGAGGACAAGCCGTGGGGGACGCACGTGGGCCTGAAGCTCGCCGGGGTGTGGGGGCCGCTCTCCTGCGACCTCGTCGCGGTCTCCCGCGACGGCACCGAGCAGACGGTCACCACCTGGTCGGTCCCCGACTGGGGCTACGGCGTCCCGTCCCATCCGGCCCCCCTGGAGACGCACGGCGGCACCGGCATCAGGCGCAAGGACATCGACCGCTTCGAGGTGCGCACCCTCGACGGCAGGAGGCTGGTGACCGTCAAGGCGTGAAGCGCCGAGGGCCGGGCGCCGAGGCGTGACGCGCGGGCCCGGTCGGGCGGCCTGGGCGAAGCAGGGCGGCCGTGCGGGGGCGCCTCAGCCCGCCCGGTGGACGACCGCGTCGCACAGGCCCGCCAGGGCCGTCTTCGCGGCGCAGTCGGGCAGCGGGTCCAGGGCGGCGCGGGCGGCGTCGGCGTAGCGGATCGTGTCGCGGCGCGCCTCCTCCAGGGCCGGGTGGGCCCGGAGCAGGCGGAGCGCCTCGGCGTGCCGGTCGTCGTCACCGAGGTCGCCGTCGAGCAGGTCGACGAGGTGGCGGTCGGCCGGGTCCACCGCCGCGCCCGCCTGGGCCACTCGCGCCCGCAGGTGGAGCACGGGCAGGGTCGGGATGCCCTCGCGCAGATCGGTGCCGGGGGTCTTGCCGGACTCGTGGCTGTCGCTGGCGATGTCGAGCACGTCGTCGGCGAGCTGGAACGCCACGCCGATCCGCTCCCCGTACTGCGTGAGGGTGCTCACCACCGAGTCGTGGGCGCCCGCCATCATCGCGCCGAAGCGGCAGGAGACCGCGATCAGCGAACCGGTCTTGCCGGTGAGGACGTCGAGGTAGTGCTCGATCGGGTCGCAGCCCTCGCGGGGTCCCGCGGTCTCCATCACCTGGCCGGTGACCAGCCGTTCGAACGCCTCGGCCTGGATGCGGACCGCCTCCGGGCCGAGACCGGCCACGATGTGCGAGGCGCGGGCGAACAGGAAGTCGCCGGTGAGGACGGCCACCGAGTTGCCCCAGCGGGCGTTGGCGCTGGCCACGCCGCGGCGCACATTCGCCTCGTCCATCACGTCGTCGTGGTAGAGCGTCGCCAGGTGCGTCAGCTCCACCACGACGGCCGACGGGACCACCCCTGCGGCGTGCGGGTCGCCGAACTGGGCCGCGAGCAGCACCAGCAGCGGCCGGAACCGCTTGCCACCCGCCCGCACCAAGTGCTGAGCCGCCCCGTTGATGAACGGCACGTCGCTCTTGGTGGCCTCCAGCAGGCCCTCCTCGACGTCCGCCAGGCCCGCGCGGATGTCGGTGTCGAGGTCCTGATCGCGCACGCTCAGCCCGAAGGGCCTGACGACGGTCACGAGGGGAACTCCTGTCGCTGATGGGTAACGTGGCGCCGAGCCCGCGGCAGGCTCTGTGCCAATAGTTGCAGCGTATCCGGTCCCCTCTGGATCACTACCGGGGCATGGACCTTCGCTTTTCGGCGTCGGGCCGGCGACCGGCCGTCGGGCCGGATGCAGCGATCCGGGCACGGATTCGTGATCCGCCCGTTGCCGGGCCGCTGCTAGCTTGTCTCGTCCATCGAACCGATCAGGGAGAAGCGAACGTGCGCAAGGCAGCGCAGATCACGGGGGCGGCTGTGGTGGCGGCCGTGCTGTTGAGCGGTTGCGGCAAGGGAGGCGGCTCGGCGAAGGACGCCACCCCGACGCCCGCCACGAGCGACGCCCCCTCGGCGAGCGCCGCGGCCGCCGCCACAGCCGGGGGCGCCAAGCTCGACGGGACCTGGCAGGCCAAGGGCCCCGGCGGCCCGACGACGCTGACCATCGTCGGGGACAAGGCGGCCGTCGCCGCCGGGAAGACCGTGTGCGCCGGGGCCGTGGTGACCAACGGCAAGGCGTACCTGCGCCTGAAGTGCACCGACGGCAGCAAGCAGCGGGCCGAGGGCATCGCCGCGCCGAGCCCAGACGGCACGTCGCTCTCGGTGAACTGGAACGGCACCACGGAGACCTTCTCGCGCACCGCCAAGCCCGTGAATCTGCCGGGCCTCGACAAGCTGAAGCAGTAAGGGCCCGGCGGTCCCGGCAGCGGAACGCCCGCACCCCGTGCAGGGCGCGGGCGTTCCGGCTGCTGCCGCACGGCTCAGCGGACGAACACGCTCGCCTTCCCCGCCAGGTCGAGGAAGTACTGCGGCGCCACGCCCAGTGCGAGGGTGACCGCGACACCCAGCGCGATCGCGGTGGAGGTCAGCGGGCTCGGGATCGCCACCGAGGGGCCGCCGGGCTGCGGCTCGCTGAAGAACATCAGCACGATCACCCTGATGTAGAAGAACGCGGCGATCGCCGAGGCCGCCACGCCCACCACGACCAGGGGCACGGCGCCGCCCTGCGCCGCCGCCTTGAACACCGCGAACTTCCCCGAGAAGCCGGAGGTCAGCGGGATACCGGCGAACGCCAGCAGGTAGACGGCGAAGACGGCGGCCACCAGCGGGGACCGGCGGCCCAGCCCGGCCCAGCGGGACAGGTGCGTGGCCTCGCCGCCCGCGTCCCGCACCAGCGTCACCACCGCGAAGGCGCCGAGCGTCACGAAGGAGTACGCGGCCAGGTAGAACAGCACGGAGGAGACTCCGTCCGGGGAGACCGCGATCACCCCGGCCAGGATGAAGCCCGCGTGGGCGATCGAGGAGTACGCCAGCAGCCGTTTGACGTCCGTCTGGGTGACGGCGACGACGGCACCGACCACCATGGTCACGATCGCCACGGCCCACATCACCGGCCGCCAGTCCCAGCGCAGCCCGGGCAGCACCACGTACAGCAGGCGCAGCAGCGCGCCGAACGCGGCGACCTTCGTGGCCGCCGCCATGAAGCCCGTCACCGGGGTCGGCGCGCCCTGGTAGACGTCCGGCGTCCACATGTGGAAGGGCACGGCGCCGACCTTGAACAGCAGACCGACGACGACCATGGCGCCGCCGATGAGCAGCAGCGCGTCGTTGGCGGTGGTGTTCGCCAGCGCCGGGGTCAGCCGTGCCGTGCCGCCCACGACGTCGGCGATGCCGCCGAAGGAGAACGTGCCCGCATAGCCGTACAGCAGCGCGACGCCGAACAGCAGGATCGCCGAGGAGAAGGCGCCCAGCAGGAAGTACTTGACCGCGGACTCCTGCGACATCAGGCGGTGGCGGCGGGCCAGCGCGCACAGCAGGTACAGCGGGAGGGAGAAGACCTCCAGCGCCACGAAGAGGGTCAGCAGGTCGTTGGCCGCCGGGAAGATCAGCATGCCGCCGACCGCGAAGAGCAGCAGCGGGAAGACCTCGGTGGTGGTGAACCCGGCCCGCACCGCCCGCTTCTCCTGTTCGCTGCCGGGGACCGCGGAGCCCTGGGCGGCGAAGGAGTCGACGCGGTTGCCGTGGGCGACCGGGTCGAGGCGGCGTTCGGCGAAGGTGAAGACGGACACCAGCGCGACCAGCAGGATCGTGCCCTGAAGGAAGAGCGCCGGGCCGTCCACCGCGATCGCGCCCATCGCGGCCACGTGCGCCTTGCCGCCCGCGTAGCCGTCGGCGGCCAGCGCGACGATCGCCGCGAAGGCCGCCGCCAACCCGACCAGGGAGACCGCGAGTTGGGCGAGGTAGCGGCTGCGGCGCGGCAGGAACGCCTCGACCAGCACCCCGAGCGCCGCCGCGCCGAAGACGATCAGCGTCGGAGCGAGCTGGGCGTACTCGATCCTCGGCGCCTGGAACTTCTCCGTGGCGGCCGGAGCCGCAGCCGCCAGCGTTGTCCACAGGCTGTGGACGACCGGGCCTGTCGCAGCCGTCACTTCACGGTCTCCTTCGCTACGGCGTTACGGTGCTCAACCGGGGGATGGCCCCCGGACCCCCAGATGCGCGGCGCCGGATCGGTGCGGTGGACGTCGGAGAGGGTGTCCTTGACCGCCGGGTTGATCATGTCGGTGACCGGCTTGGGGTACACCCCGAGGAAGAGGAGCAGCGCGATCAGCGGTCCCACCACTGCCAGTTCACGGACCCGCAGGTCCTTCATGGCCGTCACGCTCTCCTTGACCGGGCCGGTCATCGTGCGCTGGTAGAGCACGAGCACGTACAGCGCCGCGAAGACGATGCCCGCCGTTGCGACGATGCCGAGCACCGGGTAGCGGGTGAACGTGCCGACCAGCACGAGGAACTCGCTGACGAACGGGGCGAGCCCCGGCAGCGACAAGGTGGCCAGGCTGCCGACGAGGAACGTCCCCGCCAGCAGGGGCGCCACCTTCTGCACACCGCCGTAGTCCCCGATGAGCCGCGATCCGCGCCGGGTGATCAGGAATCCGGCGACCAGCAGCCAGGCGGCGGTGGAGATCCCGTGGTTCACCATGTAGAGGGCCGCGCCGCTCTGGCCCTGCGAGGTCATCGCGAAGATGCCCAGGATGATGAAGCCGAAGTGGGAGATGGAGGCGTAGGCGATCAGCCGCTTGATGTCCCGCTGGCCGACGGCGAGCAGCGCTCCGTAGAGGATGCCGATCACCGACAGCACCAGGATCACCGGGGTCGCCCACTTCGACGCCTCCGGGAAGAGCTGGAGGCAGTAGCGGAGCATCGCGAACGTGCCGACCTTGTCGACGACCGCCGTGATCAGCACGGCCACCGGCGCGGTGGACTCGCCCATGGCGTTGGGCAGCCAGGTGTGCAGCGGCCACAGCGGCGCCTTGACGGCGAAGGCGAAGAAGAAGCCGAGGAAGATCCAGCGCTCGGCGACCGCCGACAGGTGCAGCCCGCCGCTCGCCCTGGCCTGGAGGATCTCGGTCAACGAGAAGGTGCCGTGGCCGAGTTGGTTCGCGGTGACCGCGTACAGCCCGATCACCGCGGCCAGCATCACCAGACCGCCGACCAGGTTGTACAGCAGGAACTTCACCGCCGCGTAGGAGCGCTGCTTGGCCTGCTCGCCCTCGTCGCGGGCGCCCGCCCGGTCCCCGAAGCCGCCGATGAGGAAGTACATCGGGATGAGCATGGCCTCGAAGAACAGATAGAAGAGGAAGACGTCGGTGGACTCGAAGGAGAGCACCACCATCGCCTCGACCAGCAGGATCAGCGCGAAGAACCCCTGAACCGGCCTCCAGTGGTACGAGACCCGGTCGGGCCCCTCCTCACCGGAGGCGGGCGAGGAGGGAGGGTCGGCGTCGTGCCAGCCCGCCGCCATCACGAGCGGCACGAGAACCGCGGTCAGCAGCACCAGGACCACCGCGATCCCGTCCACGCCGAGTTCGTAGCGGACGCCGAAGTCGCGGATCCAGGCGTGCGATTCGGTGAGCTGGTAGCGGGCGCCGCCCGGGGCGAAGCGGGCCGCCACGATCGCGGCGAGGACGCCGGTCGCCAGCGCGAACGCCAGCGCCAGCCACTTGGCCGCCGTCCGCTTGGCCGCGGGGACGGCGGCGGTGGCGACCGCGCCCACCGCCGGCACCGCGGCCGTCACGGTCAGCAGAGGGAATGCGTTTGCTGTCATCGCTATCAGACCGCCCTCATCAGCAGGGTCGCGGCGACCAGGAGCGCCGCGCCGCCGAGCATGGAGACCGCGTAGGAGCGGACAAAGCCGTTCTGCACCCGGCGCAGCCGCCCGGACAGGCCGCCCACGGAGGCCGCCGTGCCGTTGACCACGCCGTCGACCACCGAGTGGTCCAGGTAGACCAGGCTGCGGGTGAGGTGCTCGCCGCCGCGGACCAGCACGACGTGGTTGAAGTCGTCCTGGAGCAGGTCGCGGCGGGCGGCCCGGGTGAGCAGCGAGCCGCGCGGGGCCGTCGCGGGGACGGGCCGCCTCCCGTACTGCTGCCAGGCGAGCGCCACGCCGATGGCCAGGACGACGAGGGTGGCGGCGGTCACCTCCCAGCTGCTCACCGGCGAGTGGCCCTCGCTGTGCCCGGTGACCGGCTGGAGCCACTTGAGGAACGAGGAGTTGAGGGTGAACAGGCCGCCGGCGAAGACCGACCCGAAGGCCAGCACGATCATGGGGATCGTCATCACCCTGGGCGACTCGTGCGGGTGCGGCAGCTCTCCGGGGTGGACCTCGATGCCGGGCTCGACGCTGGCCGCCGTGTCCGGGTCGGGCGCCGGCTGCCAGCGCTTCTCGCCGAAGAACGTCATCAGCATGACCCGGGTCATGTAGAACGCGGTGATCCCCGCGCCCAGCAGCGCGACCGCGCCGAGGATCCAGCCCTCGGAGCCGCCCTTGGCGAAGGCCGCCTCGATGATCTTGTCCTTGGACCAGAAGCCGGACAGCCCCGGGAAGCCGATGATGGCCAGATAGCCGAGGCCGAAGGTGATGTAGGTGATCGGCATGTAGGGGCGCAGGCCACCGT
>CAYNNX010000170.1:0-14498 GCA_964398515.1 uncultured Streptantibioticus sp. | reverse complement strand
ACCTCGACAAGAACCCGGCGGGGTACTGCGGGCTGGGCGGGACGGGCGTCAAGCTGAGTACCCCGTTGGAGAGGAACTGGGGGGCGTCGTGCCCGACGGGTATCGCGCCCGCCACGGACGGCATGGACGAGTAAACCAACCCCGAACCCCCGGCCGGCTGCGGCGTTGCCCACCACAGGCGCGCCCATCGGCGCAGGGCGTGCGTCCTGCGCCGCTCCAGGTGGGTGGCTGTATCACTTCTGCCTCACTCGTTCGAGCGGTGAAAAAGTGATCCCGCCCGATACGCTGACGCACGGGATCAGAATCGCGCCCATGGGAGCAGCCATGACCACCTCCACCGCTGGGCAACCGCTCATCCCCCAGCCCCCGGCCACGGTTGCCGCGCTGCGGCAGGCCATCAGGCAGATCGCGCCTGCCGCACTACCTGCCTTCACCCGGGAACTGGACCAGGCGGCCGACCAGTCCCGGCAGGGCTCCGACCTGGCCCCGCTCCAGCGGTTCGTCACCCAGTGGGCCATCTACGTTCACATCCAGCGCCAGCCAGAGATGGCGGCAGACCTCCGCCGCTGGGAAGACGCCGCCGAGTCGGGCGACGCCGCCCAGGCACGCCAGGCCGCCTCTCAGATCGGGCAGATCCTGGACGCGGCCCGCGCGGCCATCGGTCTCCCGGCCCGGTGAGCGCGGACTGGCGCTGGGAGTACGATCCCGACCACGGCCACGTGGCGGGCGGCATCCCCGCTCACACAGTGGCGGAAGCGGAGCGTCTGGCCGACCAGCTCGTCGACCTCGCCAGTACGGGCATCGACGTCAGCGACCTCGGCAATGGTCCCCGGCCAGGCGGTCTGCGCCGCATGGACGCCGCTGGCGGCTGGTTCTACTTTCTGGTAGCACCACGTGATGCGTTGATCATCGTTATCCGTATCGTGCCGCCGTCCGACGCCCTGTAAGGCATCGGTCTCGCAGAGACGGACGAACTGGCATGCGTCCTGCCCGACGGGCATTGCGTCCGCTGAGGCCTGAGGTCGCCGCCCCCGATCGATCCCGGCAGGGTTCCGACCTGGCGCCCTGCTCGGCTCGGCAGCCGAGGCTCCGGCCGGAGACAATGGAGTTCCCGGACCGGTCGAGGTGGTGGCGATGCCCGCATGGCACCTGCGCGACTATCACGACGACGATCTCGACCAGGCGATCCAGATCTGGGACCAGAGCCGCCAGGCCGATGAGGAGCCGGTCTTCCCGGTCTCCGAGGTGATGGCCGCGATCGAGACCGACCAGACCGCCGTGGTCGCGGTGGTCGGCGAGGAACTGGTCGGCATGGCGGTGGCACAGACGCACGGCAAGCGGGCGTGGGTCCTCCTGGTCGCCCTCGGCTCCCGGTGGCGCCGGCGCGGGATCGGCAGTGCCCTCCTCGCCGAACTGGAGCGGCGCCTGCGGGCGCAGGGCGTGCGCCGCATCAGCGCCCTGCTGCCCGCCCACGCCGCCGGGACGAAGGCCCTGGAGAACTCCGGCTACCTCTCCCGTGACGGCCTCACCTACTACGAGAAACTCGAACCGCGTGGCGCCGCCAACACCGACGTGCTCACGGAACTGGGCGGCCGCATGCTGCCCAGTGGGCTCTGGGACGCCATGGCAGGCATGGCACGGGAGAAGCAGGTCGTCGAACGCCGGATAGTGCTCCCGCTGATGGAACCGGAGCTGGCCGACCGCTACGGCGTCGCCCCGCCGAAGGGGGTCATCCTGTTCGGTCCGCCCGGTACCGGCAAGACGAGCTTCGCCAAGGCGGTGGCGTCGCGGCTGGGGTGGCCGTTCGTGGAACTCTTCCCGTCCCGGCTGGCGGCCGACACGAGCGAGGGGCTCGCCAAGGCGCTGCGGGACGCGTTCGCGGACCTGGCGGAGCTGGACTCGGTGCTGCTGTTCATCGACGAGGTCGAGGAGATCGCCGCCGTGCGGTCCGGGCGGGCGGTCGACCCCGGACACGGGGTGACCAACGAGTTGCTGAAGCTCATCCCGGGCTTCCGCGAGCACGACGACAGGCTGCTGGTCTGTGCCACCAACTCGGTACGCTCTCTCGACCCGGCCTTCCTGCGGCCAGGCCGGTTCGACTACGTCATCCCGATCGGGCCGCCGGACCCGACCGCCCGGGCGGCGATCTGGGCCCGCTACCTCGGGCCCGCCGCCGACTCGGCGGACATCGCCCGGCTGGTGGAGGCCAGTGAGCTCTTCACCCCGGCCGACATCGAGTTCGCCACCCGCAAGGGCGCGCAGGCGGCATTCGAACGCGAGGTCACGCAGCGCCGGGGCGGGTCGGCCACCACCGAGGACTACATGACCGCCATCGCCGACACCCGGCCGACGCTCACCGCACAGGTCATCCAGGAGTTCATCGAGGACATCGAGGAGTACAGCCGGCTCTGAAGCCCGTTGCCCCTCCCTCGCGCCGCCCCGCCGTGTCGGAGTCCTCCTCTTCGCCGAGGACGGCTACCCGTGCCCTCCGGAGGTCCACGAAGTGGGACGCATACCGCAGCGCCCGCATCGCCAACCGACGCAAGCGCGCCGGGCTGCCCCAGCGTGGGTGTCCATCGGTGTAACTGCGTTGAGCGGTCAGCCGGTTCGCAGCAGTCGGGCCGACGAGCCATCGCTCGTCAGCCCGACGGGGTCTCAGTGGCGGTGGTGGCGGCAGAAGACGTGGGTGCCCCTGCCGTAGCCCTGGGCGTAGCCGTCCTCATAACCCCGTGCCCACCTGCCCGGTCCGGCGAATCCGTAAGCGTGACGTTTGTGTTGGTGGCAGTCGCGCTTGGCGTCGGCCCATCCGTCGCGGAAGCCCTGCCGGAAGCCATCCCGGTATGGGTCGGCGGGAGCCACGGCCGCCGCCTTGCCCTTGGGAGCGGCGGACGCCTGCAGGCCGGGAGCGAAGGCGAACAGGGACACGGCTAGCGCCGCAGCGCCGATTGCTGAAATGAGAATTCTTATTGTGCGCATGACCAACCCCTTAGCGAGCGCGCACGAACTTGCTGCCAAGGCGTCAGATGACTACCGGTAATGCAGTCGGCGAAGGCAACCCAGGTGCTGACGCCTGGACGCATTTGGGTGACTGGTGGTGTGCCGGCCCTGGAAGCCCGCTACACCTCAGGAGCGGGGCGGCACTACGGCCACGGGACTCATCCGCCCTCTTTGAGGTAAAGGTACCTCCCATAGCACAGCCTGTCCAGAATGTCGCGTTTTGCCTCGTGTAGACACTCATAGTGTCCGAGCGGTGTCCACCGGCTGCGCACAACGGGCAGGCCACAGCCGCCGTTCGGTGCTGACGACGGGAGTCTCCGACGGGCACGGGATGGCGTCGGTCGCCGTGGATGGCGCGGCAGCTACGGAGGACCGGCGTGGCCCAGGAGGCAGAGTCCGGTGGGGTCGGGTACGGCCGGGGAGCCGTACGCCGGCCCGCGCAGGCCGCACGCCGACAGGCCCCACAAGCGCACAACAACCCGGACCCCTGTCACCGCCCCTCGATGTGCGCCACCATCTACGGAGGGCGACGGGAGGAGAGGACCCATGATGTGTCGCAGGTGCGGCAACGCAATGCGCCTCAACGGTTCCCACTGGCAGTGTGACAACTGCGGCCACCTGGAGCCACGGGGATGACGGGGGAAAGGCGGCGCTTTCCGCACTTCGAGGCCCGGCACCGGGAGGGGCGGGGCTGGTACGTGGTCTCCGACACCGGTTACCTGGCGCATGTGCCGGGCGGGGACGGGCAGATGCGCGCGGCGTTCTTCGACACCGAGGAGGAGGCCGAGGCCTGCGCCCGTGACCTGCGGGGCAGCTTGAACTGACGGCCGGTCTGCCGGTCGGGGACGGAACGGGCACCCTGTACGGCGTGGAAGCGTCACCGACGTGCCCCCGCTCGTGCGGGAGGCCCACGCGCTCGTCCGGGACGGGGAATCCGAGGCCGCCGCCCTCAAGTCGCCGCGTGAGCAGCGCTGTCCCGCGGGGTAGGAGCTCCTGGCCCATCTGCTTGCGCGACGGCATGCTGGGACCGTGATCAACGCCATGGACACCACAACCACAGACAGCACGCAGGTCGTCGTGATCGGGGCCGGGCCCGCCGGGCTGGCCGTGGCCAACACGCTGCGACGGGGCGGCATCGGGTGCGTGGTGCTGGAGGAGCAGGGACGGGCGTTCATCGAGGAGCGGCCGCGGGCGGGGTTCCTCGAGGAGTGGGCGGTACGGGAGTTGGAGCGGCGCGGGCTCGCCGGGCGGCTGCCCGACGCCGCGCAGCGCCAAGGGGCGTTCGAGTTCCGGTACGGCGGTGAGCGCCATGTGGTCCGGTACGCGGACGTCGTCGGCGCCCGGCACTTCGTCTACCCGCAGCAGTTGCTGGTGACGGATCTGGTGGCCGCCTACGCCGGTTCGGGCGGCGACATCCGCTTCGGCGTACGGGACGTCACCCTGCACGACGTCGGCTCCGGCCGGCCGTCCGTCGGATACCGCGACCCGGCGACCGGTGAAGTCCACCGCGTCGCCTGCGAGTTCGTCGCCGGGTGCGACGGCGCTCGGGGCGTCTCGCGCGGTCATCTGCCCGCCGAGCGGACCCTGTTCGCCACGCACGACTACGGGGTGGGCTGGCTCGCGCTGCTCGTCGAGGCGCCGCCCTCGGCCGACGGGGTGGTCTTCGGCGTCCACCCACGCGGGTTCGCCGCCCATATGGCCCGCACGCCCGAGGTCACCCGCTTCTACCTGCAGTGCCCGGCGGGCGACTCCCCGGCGAACTGGCCGGACGAGCGGATCTGGGAGGAGCTGCGCACCCGCCTCGCCGTGCCCGGCGGTGAGCTCGCCGAGGGGCCGGTGCTCGAGAAGCACGTTCTCGACCTGCACAACTACGTCACCGAGCCCATGTCGTACGGGCGGCTCCATCTGGCGGGCGATTCGGCCCACCTGGTGGCACCGATCGGCGCGAAGGGCATGAATCTCGCCCTGCACGACGCGTTCTTGCTGGCGGACGCGTTGACCGCGCGGCTGCGGGACGGGGACGGGACGCTGCTGGCCGGGTACTCACAGGCGTGTCTGCGGCGCGTGTGGCAGTACCAGGAGTTCTCGCAGTGGTTCGCCGAGTTGCTGCACGGGCCGACGAACGGCGACCCGTTCAGGGCGCGGCTGGCCGAGGCGCGGCTGCGCCGCCTTTTGGGGTCGCAGGCGGCGCTCGCCTCGTTCTGCGAGGTCTACATGGGCGAGAACGCCGATCTCTGACGCCCGCCTTCGACGCGCCGTGGCGATATCACCCGGCGAACCGCGGGGCCCGGCGCCTGATCGGTCAGGTGCCGGGCCCCGGCGGCTGTTTCCGGCGGTGTCCCCGGGTTGCGCGTCAGGACAGCGCGCTGCCCGCGATCCACTGGCTCCACGGCATGTTCCAGCCGTTGAGGCCGTTGTCGGGGGCCACGGTCCGGTCGGGCGAGTTCTTGACGACGACCACGTCGCCGACGATCGAGTTCTCGTAGAACCAGGCCGCGGGCGTGTTCGGGTCCTTGGCGCCCTTGACGTCCTGCATGCCGACGCAGCCGTGGCTGGTGGCGGTGTGGCCGAAGATCGACGGGTCGCCCCAGTAGTTCCCGTGGATGAACGTGCCGGAGGTGGTCAGCCGCATCGCGTGCGGCACGTCCTTGATGTCGTACTCGCCCTTGCCGTCGGAGTTGGTGAAGCCGACGGTCGAGCCGTTCATCCGGGTCTGGAGGAACTTCTCGGAGATCACCATCTGCCCGTTGTAGGTGGTGTGCCCGGGGCCGCCGGTGGAGACGGGGATGGTCCGGACGACCTTGCCGTTCTCGGTGACCGTCATCTCCTGGGTGCGGGCGTCGACCGTCGAGATCCGCGACCGGGCGATGTGGAAGGTGACCGTCTTGCTCTGCACGCCGGTGATGCCCGCGGCGCCCTTGACGTTGTCCAGGCCGAGCTTGAGGGTGACCGTCGATCCGGGCTTCCAGTAGTCCTGGGGCCGGAAGTCGAGGCGGTTGGCGTTGAACCAGTGGCCGACGACCTGCTGGCCGCTGCTGGAGGTCACCTTGATGTGCGACTCGACGTCCTTCTTGTAGGTGATCGCCTTGTCGAAGTTGACCGACACCGGCATGCCGACACCGACGGTGGAGCCGTTGTCGGGGGTGTAGTACGCGATGAAGCTGTCGGCCGGCGAGACCGTGGTGAACGTGGCGTTGGAGGTCGACGGGCGGCCCTTGGCGTCCTTGGCGTTCGCCGAGATGCGGTAGGCGGTGGCGCGCTGGAGCGGACCGGCCGGCTGCCAGCTCCTGCCGTCGGCGGAGAGCGAGCCGGCCACCTCCTTGCCGGTGTTGACCTCGGTCATCGTCACCTTGGTCAGCGTGCCGCCGGTCACCGCGACCTTGGCGTCGTTGTTGATACCGACGTTGGTCGCCTTGTCGTTCGGGGTGATCTTGATCTGCGCGTCGGAGGCGTCCTTGGCCGCCGCCGCGTCGGCCGCGGCGGCGCCCGCGGACGACTTGGCGCTCGCGGAGTCCTTGCCACCGCACGCGGTGAGCAGCATCGCCCCGCCCAGCACCACGGACACCGCGGCGAGCCCGCGCCGCGCCGCGCGTCCGCGGCTGTGCTCGGGGGATATGCGGTGCTCAGGGGATATGCCGCGCGCGGTGGCGGTCTGCGATGACGTCACACGTGTCTCCATCCGTCCAGCGTCTCGTACCAATCAAGAACATCTGTGGGCTTAGGTCCGGTTCCGGCCCCGGCGGGAGTGTGAGGAACGGCACGTTCCGATTGCACGTTCCGATTGCACGCTGCGATGGCGGTCGCGAGTCGCCGGGGCCCTGCCGAAGGCTCAGGCCTCCTCGTCGGCGTCCTCGTACAGGTCCCAGTCCTCGGCATCCGGGTCGTACTCGGTGTGGGCGCTGCTCCACGACGCCTGGACGAGTTCGATCCCCGGCACGGAGGTGACCAGGTCGAACGGGTCGACGAGATAGGCCAGGGCCTCGGCCTCGTCGCGGGAGACGGCATCGCGGGCGTGGGCGCGTTCGTCGTCGGGCATGAACTCGTCGCTGTCGATCTCGGCCAGCGCGGCCCCCGTCAGCTCCACGGTGTCGGTGATCTCCATGACGAGTTCCACCTGGAGGCGTACGTAGCGGGTCGCGGTGTCGTTGTCCGCGGCGTTCTCGGGATGCGTGGTCATGCGACGGAGAGTAGGCCGCCTCGGCACGCTGCGTGTCCGGACACGGCGGAGAAGCGTTCGGCGCGTCACCCGCGCCGATGCCGGAGGGCGAACCGGCTTCCCTGTGGTCCGCGGAGCTCATTAACATCGGTGGCCACGGTGAATTCGCCGTATCCGCAAGGGGGTTCCATGGCCTCGCGCCGCTCGCTCACCACCACCACCGCCGCCGCGGGCGCCCTGCTCGCGGCCCTGTGTTTCGTGCCCTCGGCTTCGGCGAGCGTCGGGCACCCGGCGCACAGCGGCGCCAGGGGAGCGCAGGCGGCACCGGTGGCGACGTCGGCGCACCGCACGGCGCGGCCCGCGTCGAGCGCCACCGAGAACCTGGCCGACACCGGCAGCATCGACACCACGCCCTACGTGGTCGGCGGCACGACGTTCCTGGGCATGGGCGCGGCGCTGCTGCTGTTCTCGCGGCGCCGCGCCCTGATGTTCGGTTAGCCGATACGGCGTCAGGCCAGCGGCCCGGTGACCGACTCCGCGGCCGCGACCAGGGCGCCGGAGCGTACGAACTCCTCGGCGGCGGCCAGGTCGGGGGCGAGGAAGCGGTCGCGGCCGGGGCCCGCGACACCGGCGGCGCGGACGGCCTCGATGACCGCACGGGACGCGGGGGCCGCGGTCAGCACCGCGCTGGCCTGCTGCCGCAGCTCGATGGCGCGGGTCGCGGCGACGAGCTCGACGGCGATGATGCGGCGCAGGTTGTCCACGGCGTGCCGCAGCTTGCGCGCCGCCGACCAGCCCATGGAGACGTGGTCCTCCTGCATGGCCGAGGAGGGGATCGAGTCGGCCGAGGCCGGCACCGCGAGCCGCTTGTTCTCGCTGACCAGGGCGGCCTGCGTGTACTGGGCGATCATCAGCCCGGAGTCCACGCCCGGGTCGTCGGCGAGGAACGGCGGCAGGCCGTGCGAGCGGTTCTTGTCCAGCAGCCGGTCGGTGCGGCGTTCCGCTATCGAGCCGAGGTCGGCGGCGGCGATCGCCAGGAAGTCCAGCACGTAGGCGACGGGCGCGCCGTGGAAGTTGCCGTTGGACTCCACGCGTCCGTCCGGCAGCACCACGGGGTTGTCGACGGCGGAGGCCAGCTCCCGTTCGGCGACCACGCGGGCGTGGTCGAGGGTGTCGCGGCCCGCGCCGGCGACCTGCGGCGCGCACCGGATGGAGTACGCGTCCTGCACGCGCGGCGCCTCGTCCTGGTGGTGGCCGGTGAGCCCGGATCCGGCGAGGACGCGGCGCATGTTCTCGGCGCTCGCGGCCTGGCCGGGGTGCGGGCGGATGGCGTGCAGCTCGGGGGCGAGGACCTTGCCGGTGCCGAGCAGCGCCTCCAGCGACAGGGCGGCGGTGATGTCGGCGGCGGTGAAGAGGGCGGCGAGGTCGGAGCAGGCCATCACCAGCATGCCGAGCATGCCGTCGGTGCCGTTGAGCAGCGCCAGGCCCTCCTTCTCGTGGAGTTCGACCGGCTCGATGCCGGCCTCCGCGAGGAGCTCGGCGGCGGGGCGCACCACCCCGTCGGGGCCTTCGGCGGTGCCTTCGCCCATCAGGGTCAGGGCGCAGTGCGACAGCGGGGCGAGGTCGCCGGAGCAGCCGAGGGAGCCGTACTCGTGGACCACGGGGGTGATGCCGGCGTTGAGGACGGCGGCCATCGTCTCGGCCACGAGGGGGCGCACGCCGGTGCGGCCGGAGGCCAGCGTCTTCAGCCGCAGGAACATCAGGGCCCGGACGACCTCCCGCTCGACGTGCGGGCCCATCCCGGCCGCGTGCGAGCGGACGATGGAGCGCTGCAGCTGGGCGCGGAGTTCCGGGCCTATGTGCATCACGGCGAGGGCGCCGAAGCCGGTGGAGACACCGTAGACGGGTTCGGGCTTGGCCGCGAGGGCGTCGACGACGGCGCGGGAGGCGGCGATCTCCTCCAGCGCCTCGGGCGAGAGCTCGACGCGTGCCTCGCCCCTGGCCACGGCCAGCACGTCGTCCGCGCTGACACCGGACGTCCCCAGGACCACAGTTTGCATACTCATATTCACGCACCCTAAAGAGTGAATCGCCTTCTGTCACGGGGTGGCGCCCGTACCGGTTCGCGGGCGGCGCCCATACCGTGTCACGGCTCGGGCGCGCGCCCCCGGAACGTGCGGCGCTCGGCGGGGGAGCGAGGCGGGGCGTCCGCCAGTTCCGCGACCTCGCGCCCGGCGATCACCGGCTTGGCGGATCGTTCCGCCTTCGCCCGGTACTGCGCCGCGTCCGCCAGCCGGAAGAGCCTGCGCGCCGACCGTACGGGACCGGCGTCCGCGTCCGTCGAGGCGACCCCGACGGCCACCCCGTCGCCCAGGCCCAGCCAGCGCGCCCGCACGCACAACTCCTCGGCGGCCCGCTCGACCTGCTCGGCGCCGCACCCCTCGGCCAGCAGGCAGAACTCGTCGCCGCCGAGCCGGGCGGCGAGCGATCCCGGCAGCATCGCGCCGCACAGCGAGAGCACCGAGCCGAAGCCGACCAGCAGTTTGTCGCCCACCTCGTGGCCGAGGGTGTCGTTGACCCGCTTGAGGCCGTTCAGGTCGCAGACGACCAGGCTCACCTCGGTGCCCTGGGCGCTGTGGCGCTCCAGCGCCTCGTCCAGCCGGGCGTCGACCGCCCGCCGGTTGGCGAGCCCGGTGAGCGGATCGGTGAAGGCCAGCCGCCGCACCTCCTCCAGGCGCTCGGTCTGCGCGATGCCGGCCGCGATCACGGCGGCCAGCACGGTGGCGAAGTCGGCGTCCGCGCGGTCGAAGACCGGGGCGCGCCTGTCGCGGGCCACGTAGAGCTCGCCCCAGGCACGGCCGTGCAGCACGATGGGGGCCACCACGCAGCAGCCGCGGCCGCGCCGCCGCAGCGCCGCGACCCGCTGGTGGGGGTAGGGGCCCGCCCCGGGGTTGTCGGCGGTCTCCACCCAGGCGTGCGGCTCGCCGCCGCCGGCCCACTCGTTGTGCAGGTACTCCACGACCTCGGGGAAGTCGTGCACCGGATAGGTCTCGTCGGCGGGCAGCGGCTCCTCGTCGGGGGCGAGCTCCCCGTCGTTGACCAGCACACGCAGCCGGCCGCTCTCCCGTTCCCACACGGACACGGCCGCGAACGAGGCCCCGAGCGCGGTGCGCGCGCGACCGGCCGCCGCACGCGCGGCGTCCAGCGGCGTCTGCGCCGCCGCGACCGCCTGGGCGACCCCGACGACGGACATCAGGCGGGTGTCACCCGGCGCGGCCTCGCTCCGCGGTTCGCCCGCTGCGCCGGGCTGCGCTTCGTCACCCATCGCGGCCGCCCTTCCCTGCGTACCCGCAGCACGTTCACTGCGCGTGCGACCAGGCTACGGGGGGTTTGGATGGGTTTCTCCCTCCCGTCAGGGTTCCGTCGGGGTCCCGCGGGCTATTCGCCGGGCCACCGGGGAGCGCGCTTTTCGTTGAAGGCGGCCACCCCTTCCGCCCGGTCGCCGGAGAACGCCACGGCCCGCCAGGCGGCGTCCTCCACCTCCAGGCCCTCACGCAGTCCCAGGCCCTGCCCCAGCCGCAGGGCCCGCTTGGCCGCCCGCAGCCCCACCGGCGAGTTCGCCGCGATGCGCCCGGCCAGCGCCAGCGCCTCCTCGCGGTCGCGGCCTGCTTCCGTCAGCACGTCGATCAGGCCCAGTGCATGCGCCTCGGCAGCGGGAACACGGCGGGCCGTGAAGATCAGCTCGGCCGCCTTCGCCGCTCCGACCCGGCGCGGCAGCAGCTGCGTGCCGCCGCCGCCCGGGATCACGCCGACGGAGACCTCCGGCAGGCCGACCACCGCCGAGGGGTCGGCCACGATCACGTCGCAGGACAGGGCGAGCTCGTACCCGCCGCCCAGCGCGAAGCCGTGCACCGCGGCGATCGTGGGCATCGGCAGCTCCAGCACCCCGGTGTAGGCGGCGCGGGTGAACGGCCGCTGCCGCAGCAGGTCGGCGTCGCTGAAGGAGTTGCGCTCCTTCAGGTCGGCCCCGACGCAGAAGGCCCGCTCGTGCGTCGAGGTGAGCACGACCGCCCGCACCCCGCGGTCGGCGGCGAGCGCGTCGCACGCCTCGGTCAGGCAGCGCGCCATCTGCGTCGAGACGGCGTTCATCGCCTTGACCCGGTCGAGCACCAGCTCGGCGACGTGCCCGCCCTCGCCGTGCCGGCGCACGGCGACCCATTCGCCGTACCGCTCCTCACCCATCCTGCTCACCCTCCCGCGTTAACGACCGTGAACAGATCATGGCAGGAGCTACCCCCGGCGCGTAAGGAGCCAGGGTTCGACGACGCCCAGGCCGCGCACCGGGCGGCGCCACATCGGCTGGAGGGCGAAGCGGTACTTCTCATCCTCGCCGGCCTCGCCCTCGGAGACCGGCGCCTCGCCCGACGCGCGCAGCACCTCCGCGAACTCGCCGTCGAGGAGGACCGCGTCGCGCGGCGCTATGGAGGTCAGCCGGCTCGCGAGGTTCACGGTCGTGCCGAAGACGTCGCCCATCCGGGTGGTGACGGTGCCGAACGCCATCCCGACCCGCAGCGCCGGCATCGTCTCGTCGCCGGTCATGGTCTCGATCAGCCGCAGGGCGATCTCGGCGGCGACGCCCGGATCGTCGGCCACGAAGAGGATCTCGTCGCCCAGGGTCTTGATCAGCCGGCCGCCGTGCGCGGCGACCAGGTCGGCGGAGGTGGTCTCGAACGCCTCGACCAGTTCGCCCAGTTCCTCCTCCTCCAGGCGCCGGGTGAGCCGGGTGAAGCCCACCAGGTCGGCGAAGCCGACTGCCAGGCGCCGGTTGACCGCCTCGGCGTCGTCGGCCTGGGCGACACGGCTGGTGGCCGCCGCGAGCTGGCGGCGCCAGACGTAGATGATGAACTCCTCCAGCTCCGGCAGGAGCAGTTCGACCAGCGGGTAGGCGACCTCGGCCCGGGTCATGCCCGGTTCGGGCGGCTCGGTGAGGCCCTCCAGGAACGAGTCGGTCTGCCAGTCGGCGAGCCGTGCCGTGGTCTGGCCGGTGGAGCGGGCCACCTGCACCGCCATCGACTCGCTGAGCAGACCGGCCTCGACCAGGCCGGACAGCCGCCGCAGCGCCAGCACGTCGGCCTCGGTGAGCGCCTTGGCCTGGCCGATGTCGGCGAAGCCCATGGCCCGCCAGAAGCGGGAGGCGAGCTCCATCGGCACCCCGGCGCTGCGGGCGGCCTGGAAAGGCGTGTAGCGGCGTTCGGCGCCCAGGATCAGGTGTTCCAGGCGCAGCGCGAGCGGATCCTCGCCTGCTCCCGGCGCCTCGCCCGAATCCTCCGGCTCCGGCGGGGGCAGGCCCGGCCCCTCCTCGGCCGGCTCCGCCTGGCCCCTGTGCTCCGCGTGCTCCCCGTTCACCGGCCGCCCCCTGCCCGCTCGGGCACCGCGGCGCGCGGCACGCGGACGGCGCAGCGCGCCCCGGCGCCGGGTGCCGCGGCACTTCGTTCCGCCACAGCTCTTGCACGGACCACGGGATACGCGAGTTCACCGCACCGGGTGCCCCGGCCCGTTCCGGCCGGGACATGCCGCCAGGCTCCGACCACTGCCCTTCCGATCACGCAGGGGGTCCGGGCCGTGGCATCAGCAGCGGACGCCGCGATCCCGGAGAACGTCGGGTCAACGATACGGCAGTGTGCCCTAGCTCACCTTCACCCTCGGGTGCGGTGGGGCGCATCGGCACCGCGGAGGTGGACCACGTCACCGGCGCCGACCGGCTCCCCCACGCCGTCGGAGCGGCGGATCACCAGCCGCCCGTCGGTGTCGACGGCCACCGCCTCGCCGACCACCTCGCGTCCGCCCGGCAGTTCCGCGCGCACGGCGCGCCCGAGCGTCGCGCACCCTGCCGCGTACGCCTCCTGCAGCCGGCAGGCGTGCGGGTCGCCGTCCGCGGCGCGCCAGGCCTCGTACCACTGGGCGAGGGAGCGCAGCACCGCCCGCAGGATCGGGTCGCGGTCGATCTCCTGTGCTCCGGCCAGCGCGAGGGATCCGGCGGTCGGCACCGGCAGCTCGTCCTGGCGCAGGCTCACGTTGAGGCCGACGCCGACGACCACCGCGTTCTGCCCCGCGCGTTCGGCCAGGATCCCGGCGGCCTTGCGCTCCTCGCCGCCGACGGTGACCAGCAGGTCGTTGGGCCACTTGAGGGCCGTGTCGATGCCGGCGGTGTGGGCCACCGCGGTGGCGGTGGCGACCCCGGCGAGCAGCGGCAGCCAGCCCCAGCGCTCCTCGGGGACGCCGGGCCGCAGCAGCACCGAGAAGAACAGCCCCGAACGGACGGGCGCGCTCCAGCGCCGGTCGAGGCGGCCGCGGGCGGCGGACTGCTCCTCCGCGACGAGCACCGCGCCCTCGGCTGCCCCCTCCCGCGCCCGGGCCACCAGGTCGCTGTTGGTCGAGCCGGTGTCGGCGACCACGTCCAGTGCGGTCCACAGCCCGCCCGGGGTGATCAGCGCGCGGCGCAGGGCGGTCTCGTTCAGCGGCGGCCGTTCCAGGTCGGACCAGCGGTTCGAGGGCGTCATACCGGCACCCTACGGCGGTTCCGGCGAGGTTTCTCAGTGTGGCCAACGCCGCAGTGCCCACTTCGCAGCGGCGCCACTACGCTACGAAACAGCGTTACTCACCGGTCACCTCCGGGCATCCCAGCAGCCGACGACAGCAGGAGAGCCGTCCCCCATGGCCGAGCCAGAGCACGACATCCACACCACCGCGGGCAAGCTCGCGGACCTGCGCCGCCGCATCGAGGAGGCGACGCACGCGGGGTCCCAGCGGGCGGTGGAGAAGCAGCACGCCAAGGGCAAGCTGA
Organism: uncultured Streptantibioticus sp.; assembly: GCA_964398515.1. GTDB lineage: Bacteria > Actinomycetota > Actinomycetes > Streptomycetales > Streptomycetaceae > CAYNNX01. The sequence continues at coordinate 501 of CAYNNX010000170.1, read as the reverse complement.
CCGCCCGGGAACGCATCGAACTGCTGCTGGACGAGGGGTCGTTCGTCGAGCTGGACGAGTTCGCCCGGCACCGCTCGACCAACTTCGGCCTGGAGAGGAACCGCCCGTACGGGGACGGCGTGGTCACCGGCTACGGCACGGTGGACGGGCGCCCGGTGGCCGTCTTCTCGCAGGACTTCACGGTCTTCGGCGGCGCGCTCGGCGAGGTCTTCGGCGAGAAGATCGTCAAGGTGATGGACTGGGCGCTGAAGAACGGCTGCCCGGTCATCGGCATCAACGACTCCGGCGGCGCCCGCATCCAGGAGGGCGTCACCTCGCTGGGCATGTACGGCGAGATCTTCCGGCGCAACACGCACGCCTCCGGGGTGATCCCGCAGATCTCCCTGATCGTGGGGCCGTGCGCGGGCGGCGCGGTCTACTCCCCGGCGATCACCGACTTCGTGGTGATGGTCGACCAGACCTCGCACATGTTCATCACCGGGCCCGACGTCATCAAGACGG
>CAYNNX010000169.1:6182-14916 GCA_964398515.1 uncultured Streptantibioticus sp. | reverse complement strand
TGCGGTGCCAGCGGACCAGGCGGCGGCCGCTGCTGATCAGCTCGACGAACTCCACGGTGGCGGTGCCGTCGTCTATCACCACCAGGTCGCGGGCCCGGCTGAGCGGCAGCAGCGTCTGCACGAACCGGGAGAACGGGTCGCCCAGCACCAGCCGCCTGGCCCGCATCAGCGCGGGCGCCAGCGACGCCAGGGTCCGCACCGGCCCGGCGGTCGCCGTGCGCGGCTCGCACCAGCGCAGCGTCAGCCCCTCGTCCCGGGCGAACTCCGCCATCCGGCGCACCTGTCCCCGGCTCATCGGGTCGCGCGGCGGCAGCACCACCACCGTGCAGTCGCCCTCCTCCCCGGCCGCCCGCCGGGCGTGCACCCACTCCAGGAGGTTGAGCAGCTGCACGGGCGACTCGACGAGGGCCAGGGTGCGCCGGTCCCCTGTGGGGCCCGCGGGGAACGGCGGAACGCCGGTCGCCGGGACCGGGCCGTCCCCCGCGGGCGTGACGCCTTCGCCCGGGGTCGCCGCACCCGCGGGCGCGGCGGACGGCTCGCGCGACGCAGGGACCGCCGGGACCGCCGGGACCGCCGGAGCAGGCGGCACCGGCACCGCCGCACCGGCGACCGGCCGCGCGGGCCGGGCGCCCTCGCCCGGTGGCGGCTCCGCGCGGCGGGCGGTGTTCACCGCGGAGGCCGGGGGTTCCGTCACGCGGAGACCGGCTCTCGGCCTTCGGCGGCGGCGCGAGCCTCCGCTTCGGCGATCACGCCGGGCACGCGGCGCAGCTTCTTCATGGGGCCGAGCTCGCCCTCGTACACCTTCTTCACGCCGTCGCCCAGGGACTGCTCGACGATGCGGATGTCGCGGACCAGCCGCTGCAGGCCCGTGGTCTCCACGGAGGCGGCCTGGTCCGAGCCCCACATGGCGCGGTCGAGGGTGATGTGGCGTTCGACGAAGACCGCGCCGAGGGCGACGGCGGCCAGCGTGGTCTGCAGGCCCACCTCGTGGCCGGAGTAGCCGATCGGCACGTTCGGGTACTCGGCCTGAAGGGTGTGGATCATGCGGAGGTTGAGCTCTTCGTGCTTGGCCGGGTAGGTCGAGGTGGCGTGGCACAGCAGGATGTTGTCGCTGCCGAGGACCTCGACGGCGTGCCGGATCTGCCGGGGGGTGGACATGCCCGTGGACAGCACGATCGTGCGGCCGGTGGCGCGCAGCGCCCGCAGCAGTTCGTCGTCGGTGAGGCAGGCGGAGGCGACCTTGTGGGCGGGCAGGTCGAACTTCTCCAGGAACTCCACGCTGGGCACGTCCCACGGCGAGGCGAACCAGTCGATGCCGCGCTCCCGGCAGTATGCGTCGATGGCGCGGTACTCGTCCTCGCCGAACTCGACCCGGTGCCGGTAGTCGATGTAGCTCATGCGGCCCCACGGGGTGTCGCGTTCGATGTCCCACTGGTCGCGCGGGGTGCAGATCTCCGGGGTGCGCTTCTGGAACTTCACCGCGTCGCAGCCCGCGTCCACGGCCGCGTCGATGAGCCGGTAGGCGTTCTCCAGCTCGCCGTTGTGGTTTATGCCGATCTCGCCGGTGATGTAGACGGGACGGCCGGTGCCGACCAGGCGGTCGCCGATGGCGCGCAGACGGTGGGCGGTGGAGGTCACGGGGGAGTTCCTTTCGGGGGTGCTTCAGGTGTCGAGCAGGGGGGCCAGTGCCCGGGCCCGGGTCAGGTCGCCGGGTTCGTCGATCTCCAGCACGCGGGCCGGGTCGGTGCGCACCAGGGCGGTGCGGCCGAAGAACCGGTGGCGTGCCGCGCGTAGTCCGTCGACGCGCATGGCGTAGGCGGCGCCGGTCTCGAGCAGGTCCTCCGGGCGGTCCTGGCGGCGCGGGCGGAAGGACGCGTCGTGGTTGACGCCGCAGGGGCCCTTGGGCCGGCCCTCGTCGTCGGGCGCCTCGCGCCACAGGAAGCCGTGGAAGGGTGCCACCGTCAGGGCGCTGTCGGCGCCATCCACTGCCACGGCGGCGGCGACCCCGTCGACGTCGCCGCTGCTGACGAAGGGGCTCGTGCACTGCACCAGCAGTACGACGTCCGCCTGTTCGCCGTGCATGGCCTCGTAGGCGTCGAGGGCGTGCAGCACCGCGTCCTCGCTGCTGGCGGTGTCGCCGGCGATGGCCGGCGGGCGGGCGACGACCTCGGCTCCGGCGGCCCGGGCGGCCTCCGCGATCGACGCGTCGTCGGTGGTCACCACGACCGCGTCGACCAGCCGTGCCCCGAGGCAGGCGCGCACGGCCCGCGCGACGAGCGGCAGGCCGCCGACGCCGGCCAGGTTCTTGCCCGGCACCCCCTTGGAACCGCCGCGTGCGGGGATGACGGCGAGGACGGTCACGTTCTTCTCCCTCACAGGTGCCCCCAGCGCCGGATGACCGGTGCCACCCGCTGGACGCCCTGGCGGTATGCGGTGCGGGCCGCCTCGCGGGCGACGCGGCGGGCGGCCAGGCGCAGGCGGCCGGGGTCGGGGTCGGGTGCGGTGCGGCCGGGCAGCGGTTCGCCGCTCGGGTCGAGGTGGTGGCGGGCCATGATCCGCGGCAGGTACCCGGGCGCGGTCTCGGGCGTGTAGTAGGGCCGCGGCGCGGGGAGTTCGGCGGCGCCCGCGAGCCGGGCGACCTTCTCCCGCAGCGCCTCGTACCCGGTCTCCAGGGCGTCGGCGCCGGGCACCCCGTGGCGGGCGGTCCACGCCGGGTCGGCGCTGGGGACGGTGCCCGCGTCGAGCTGGTCCCAGGAGGCGAGGCAGCCCGAGCCGAGGAAGTGGTGGTTGCCGAGCGCCTCGCGGATGCCCAGGTCGGTCAGGACGGCGGTGGGGATGCCCCGGTGCAGCGCCTCCAGGGCGGCGGTGGAGCTGACGGTGACCATCAGGTCGGCGGTGTCGAGGACCTCGCCCATGTGCCCGTAGACCAGCCGCAGGTTGGGCGGCAGGTCGAGGCGCCCGGCCAGCTTCGGGTACGGGTGTTCCTCGATGTGCGTGGTGTGCTCCCCCGGCTTGCTGCGCAGTTTGACCAGCACCTGCCGGTCGCCGTGGCGGGCCGCGTGCCCGGCGGCCCGGCGCAGCAGGTACAGCCGGTCGTCCCGGCCTTCGGGTACGGACGGCTGGGTGGCGAAGACGACGGTGAACGGCCGGTCGGCGCCGGGCCGGTAGGGTGCGCCGTCCAGGAAGGGCAGGGCCGCCTCGACCACGCAGGCCGGGTCGGCGCCGACGCCCGCGTAGACCGCGCGGAAGCGTTCGGCGTCGTGCGCGCTGTTGGCCAGGACGACGTCCGCGCCGTGCCGCAGCAGCAGGCCGTCGGCGAGCTTCTCGTAGACCACGCCGACGTATCCGGTGACCACGACCGGGCGGCGGGTACGGTCCCGCCAGGCGCGGGCGAGGCCGTGGAGCATGGCCTGGACGGTGCCGCCGACGCAGGCCAGTACGATCACGTCGGCGTCGGTGGTGGCCGATTCGGCGAGGAACTCCGCGGCGCTCACCTCGCGCATGGAGTCGGCGTGGATGCCCAGTTCGCCGAGCTGCCGGGGCGTCGGGGTGGCCCGGCCGCGCAGCAAACGGGCGTCGAGGCAGGCCTTCTGCGCCGTCCTGCGCGCGGTCAACGCGCCCCATTTCCAACGCGTGTCGGAATCCGCGAGCACGGTGATCTTCTTTACCGGAGTGGCACTTGTCGGCACGACGCAGACCGTAGGAATCAAATCGGATCCGTGGGCGTACAAGGCCGCAACAAAGGGTTAACAGCGCGCCGACGGACGGGGGATGCCCGCATCCGAGCCGCTGGGTTCACGGCCTTGCCACGCGTCGTTCACTTCTCGGTACGCGCTCGGCAATCCCAAACGCCAGGCCTGCCGCCTAACGTTCGGGGCGTGGTCAAGCTCTCCGTCATCGTGCCGTTCTACAACGTCCGGGCATTTGCGCCGGACATGTTGAGAAGCCTCTCCTCGAATAATCGCGCGGATTTCGAATTCATCCTCGTGGACGACTGTTCGAGCGACGGGACGCTGGACCTCCTCCAGCATGCGGCGGACGGCGCGGTGCCCGGGGCCCGCCTGGTGCGGCACGAAGTGAACAAGGGACTCGCCACGGCCCGCAACACCGGGCTGGACGCGGCGCGGGGCGAGTACCTCACCTTCCTGGACGGCGACGACTGGCTGGCCCCCGGCTACCTTCCCCGGCTGCTGGCCGCCGCCGAGGAGCTGGGGTGCGACTTCGTGCGCACCGACCACGTGCAGTGCGCGGGCAAGGAGCGCACGGTCCACCGGGTGCCGCACGGACGGCGGGGCGAGGTGCTCGATCCGCGGGCGGCGATCCTGCCCGCGCACACCTCGACGTCCGTCGACTACCCCTACGCCTGGGCCGGGATGTACCACCGCAGGCTCATGGACGCCGGGCTGCTGCACTTCCCCGACGGGCTACGCACGGCCGAGGACCGGCCGTGGATCTGGCGGCTGCACCGCCGGGCGCGGTCCTTCGCGGTCCTCGGCCTGCTGGGGGTCTTCTACCGGCGGGGCGTGGCGAGTTCGCTGACCCAGATCGGCGACGTGCGGCAGCTGGACTTCATCCGCTCCTTCGACCAGGTGCTGGCCGAGACCGCCGAGGACCCGCGGGCGGACGAGTTCCTGCCGAAGGCGGTGCGCACCTACTGCGCGATCATCTCGCACCACCTGGCCAACATCGACCGCTTCGAACCCCATGTGGCGCGCAGGCTGCGGGCGCTGAGCGCCGCGGCGATGAAACGGATGCCGCAGGATCTGCTGACGGAGGCGCTGGACTCGATGGACCTGGACCGTTCGGTGAAACTGCGGCGGCTGCGGCTGCTGGACAGGCTGCGGCCGTCGCGTGAGAACGCGGAGGCGGCCGCCTGATGCGTGACGCCTCCGGCGGCCCCGGCCTGCCCGGCAGCCCGGGCCCGGGCCGCACCCAGATCTTCCTCGCCTCCACGCTCTACGGCGCCGCGACGCTGGCCGCCGCGCTGGACGCCGGCTGCTTCGCCCCGGTGGACCGGCGGCTGCTGCTGGTCAGCAACAACGCGGCCGTCCCGGAGACCACCGACCCGCTCGACGCCGCCCCCGGGTTCGCCTCGCTGCGCGGCCGGTTCGACGGGGTGCTGTCGTGGAACGCGGCGATCGCCCCCTTCCACCCGGGCGGCTGGTCGCCGCGCCCGGACGACGTGCCGCTGTGGGAGCGCCATCTGCGGCTGCTGTGGGACCTCGGGGACGACGTGGTCGAGCTGGCGGTCGAGTCGATCCAGGTCGAACCGGCGCTCGCCCTGGTCCAGTTGTTCCCGGCGGCGCCGATCGACGTCTACGCGGACGGGCTGATGAGCTACGGCCCGACCCGCACCAAGCTGGACCTGCTGGTCACCACCCGCATCCGGCGCCTGCTCCACCTCGACCTCGTACCGGGCCTGCGGCCGCTGCTGCTGTCGGAGTACGGGGTCGAGCCGCAGATCGTGCCGGCGCCCGCGTTCACGGCGGTGCTCGGCGAACTGGCGGCCGCCGGTGCGGAACCGGAGCCCGAGCAGGAGCCCGAGCAGGGGCCGGGACCCGCACTGCTGCTGGGCCAGTACCTGTCCGCGCTGGACATCCTCACGGCCGAGGAGGAGGAGCGGCTCCACGTGCGCATGCTGCGCGGCGCCGCCGCCCGCGGGCACCGCACGGTGGTCTTCAAGCCGCATCCGGCGGCACCGGCCGGCTGGTCGCGGCCGCTGGAGAAGGAGGCCGCGGAGCTGGGCGTCACCCTGCGCGTCCACGACAGCCCGGAGCTGGCCGAGGTGCTCTTCCAGCGGCTGCGTCCGGCCCTGGTGGCCGGCTGCTTCTCCACCGCCCTGTTCACCGCGCGGGCGCTCTTCGGCCTGCCGGTCGCCCGGACCGGAACGGAGCTGCTGCTGGAGCGGCTCTCGCCGTACCAGAACAGCAACCGGATCCCGGTGACCCTCGCCGACGCGCTCCTGCCTGCGCTGGAGGTGGGCGGGGGCGGCCCTGCGTCCGCCGAGGAGGTGACGGCTCTGGTGGAGGCTGTGGGCTACTGCATGCAGCCGCAGGCGTACCCGCATCTGCGGGACACGGCCATCGGATATCTGACGGTGCATCACAAGAGCGACGGCGAGCGCTACTTCAAGCGGCGCAGGCTCACCGCGCTGGCGCTGCCCGGCGGCGTACCGGCGCAGCTGGCGTTCCTGCCGCGCAGCCCGATCGTGCGGCGCGTAGTCCGCCGGGCGCGGGCACGGCTGCGGGCGGCGGCGGGATGACGGCCGTCCAGGGGACCGTCCCGGCGCCCGCGCGGACCCCGGCCGCGCCGCGCCCGGGACGGCTGCGCGCTCTCGACGGCATGCGTCTGATCGCCGCGCTGGCGGTGTGCGGCTACCACTACGCGGGCCGCGGCGGCGACATCACCCGGGCCTGGGGCGCCTCGCCGCACAAGCTCTTCCCGAGCCTGTCCGGCCCGCTGTCGTACGGGTGCCTGGGCGTGCAGCTCTTCTTCGTCATCAGCGGCTTCGTGATCTGCATGAGCGGCTGGGGGCGCACCCCGAGGGCGTTCGCCGCCTCCCGCGCGGCGCGCCTGTTCCCTGCGTACTGGGTGGCGATCGCGCTGGTCACCGCCGTGTTCGCGCTGCCGTGGGTGGCCTTGCACCCGGTCTCCCCCAGCGACCTGCTCACCAATCTGACGATGCTTCAGATGCCGGTGGGAGCCAAACGCGTGCTCGGGGTCTGCTGGACGCTGTGGGCCGAGATCCGCTTCTACCTGCTGTTCGCGGTGTGCGTGCTGTGGCGCGGCGCCACGCGGCGCCGGGTGCTGGCGTTCTGCACCCTGTGGACCGCGGGCGCGGTCTTCGCCGACGGCTCGCACGACGCGTTCCTGCGGCTGGTGCTGATGCCCGAGTACGCCCCGTTCTTCGTCGGCGGCATCGGCCTGTACCTGGTGTACCGCTTCGGCCACGACGCCACCGGGTGGGCCGTCGTCGCGGCGGGCTGGCTGCTGGGCCAGCACTACGCCGTACTGGCCCTGGTGCAGCCCGCGCACGCGGCCGCCTTCCACCACCGCACCCAGGCGGCCGTGATCGCACTGGTCACGCTGGCCTTCGCAGGCGTGGCGGCGGTCACCCTCACCCCGATCGCCAGGGTGGAGTGGCGGTGGCTGACCACCGCGGGCGCGCTGACCTACCCGTTCTACCTGGTGCACGAGCACCTGGGCTGGGCGGTGATCCCCGCACTGCACAAGGGCGTGCGACTGCCCGCGCCCGTGGTGCTCGTGGTGACGGCGTGCGCGATGCTCGCCCTCGCCTGGCTGCTGCACCGGGCCGTGGAGCGCCCGCTGACCCCCCGGATCAGGCGGGCGCTCACGGCCGGCGCTCAGAACGCGTCGGTGGGCACGTAGGCGCCCCACACCTCCCGCAGGGTGTTGCACACCTCGCCGACGGTCGCGCGAGCGCGCAGGGCGTCCTTCATCGGGTAGAGCACGTTGTCGCTGCCCTCGGCCGCCTGCCGCAGCGCGGCCAGCGCGGCGTCGACGGCGCCCTGGTCGCGGTCGGCGCGCAGCTTGGCCAGGCGTTCGGCCTGCTGCACCTCGATCGCCGGGTCGACCCGCAGCGGCTCGTACGGCTCCTCCTCGTCGAGCTTGAAGCGGTTGACGCCGACCACCACGCGCTCCCCGGCGTCGGTCTCCTGCGCGATGCGGTAGGCGCTGCGCTCGATCTCGCTCTTCTGGAAGCCGTGTTCGATGGCGTCCACCGCTCCGCCGAACTCCTCGACCCGCCGCATCAGCTCGACCGCGGCGGCCTCCAGCTCGTCGGTCATCTTCTCCACCACGTAGGAGCCGGCGAACGGGTCGACGGTGGCGGTCACATCGGTCTCGTAGGCCAGCACCTGCTGGGTGCGCAGGGCGAGGCGGGCCGACTTGTCGGTCGGCAGCGCGATCGCCTCGTCGAAGGAGTTGGTGTGCAGCGACTGGGTGCCGCCGAGCACCGCCGCGAGGCCCTGTATGGCGACGCGCACGAGGTTCACCTCGGGCTGCTGCGCGGTCAGCTGCACGCCCGCGGTCTGGGTGTGGAACCGCAGCATCAACGACTTGGGGTTCTTCGCCCCGAACTCCTCCTTCATCACCCGTGACCAGATCCTGCGGGCCGCGCGGAACTTGGCGACCTCCTCCAGGATGGTGGTGCGCGAGACGAAGAAGAACGACAGCCGCGGCGCGAAGTCGTCGACGTCCATCCCTGCGGCGATGGCGGTGCGCACGTACTCGATGCCGTCGGCGAGCGTGAACGCGATCTCCTGCGCCGGGCTCGCCCCGGCCTCGGCCATGTGGTAGCCGGAAATCGAGATCGTGTTCCACTTGGGGATCTCGGCCTTGCAGTAGGCGAAGATGTCGGCGATCAGCCGCAGGCTGGGCTTGGGCGGGAAGATGTAGGTCCCGCGCGCGATGTACTCCTTGAGCACGTCGTTCTGGATCGTGCCGGTGAGCTTGTCGGCGGGCACGCCCTGCTCCTCGGCGACGAGCTGGTAGAGCAGGAGCAGCAGCGCGGCCGGGGCGTTGATCGTCATCGACGTGGACACCTTGTCCAGCGGGATGCCGTCGAAGAGCACCCGCATGTCGTCGATCGAGTCGATCGCGACGCCGACCTTGCCGACCTCGCCGTGCGCCAGGGGCGCGTCGGAGTCGTGGCCCATCTGGGTCGGCACGGAAGGCAGGAACACCGACGCCGTCTCGCCACGCTTGCGCGCCC
>CAYNNX010000169.1:0-6172 GCA_964398515.1 uncultured Streptantibioticus sp. | reverse complement strand
CGGCGAATCGGCATCATGTCCCATCTGGGTCGGCAGGTCGAAGGCGACCGACAGGCCCATCGTGCCGTTGGCGATCAGCTGCTTGTAGCGGGCGTTGGACTCGACCGCGGTGCCGAACCCCGCGTACTGCCGCATCGTCCAGGGCCGCCCGGTGTACATCGTCGGGTAGACACCGCGGGTGAACGGATATCCGCCCGGTTCGCCCAGTTTCTCGGCCGGGTCCCAGTCCGCCAGGTCACCGGGTCCGTAGACCGGCTGGATGGGCAGCCCCGACTCGGTCACCCTCCCCGTGTCCCGCGGGGGGATCCCCTTGGCCTCCGACTCGCGCCCCATGTCTCCACGCCTCCCGCTCGGTTACCCACAAGTAGCCACCTGTCCTCGCCACGGACTGTAGTGGCGTCCGTGCGAGCCGTGGAGCCCGGTGGGCTGGGACCTTGCTCACAGCTCGTGGTTCCAGCATGCCGGTGGCGGGAGCGCGTCGGGAGGAACCACAGGGGTGAAGAGAGGGGCGGGCGCGATCGCGTCGCGCGCCCTGGGGAAACCCCGGGGAAGGGGGCGCCTGTCGACGCGGGCGGGACGGGGGGGAAGACGCCCCGCCCGCGTCAGGCGCGGACTCGGCCGGTAACGGGGGGAACCGACGCGTCCGCGGGCCGATGACCAGTCGACCCATATGCATCTGCGCCGGCCCGCCGAAAAGTGTTACAGGGTTCAACCGCGCTCCTGCGTCGCCGGCCTGCGGGGGCGTGGTTCGCCTGCGGGAGCAGCCGCGTGTGCGGAGGGCGTCAGCGAGCGGCCGAAGGGGCCAGGGTCGCGGACAGCGGCCCGAACCGGGCGGTGAGCGGGCCGCGTTTGTGGGAGCCCCCGCCGTCGGAGCCGTCACCGCCCCCGCTCTCACCGCCGCCCGAGCCGTGGCCGCTGCCCTTGCCGTCGCCCTTGCCGCCGCTCGCGGAGCCGTCGCCGCCGGAGGCGCCGCCCGAGCCGCCCGAGCCGCCCGAGCCGCCCAGCCCCAGGCGCTGCCGGCAGTAGGTGTCGACGCCCTTGTCCCCGCCGGCCACGCGGGCCAGCCACTGGGCGAGCTTGCGCTGGTCGTCGCCGTTGCCGCTGCGCGCCGCCAGGTACTCGCGGCACAGCGTGTCGGGGTCCTGCACGCCGTCGCCAGTGCCGCCGGAGGCCGCAGGGGTGCCCGGGGCCGAGGGCGCGCCCGCACCGGGGGCCGCCGAGGCACCGCTCGGCGTGGCGGACGGGCTGCCGGAGGCGGACCGGTTCGTCGGCGCCGTGCCCTTCGAGACGGGCGCCGAGGGCACCGCCGTACCGTCGAGCGCCGGGCGGTCGGAGCCGCCGGAGGGCTCGGGGGCCGGGTCGGAGCCGGTCGTGCTGAACGGGTAGGGGATCACCCCGGTGCCCGCCGCCGCGGCGACCCCGCCGACCAGGGCGGTCGCCGCGAAGGCCGCCGCCACGGCCACCTTCGCCGATCCCGGCAGAGCACGCAGCCTGCGCCACCGCGTGTGGGCCGCGGCGGGCCGGGCACCCGTGCGTTCCCGGGCGGCGCGGAACGCGGCCACCGCGTCGTCCTCCCGCCGCTGCGAGACGGCGGCGCCTGCGGCGGCCGAGAGCAGCCCGGCCAGGGCTGCCGCGGGTTCGCCGAACGCGCCGGGGCCGGCGGTCCCCGGCGCTGCGGCGGCCGTGAGTTCGGTCTCGCCGTCCACCGGACGGGATTCCGCTTGCGTCCACCCCGCGGTCCGCGGTGCGGCGGGTCCGGTGCCGGGATCGACCGGCTCACCACGGAGCAGACGCTCAGCGGTCTCCTCGTCCAGCCAGTCATGGCGGCTTCCGCTCATCTCACGTCCTTCTGCGTCGGCACGCCCGCAAACGTCACACCGTCCGACGCCGCCGGGTCGTCCAGCAGTTCCGCGAGGCGCCGCAGTCCGCGGTGCGCGGCGGTGCGCACGGCGCCGGGCCGCTTGCCGAGCACCTGCGCGGCGCTCTTGGCGTCCAGCCCGACCACGGCACGCAGCACCACGGCCTCGGCCTGGTCCTGCGGCAGCCGTGCGATCAGGGCCAGAGCGCGTCCGGTGGCCAGCGACTCCAGGGCCTCCCCCGCGGTATCGGAGCGCCCGGCCATGCCGATGAGCACCGTCTCGTCCCCTCCCACGGCCGGCCGGCGGCCGAGCCGCCGCACATGGTCGAGGGCCCGGTTGCGGGCGATGGTGGCGGTCCAGCCGCGGAACCGGTCGGCGTCCCCGGTGAAGCGGTCGAGGTCCCGGGCGATCTGCAGCCAGGCCTCGGAGGCCACGTCCTCCGCGTCGGGCTCGGCGACCAGCGTGCGCACGTAGGCGAGGAGCCGGGGATGGACAGCCCGGTAGACGGTACGGAAGGCCGCCTCGTCGCCACGCTGGGCAGCGGCTATGGCAGCCGTCACCCGGGCATCGTCCACGTTGCTCTCCGCCCCCACCACGCGCCTCATCATGCCTGATCCGCGTGAACGAACGGATATCCCGGATCAACGCGGGCGCCGCCGCCGCGGGGTGTGACACTTTCCCGCAAAGCGGCGCTGTATTCAACGAGCGACGTGGAGAACGGCCCGCGTCGCGCAGACGGCGGCCGGGGAAGCTCCTGTGGGGGGAGGCGACTCCGGCCGCCTCTACCTCGCGCCGCGCAGGTCACCGGCCCGATCGCGGGTCAGCCCGGGCACCCCGACGGACCGAGGCGGCAGTCGCACCGCAGGCTCCGCCCGGAGCGCGAAACCCCTCCGCGTCCACCTCATCGGCCACTCTTCTCTCTTCCGGGTGAAATTCGCACATCTGGCGGTCAATCCCGTACATCCGCCGATACGTTGGTCACCCTCTACGTTTCCGATGCCCATGCCTCCTCGACCTTGGAGCCCGAAGCTGGCCAGCGACATCCCGGCGGTCCCCTCGACGCGGCCACCGGTCCCGCTACCGGCGCGCGAACCCGGACACGCCGCGACCGACGGCCTCGCCCGGCTCAACGCCGTACCGGCGCCGGTGGCCGAGGCCGAGCTGCGCACGTGCTGCGGCAGCCGCCGGTGGGCCCGCCGGATGGCCGCCCACCGCCCGTACCCGGATCTGGCCGCGCTGCTGGCCGCCGCGGACGAGGCCGTGCGCGATCTGCCCCGGCGCGATCTGGACGAGGCCTTCGCCGCCGAGAGACCCCAGCCGCTGCCGGCGCACGACGGCGCGGCGGCGCAGACCGCGCTCGGCGCCGGCCAGGGCGAGTACGAGCGGCGCTTCGGCCGTGCCTTCGTGGTGTGCGTCGACGCCGTGCCCCCGGCCGAGCAGGTGAACCACGTGCTGGCGAGCCTGCGTGCCCGGCTCGACGGCGACGCCGACCAGGAGCGCGCGATCGCCGCGGAGGAACTGCGCGCGCTGGCCCGGGGCCGGCTGGCCCGGCTCGTCCAGCGCCCGGCGCACCGGCCGCGTTAACCCGCACGTGCGGGATCCGTCACAGATGAGCGACCCCGGGGGCGGAGCACCGACAGGGCGTCGCTACGATGGCCAGGGCCGGTGGACCATACCCGGCCGGGCCCGACCGACACAGAAGCCGGCAAGGCCCTACAGTCCCGTATCCGGAGGGTTATCCGTGCCGGCTGGAACGCTGTACCGCGGCCGGGAAGGCATGTGGTCCTGGGTGGCTCACCGAGTCACCGGCGTCCTCATCTTCTTCTTCCTGTTCGTACACGTCCTCGACACCGCTCTCGTCCGTGTCTCCCCGCAGGCCTACGACAACGTCGTGGCGACGTACAAGAACCCCGTCGTCAACCTGCTGGAGTACGGGCTGGTCGCGGCCATCCTCTTCCACGCGCTCAACGGCCTGCGCGTCATCGCCGTCGACTTCTGGGCCAAGGGCCCGAAGTACCAGCGCCAGATGCTGTGGACCGTCGTCGGAATCTGGGTCGTGCTGATGGCCGGGGCGTTCTACCCCGTTCTGCAGCACTCGATCCGCTTTGTGTTCGGGAGCTGAGAGATGTCTGCCGAGACCCCTGTCGACACGGTGGAGGCCGCCTCCACCAGCGCGGGCACCTTCAGCCCGGACAACCCCGCACCCGTCATCGAGCCGGCGCGCGCCCGCACCGGGCGGACGCCGCGCTCGACGCGCACGAACTTCGAGATGTACGGCTGGCTGTTCATGCGGCTGTCCGGCATCGTCCTGGTGGTGCTGGTCCTGGGCCACCTGCTGATCCAGCTCGTACTGGACGGCGGCGTCAGCAAGATCGGCTTCGCGTTCGTGGCCGGTCGCTGGGCCAACCCGTTCTGGCAGCTGTGGGACCTGGCCATGCTGTGGCTGGCGATGCTGCACGGCGCCAACGGCCTGCGGACCGTCATCAACGACTACGCCGAGCGGGACTCCACCCGGATCTGGTTGAAGTGGCTGCTGTACGCGGCCACCACCTTCACCGTGCTCCTCGGCACGCTGGTGATCTTCACCTTCGACCCGAACATCCAGTAGACCCGGGGCTGACGCGACATGCAGATCCACAAGTACGACACCGTCATCGTCGGCGCGGGCGGCGCCGGGATGCGCGCGGCCATCGAGTCGACCAAGCGCAGCCGTACCGCCGTGCTGACCAAGCTGTACCCGACCCGCTCCCACACCGGCGCCGCGCAGGGCGGTATGGCCGCCGCCCTCGCCAACGTCGAGGAGGACAACTGGGAGTGGCACACCTTCGACACGATCAAGGGCGGTGACTACCTGGTCGACCAGGACGCCGCCGAGATCCTGGCGAAGGAGGCCATCGACGCGGTCCTGGACCTGGAGAAGATGGGGCTGCCGTTCAACCGCACCCCGCAGGGCCGGATCGACCAGCGCCGCTTCGGCGGCCACACCCGCAACCACGGCGAGGCCGCGGTGCGCCGCTCCTGCTACGCCGCAGACCGCACCGGCCACATGATCCTCCAGACGCTGTACCAGAACTGCGTCAAGGAGGGCGTGGAGTTCTTCAACGAGTTCTACGTGCTCGACCTGCTGCTGACCGAGGTCGACGGCGTCAAGCGGACCGCCGGCGTGGTGGCGTACGAGCTGGCCACCGGCGAGATCCACGTCTTCCAGGCCAAGGCGGTCGTCTTCGCCTCCGGCGGCTGCGGCAAGTTCTTCAAGGTGACCTCCAACGCGCACACCCTGACCGGTGACGGCCAGGCCGCAGCGTGGCGCCGCGGCATCCCGCTGGAGGACATGGAGTTCTTCCAGTTCCACCCGACCGGCATCTGGCGCATGGGCATCCTGCTCACCGAAGGCGCCCGCGGCGAGGGCGGCATCCTGCGCAACAAGGACGGCGAGCGCTTCATGGAGAAGTACGCGCCCGTCATGAAGGACCTCGCCTCGCGTGACGTCGTCTCGCGCGCGATCTACACCGAGATCCGCGAGGGCCGCGGCTGCGGTCCCGAGGGCGACCACGTCTACCTGGACCTCACCCACCTGCCGCCGGAGCAGCTGGACGCCAAGCTCCCGGACATCACCGAGTTCGCCCGCACCTACCTGGGCATCGAGCCGTACACCGACCCGATCCCGATCCAGCCCACCGCGCACTACGCCATGGGCGGCATCCCGACCAACGTCCAGGGCGAGGTGCTGGCCGACAACACCACCGTCGTGCCGGGGCTCTACGCGGCCGGCGAGGTCGCCTGCGTCTCCGTGCACGGCGCCAACCGGCTGGGCACCAACTCGCTGCTGGACATCAACGTCTTCGGCCGGCGGTCCGGCATCGCCGCCGCCGAGTACGCGTCCACCCACGACTTCGTGGAGCTGCCGGAGGACCCGACGGCCCTGGTGACCGAGCAGCTGGAGAACCTGCGTTCGGCCACCGGCAACGAGCGGGTGACCGACATCCGCAAGGCGCTGCAGGAGACCATGGACATGAACGCCATGGTGTTCCGTACCGAGCAGACGCTGAAGCAGGCCGTCGAGGACATCGCCGAGCTGAAGCAGCGGTACAAGAACGTCAGCGTCCAGGACAAGGGCAAGCGGTTCAACACCGATCTGCTGGAGGCCATCGAGCTGGGCAACCTGCTCGACCTGGCCGAGGTGCTGGCCGTCGCCGCGCTGGCCCGCAAGGAGTCCCGCGGCGGCCACTACCGCGAGGACTACCCCAACCGCGACGACGTCAACTTCATGCGCCACACCATGGCGTACCGCGAGGTTGACGAGGACGGCAAAG
>CAYNNX010000168.1:0-15034 GCA_964398515.1 uncultured Streptantibioticus sp. | reverse complement strand
ACGACCCTCGGCCCCACGAAGGCGGCGGCCCGCCGCACGAGGTGTGCGACGGACCGCCGTGACGGTGTGAACCGGAGCAGGTGTGGAGGTCAGGCCACCACAGTGATGGACAAGGTTCCGCTGCCCAGCGCGGAGACGCTCACCGTCTGCCCTGGAGCCACGGTGACGATGGCGCCGCCCGCGGACAGCTGAAGGGTCGCGTTGGTGTTGTTGGTCACGCTGGTGATCGCGCTGACCTGGATGCCCGTGTTGATGGTGGCCCCCACCGTCAGCGACGAACCGGGGATGGTCACCGTGGTACCTGCGGTCAACGCGATCGACACCGAGCCGGAGACGACGCCGGTGATCTGCGACACCGCTGGGGCGGCAGTGGTCGCCGAAGCAGCCGCGGCGGCCGGTGCCGCTGCCAGGCAGCCGGCTGCCACCAATGCGCATGCCAGGAAGGCCACACCACGACGGCGGAATGGAGCAGACATGGAACCCCCTTCAGACGAGGATCAACTGACTCGCGGGAAACAGTGGTTTCCGCGCGCCACCCACCAAATCAGCTCATGGGATCATGCGACAATCCGCGCACACCTGGGCGCGGGAGGCGCAGCGCGGGACGTGACGTACACCGAGCGCCCCCCGGTTGCCATTTCGCGAGGACGCACGCCGTGGCGCACCGAAGACGGCCGCTTCCCGTTCACTGCCACGGCTCCGTCACGGCCGTGAAGGGGAAGCGGTGGATCAACCTTCAGTCCCTGCGGAGAGCGGCACCACCGGGTGTTCACCTCCCGGCCGTGTGACGTCAAGGGGCTGCTCTGTGGGCCGCGCGTGTGGTGATCGGATGCCCGCCGTGCCCATGGTCCCGCTCGGACGTTGTGACCATCGTGCGGATGCAACCACCGGCCCACCTGACCGCCGCGCCGACATCATGACGCTGCGACATCCCGCGGAGCGCGGCGGTGCCCGGCGCGGGCTGTTCGCACGGCTGGCCGAGGTGGGCTCCAATCTCACGGCCTCGCCGATGTTCTTCTGCGTATGCCTCCTGCTCGTCGTGGCGTATATCGCGGTCCACGTCGCCCGGCTGGGCCTGGCGTGGCAGCACGTCGCAGGCGACGCGATGTCCGCGGTCACCCTGCTCCTCCTCGCCTTGCTGAAGAACGCCGAGCGACGTGCAGAGCACGCGGTCCAGCGGAAACTCGACGCCATCGCAACCGCCCTACTCAACCGGTGGGCCGGCGACCAGGAGCAGGCCCGCCGGTGCCTTGAGGAAGTCATCGGTATGGAAGAACAGCTGTAGTCGGCTACCGCCGTTCATCCTCGCCCGCCCTGCCGTACGCCCGACTCGCCTGTAGGTGCGGGTAGTTGGCCGGTCACGTGCAGCGGCGGAAGCCGCTTCGGTGTCGCCGGTCCGACCGCTAGCCTGCGGGTACAGCTCGCCCGTCGCAAAGGAAACCAGCGGTGAAGGTATCGAAAGACAGCTACACGTTCCTGTTCCCGGCTGCCTACCACCAGTACTGGCTGACCAGCGCCTTCGGCGACGAGGACGAGGTGAGGATGCCCGAGCCCGTGGACATCTACACGGCCAGGCCCCTCCTCCACGTCACGCAGGAAGGACGCGTCGGGGACGTGACGACCGGCGTGCAGTACGGAGACGTGGAGCTGACGGTCCGCTTCTTCGACCAGGCCCCGCCCGTGGACACCGCGGTGTGGGATGAGGTCATGGAGGTCAGCATGCGCCTCGGCGGCGAAATCATCCTCTGGAACCCCGACAACGACTCCACCGAGATCCCGTTGCCCGACGAGGGGCGGGACCCGGCCTGGTGGCGTGTTCGGCTCCACACCACCGGATCCGGCGAGACGCCCCACATGGTGTACGCCAGCGACGGTGACGAGGTCGTCGAAAAGCACCTTCTTCAGATATGGCCGGCTCCGAGGGCGTCGGACGCCCACCTCAAGGGGGAGCCGCCCAACCAGGACGAGCACCGCGCCAATATGGAGGAGTACGCCCGTCAGGCCGGCCTCGGGGCCGGGGCTTGGCCGGTGCCGCTCGACCGGGGAGACAAGGCGATCACCCTGACCATCGGCGCTGGAGCCCCGCCCGCCGCCGAGGAGGGAAAGGTCCTGACCGTGGCGGAGGACGGATCCGGACTGCGCATCGTCACCAGCGGCCTGCGTGAACGCGCGCTCTACGCCAATGTCACCTCCCGACTGGACGCGCCCGGCAGCGAGTTCGACGGATGGGAGCAGCCGATCACCTTCGAGATCGGGACGCACCAGGCCCCCGAAGGAGACTTCCACCTGATCTCGTTCGGCCCCGGTGAGCCCGCGAACATCGGAAACCTCCCGCAGTCGGCGTCGTGCCGTTGGCATGGGGCCCTCTACCGCATGGTCACCACCACCGCGGAGGCCACGCAGGAACTCTACGAACTCGTCTTCTGGCCGGCCGACTGAGCCAGGGATGGCGGCAGCCCGCCGCAGCGGCGAGTCGTCGGCAGGAGAGCGGCGGTAGTCTGCGAAATCTGGACTTGTGCGGATGGCTCACTGATCTACAGTGCCTACGTCAGTTCCCGTCACCCCGGTGACCCGAGAAGGAATCGCGAGTCATGCCGACCGAGACGTTCGAGTTCCAAGTAGAAGCGCGCCAGCTCCTGCAGATGATGATCCATTCGATCTACTCGAACAAGGACGTGTTTCTGCGCGAGCTCATCTCCAACGCCTCCGACGCGCTGGACAAGCTGCGCCTTGAGTCCCTCCGCGCCGACACGCTCGACGCGGACACGTCCGATCTGCACATCGAGATCGAGGCCGACAAGGAAGCCCGCACACTGACCGTGCGGGACAACGGCATCGGTATGTCCTACGACGAAGTGGTCGAGCTCATCGGCACGATAGCCAACTCCGGCACCGCGAAGTTCCTGCAGGAGCTCAAGGAGGCCAAGGACGCGGCCACGGCCGAAGGGCTCATCGGACAGTTCGGCGTCGGGTTCTACTCCAGTTTCATGGTGGCCGACGAGGTCACCCTGCTGACCCGGCGCGCCGGCGAGAGCAAGGGCACCCGCTGGTCGTCCAAGGGCGAGGGCACCTACACGATCGAGACGGTCGACGAGGCGCCGCAGGGCACCTCGGTCACGCTGCGGCTCAAGCCCGCCGACGTCGACGACAAGCTCTACGACTACACGGCGCCCTGGAAGATCAGGGAGATCGTCAAACGGTACTCGGACTTCATCACGTGGCCCATCAAGATGGCCGCCCAGAGTCCTTCGGGCACCCCGGACGGCGACGGGGACGACACCGCACCGCGCGAGATCGAGACCCTCAACTCGATGAAGGCGCTGTGGGCGCGTTCGCGGGACGAGGTGTCCGATGAGGAGTACCACGAGCTGTACAAGCACATCAGCCACGACTGGACCGACCCGCTCGAAACCATCCGCATGCAGGCGGAGGGGACCTTCGAGTACCAGGCACTGCTGTTCATCCCGCAGCACGCGCCCCACGACCTGTTCACGCAAGGCTACAAGCGCGGTGTCCAGCTCTATGTGAAGCGCGTCTTCATCATGGACGACTGCGAAGCGCTCATGCCCTCCTACCTGCGGTTCGTCAAGGGCGTCGTGGACGCGCAGGATCTGTCGCTCAACGTGTCGCGCGAGATCCTGCAGCAGGACCGGCAGATCCAGATGATGCACCGCCGTCTGGCGAAGAAGGTGCTGTCCACCGTCAAGGACATGATGTCCAACGCGCCGGACCGCTACGCCACGTTCTGGCGGGAGTTCGGCCGCGTCCTGAAGGAAGGACTGCTCAGCGACGTCGACAACCGCGACGCCATCCTCGCCGCCTCCTCGTTCGCCTCGACCCACGACAAGGATGCCCCGACCACTCTCCAGCAGTACGTGGAGCGCATGAAGGACGGGCAGGAACACATCTACTACATCACGGGCGAGTCCCGGCAGGCCGTCGAGAACTCCCCCCATCTGGAGGCGTTCCGGGCCAAGGGGATCGAGGTGCTTCTGCTGACCGACCCGGTCGACGAGGTGTGGGTCGGTTCCGTTCCCGGGTTCGACGGCAAGCAGCTGCAGTCCGTGGCCAAGGGCGAAGTCGACCTCGGCACCGAGGAGGAGAAGAAGGAGGCCGGGACCGAGCGCGAGAAGCAGCAGCAGGAGTACGCGGAACTGCTGACGTGGCTGACGGAGCAGCTCGGCGAGCACGTCAAGGAGGTACGCCTCTCCTCCCGCCTCACGGTCTCGCCCGCCTGCATCGTCTCCGACACCCACGATGTGACGCCCGCGTTGGAGAACATCTACCGCGCCATGGGTCAGGAGGTTCCGCACACCAAGCGCATCCTCGAACTGAACCCCGCCCACCCGCTGGTCAGCGGCCTGAACAAGGCCCACACCGAGCGCAGCGACGACACCGGACTGGCCGAGACCGCCGAACTCCTGCACGGAATGGCCCTCCTTGCCGAGGGAGGCGCACTCAGCGACCCGTCGCGCTTCGTCAAGCTGATGGCGGACCGGCTCCAACGCGCCCTGTAGGCCCCGCCGGCGTCTCGAAAGCGCCGCGCACACGGCGTGTTGAAACGGGGACCGGCACCGGATGCCCGTGCCGGTCCCCCAGCGCGTCGCCGAAGCCGGACGACGATAGGGCGGCGAGCGAATGCGGGAGCCACCCGTGACCGGTGCCAACCACTCGCCCGCCGCGCAAGGCGTCAGCCGCGCCGAGCGCCCGGTCCTGCTCGGGGGTGGCTGTTGACGGTGAAGGAGACGGTCTTGCCGCCGGTCGGCAGGGGCCTGGCCACCCAGCCGTCGGTGAGGACGGCCAGCAGTTGCAGGCCCCGATGGTGTTCGTCGGTGTCGGCGGCGCCGTGGAGGGCGGGGAGGTCGTCGGAGCGGTCGGTGACCTGGCAGACCAGGGCGTCGGGGTCGAGGTGGGCGGTGACCGTGACAGGACCGCGGCCGTGTAGGAGGCAGTTGGTGCACACCTCGCTGAAGGCGAGTGTGGCGAAGTAGGCGGCGTCGCCGTCGGTCCAGGTCTCGGCGAGCCAGGCGGCCAGCCAGGAGCGGGCGCGTCCGGCGTGGACCGGGTCCGGTGGGAACTGCCAGGACACTTCGGCCGGGCACGCAGCGCCGGGGCCCGCGGAGGGTCGCTGGGAGGTGCCTGCGTGCGACTGCGGTAGCGGATGTTCGCGTCGGGGGTGGTGTTGTACGCGCATGGCGGTGTCGCCTCCTTGCGCTGGTGGGGATCGGGCAGGTGTGACGGTCGACGGGGACCTCACGCGGGGTCGCGGGGCGGGGTGCGCACGCCGTCCGGGCGGCCGTGGACGGGGCCGATGGTGGACGTTGAGGGCGTGGCGGGACCGGCGGTGCCTGCGTGCGGCCTGCCGCGGCGGCGTCGGCGGATCGCGGCCGCCTGCCAGACGGTCAGGAGCAGCAGTGTGCCGACCTCGGTCACGATGCTGAGCAGGGCCTGCGGGGCCGGTTGCAGGCCGGATTCCGTGAAACCGAAGACGCCGACGGTGCGGGATGCGGCGAAGCCGATCAGCGCGCCCAGTGCCGTTCCCGCCGCCGCGGCCTTCAGCAATGGCGGTGCCGTGAACAGCAGGAGGGCGGCGACGGCGTAGGAGGCGCTGGCCTGCAGCAGGAAGAGCGGACCGACGACCGGGATGGCGCGGTAGCCGTCCAGGTACAGCTGGGTGTGCAGGTACCCGCTGGCGGCGACCGTGGCGGCGGTCGCCAGACGCAGGGCCGGGGTGGGGATCGGACGGTCGTTCATGTCAGCCTCTGGTCCTTGACGGCCAGTGCGTGGGTGCCCTGCCGGTAGTCGACGGTGCGGATGCCGAGGGCGTACTTGAGGTCCCTGGCGGGCACGACCTGCGGCGTCGGGGCGGGGGCCTGGCCTGGCTTGGGCAGGGGGTAGGCGGTGGTGGTGGCGGAGTGGAACGTGATGTTGCCCTCCGTCTTGGTGAACAGCTGGTGGACGTGGCCGTTGAGGCAGGTGACGGAGGAGAAGCGGCGCAGCAGGGAGAGCACCTGCAGGGCGTCGTCAGTGCTCCAGCCCCACTTCGGGTACATGGCGAACAGCGGGATGTGGCTGAACACGACAATGGGAGTGTCGCTGGACAGACCGGCGACGTCCTTGCGGACGAAGTCGATCTGGGCGGCGCCCAGGTGACCGAGCTTCTCCAGGCTCAGGGTGTTGACCAAAGCGATGAAGTGGACGCCGTGGGTGTCGAAGCTGTACCAACCGTCGCCGAGTGTGCCCCGGCCGAAGGTCTGCCGGTAGGCGCGCCCGGCGTCGCCGATGGAGTCGTGTTCGCCGGGAACGGTGAAGACCCGGTCGGTGCCCAGGCTGGTCATCATCTGCCGGACCTGATCGAACTGGTCCGGGGTGGACAGGTGGGTCAGGTCACCGCTGTGCATCACGAAGTCGGGCCTGAATCCGAGGGAGTTGACCTGGTGGATGGCCGAGGTGAACGACGCGGCCACGTCGGTGTTGGCCGGGCCGTGGAAGCCTATGTGGCTGTCGGAGATCTGCACGAATCGCAGCGCGCGGCTGTCGGCCGGGGCGGGCGCAGCGGCGCCGCTGCGGGGATCGGCGACGTGGCTGATCACCTCGCCCGCGGCCACGGTCAGCACCACTGCGCCGCCGAACCACC
The DNA here is from genome assembly GCA_964398515.1 of uncultured Streptantibioticus sp. Taxonomy (GTDB): domain Bacteria; phylum Actinomycetota; class Actinomycetes; order Streptomycetales; family Streptomycetaceae; genus CAYNNX01. The sequence goes on along the minus strand of CAYNNX010000168.1, from coordinate 8,397 downwards.
CTGCGTGCCGCATGAGTTGCCGGCGGGTCATTCCGTGTTCGCCGTCCGGCTGCTCGGATCGTGCCGCGTGGTGGGCGGTGGCGTCGTGGGCGGAGATGTCCCGGCCGGGTTCGGTGTCCGACTGCCAGGCTCGTCCGTCGGGGTGCTCGGTCATGGGGTGACCTCCACGGTCGCGGTCATGAACGGATGGATGGTGCACAGATAGGCGTAGGTGCCGGGCTTGGTGAACGTGTAGCGGTACGTGGCGCCGGTGGTGAGCGCGGCGGACTTCAGCGGCCCGCCCGAGCCGGCACTGGTGACCGTGTGGGGATCGGTGTCCTGGTTGGTCCAGGTCACCGTCGTGCCCGCCTTGACCTTCAGCACGGCCGGGGAGAACGCGAAGTTCCTGATCGCCACCGTGCCGGCCGCCACCGGGGCGGACGGCGCATTCGCGCCCGGACTATGCATGGGCATGTGCATGCTGGGCATCGGCGAGGCGCCCGGAGCGGCACCGGCCGAACCGGGTGTGCCGGAGGCCCCGGGCATCCCGGGCAGGCTCTGGCCGGGGGCGGGTGTCACAGCGGTGCCGGCCTGCGCGGCGTGATGCGGTGATCCGCCGCACGCGCTCAGCAGCAGCCCCAGTGCGGCGGCCGCAGACGCCAGGCCCGCGGCGACGCCCGGCCTGCCAGGTGGCCGATGGGAATTGATGTTCATGGTGCGCGGCTCCTCGACGTTTCGCCCGCCATGGGCGGGAGTACGGGTCCGTCGCCGATCCAGCGGGTACGAGACCGGCCTTACGCACAGCAGATAGGCAGCCGCGTTACACCCGCCGCGAAACGATCAACGGATGCGCGCGCGCAGCCCGGTGCCCGGCCGCCTGCTCCAGGCCACGCGGCAGCTCTCGGTGAGAGGGCCGACAGGCGGCCGGTGTAACCCGGGGCGCTATCACTTCACGAACGCAAAACCCGAGGTCCGCCGATACGGCGCGGCACAGGGCACGGGGAACCCGGAATCCGCCCCCCGCGGCCCCGGCCGACCGGTCGGGAGGCCGGCCGGACCCCGGTCCCCTGAGACGGCGCAGCCGGCCGGCGGCAGGCCGCAGTCCAGCCGACCCCGACAGGTCGGGCTGCAATGAGGGAGGAGTCACGCATACGATGACGTGTGACCGCACGCAGGCCCATGTGGCCGCGAAGGCGTGGTGTGAACGCACCCGCGCGTAACGGCACGGCCGGGGAAGACCCCCACAAGCCCGCCGCCCCGGCGCGGCTGAGGCGGCTGCCCACCGCCGCCTACCCGGACTGGGAGGCCATCTACAACGACAACGTCGCCAGGATCTACCGGCTGATGTTCGCCAAGGTCGGAAACCGGCCCGACAGCGAGGATCTCACCTCGCAGGTCTTCCTGACCGCCCTCCCCTCACTGCGCACCACCGCAAGCGTGGGAGAGGTCCGCGCCTACCTGCTGGCCACCGCCCGTACCGTGCTCGCCGCCCACTGGCAGCGAACCCTGGGCCACCAGGTCACCGTCATCGACACCGACGAGACCGACTGGCCCGAGCCCGCCTCGCAGGCCGAGCGGCAGCCGCCCGGCGACGCCCCCGAACGCGCCCAGCGCATCCTGGACAGGCTGCCGGAACGCTACCGCCGCATCCTCACCCTGCGGTTCCTGTCGGGATACTCGATCCGCGAGGCCGCCGCGGAGCTGGAAATCAGTGTCGGCAACGCCAAGGTGCTCCAGCACCGCGCGCTGCGCAGGGCCGCGGGCCTGAACCCGGGTCCGGACGAGGAGGGCGAGGGCAGATGAGTCGCAGGGTAGACCGGTACGTCGACCGCCTGCTGCGCCGGCGCCGCCCCAAGGCGTTCACCCCCACCGAGGAGGACCTGGCCGTCGTCCGCACGGCCATCGACCTGACGGCCGCGCGCCCCGACGCAGACCAGCCGCGCCAGGCCTTCGTCGACGAACTCCACGACCGCCTCGCCCAACAGCAGGCGGCACAGCGGCAGGACACCACCGTGGCCGCGGCACGCCCGCTCACCGGTGGCGCCCTTGGCCGCCGACGCGTGCTGCAGGCCGGCGCGGTCGCCGCGTGCGCGTTCGCCGCCGGCTACGCCACCGACCGCCTCCTCACGCCCGGGTCGACCGCCCCGACGGTGCCCGCAGAGGACCAGATCACCCCCCGGAACGGCGTGTGGCAGACCGTCGCCGCGAGCACCGAACTGGCCGACGGCGCGGTACGCCCCTTCGACCTGGGGGCCGTGACGGGGTTCGTCCACCGCGCCTCGGGCCGCCTGCGCGCGGTCTCCGGCATCTGCACCCACCAGGCCTGCCGACTGGACCTGAACACCTCCCGGGACGAACTTGTCTGCCCCTGCCACGGTGCGACCTTCGCCGTCACGGGCGAGCCCCTGCGCAACCTCCGCTCCCCTCACCCGCTGCCGGCCCTCCCCCGGCTCGCCGTCCGCGAGTACCACGGCGACGTCCAGGTCTACGCCCCCGCCCACACGACCCCGGCCTGACCGGACCCGCACCGATGTGAGATCGAACGCTCACGTCTCACGTCGTCGGCCGCCGTGGCCATCGGCGCCGCCCCGCTCCGCCAGTCTCTCCACCGCGCTCAGGACGCGACCTGCGCCATCCTCAGCCTGGATCACCGCCGACAGCTGCCGAGCGCGATCACGGAACCGGCGGTCGCTCACGGCCTTCCGTATGGCTGACGCGAGACGTTGCGCGGACAGCCGTCGGAACGGCACCCTTCCCGGGCTGACTCCGAGTGCGGTCAGACGCGAGGCCCAGAACGACTGGTCCAGCATCACCGGCACCGGGACCGCGGGTACCCCCGCGCGCAGACCCGCCGCCGTGGTTCCGGCGCCGGCGTGGTGGATGACGGCCGACATGTGGGGGAACAGCAGGGCATGCGGGATCTCGCCGACGGTCATGACATCGTCTCCCTCAACCGACAGACCGGCCCATCCTGTCTGGACGACACCGCGCACTCCGGCGAGCCTCAGCGCTCGTGCCACCAGATGCCCGAGCGTTTCCGGATCGCCGGGCGCCATGCTGCCGAAGCCCACGTACACCGGTGGTGGACCGGATCGCAGGAACTCGGCCAGCCGGGGCTCCGGCGTCCAGTCGGGCGTCTGTGACGGCCACCAGTAGCCCGCAACCTCCATGCCGGGCCGCCAGTCGGCAGGTCTGGGAACCACCGTCGGGCTGAAGCCGTGCAACACCGGCCACGTGGCCCGGCGCCGCTCGACGGCGTACCGCTGCACGCCCAGTCGGCGTCGCAGGTGCCGCACTCCAGTGGCGAAGGACCGGGCGAGCAGCGCCTGGGCGCAGTGTCCCGCTGCCAGGTTCCCGAGCGGTCCCAAGGACGGCATACCGACGACCACCGGGGGGAACTCCCGGGTGGGCGCGAGGGGTTGCAGGAAGACCCCGGCGCTGGGCAGCCGCAGCCCCTCTGCCGCCACCAGCCCCAGAGGGGCCAAGCTGCTGGAGAACAACAGCAGGTGTGGGCCCGCCGCACAGGCCTCGACCACCGCGTCGGCCATCCGCGGCGCCAGTTCCCTTACCAGCCGCACCTGCTCGACCTTGGACAGGCGCTTCCCACTGCCGCCCTCCCCTGGCCGGCTTCCCGTCGTGTGACCCGTTCCGAACGTGCCGTGCGCGTCGATCGGAAGGGGGTGGAAGCCAAGGCCGCAGCGGCGGACCAGCTCGGCGGAGCGCTGGTGTGTGGCGATCACGACGTCGTGTCCGGCGGAACGCAGGCGGACCCCGAGACCGGTGTACGGGGCCACGTCCCCGTGCGAACCCGCGGTGGCGATCAGTATCCGCATAGGGACTGCGCCTCGCTTCCCGGTTGCCACGATTCCACGGTTGTTGTCAGTCCCGGCGTGCGACCACCCGGTAGGCGTTGGCGAAGCCGGTGCGCCGGGCCAGGGGTGCCAGCAGGAGGTCGACTCCGACGAGGGTGAGGAGCGCGGGCGCGGCGGCCAGCAGCGACGTCGCGCGGATCCCGCGGCTGAGAGGACCCGGTCTTGTGGGCAGCCAGGGCAGGTCCTCGCTGGGCAGAACGGACTTGAGCACGTTCACCGCCGCGGAGGTGAGATCCGTGGGGATGTGCGCGTCACGCCGGTTGGTGGCCACAACGGTGAAGCCCTGCTCGGTCAGTGCGCCGCAGAGGTTGTCCACGGGCATGAGGTGCAGGTGCTGCGGCTGCAGCCACGGCCCCCACCACCGGCCGAGCAGCCGCGCGGAGACTGACTGCGGGTCGGGCACCTCGATGAGGAGGTGTCCGCCGGGGCGCAGTGCGGTGTGCGCGGCAGCCAGTTCCTGCCGTGGGAAGATGGTGTGTTCGAGGTAGTGGTACATGCTCACCGCGTCGTACCCGTCGGCCAGTTGCCCCGCCAGGCCGATGAGGGAGCCCCGGTGGGCGCGGGCGATGCGGCCGCTGCGTGCGGCGAGCTCGACCCCTTCGCCCCGGTCGAGCCCGTCGAACTCGGTGTCCGGGTGGATCTTTCGGGCCGCGGCGCAGAAGTGGCCGTGGCCGGTGCCCACGTCCAGCCACCGGGACGGACGGCCGAACGGGAGCAGCGCCCGGGCGCGGGTCCGGTAGAGCCTGACCGCGAGTGGCGAGGAGGCCAGCCGCGCCATCGTGGCTTCGCCGAGGCCGTCGTAGCAGTCGCGGTAGTAGAAGTCGAGTCCGTCCGCGTTCAGCCGGGGGTTCTGGAACACGTGTCGGCAACTGCAGCACTGGTCGAGAACGAACGTCCCCGGTTTGCACTGCACATGGTCGGTGGTGCGCACGCGCCGGCACAGGCACGAGGAGTTGCACCAGGGGCATGCGGTCTGCCGGGGTTCGAAGAACCGCTCCAGGCCTTGGGCCAGATCCTCCAGGTAGCGGGCTCTGCGGGCGGCGACCCGCTCGCTTCGCCCAGGGGACCGGCGCGGGCTCACGACGTTACCGCCACGCGGGCACGAGGTGCGGAGAAGCGACGCACGCACGGTCGTTCCACCCCCGCATACAGCAGCCACGAGGCCAGCAGTACGAATGGGAGCGCGACCAGGACCGCGGAGCCACCACTCCAGCCCTGCCCCGTCAGACCCAGGTACACCAGTCCCAGCACCAGGAAGTGGATGAGATACATGGCGTAGGAGATCTCACCGAGGAACACCAGAAGTGGTGTGCGCAGCAAGGACGTTCTGCCGCGCAGGTCCAGCTGGGCGGTCGCGTGGACCAGCAGGACGAGCGGGACCACGGTCGCGGCCGCGTACATGAACTCGTGCGGCAGGTACGCAGCGCCTACGACGATCGCGCTGATCACGCCTACTGCGGCCGGCAGAACGCCGATCCGGGGAAGCCGAATCCCCGCCGAGGGGATCCGGGCCAGCATCATCCCGATGAGGAACTCGGGAAGCCGGGTGATCGGCAGCACGTACAGGAACCAGTAACCGATGAAGAACGATCTTCCGGGATTGACGACGAGATCGCAGAACACCGGCCATGTCCAGACGACGGCGACGGCCGCTCCCATCCCGATCAGAAGTCCCCGGCGGGACAGTCTCATGACCCAGGGCACGAGCAGGGGGAAGACGAGGTAGAAGAACGTCTCGGCGGCCAGGGACCAGGAAACCGGGTTGCCCCCCGAAACGAAGCGCTGACTGGGAATCCAGGTGTTCACCAGAAACAGGCTCGAAAGGTGGCCCGCTGTCCCGGGACCGCTCCCGGAGGCACCCGTACCGGCGCAGGCGAGCGCGATCACCACGATGCACCAGGTCAGTACGTGATTGGGAAGAATCTTGGCGGCACGCCGCCGCCAGAACGCTGCGGCGGTGTCGTTCGGGCGGGCGGAATGGGTCAGCACATAGCCGCTGAGAATGAAGAAGAGCGATACGCAACTTCCGCCCAGCCACACTTCCGGGCCGAGAGTCTGGGCGAGGCGGTGGTTGATCAACAGCATGCTGTGCGTGTAGACGACTCCGCCCGCGGCGGCGAAACGCAGACCTGTCAGAGACGACAACCGCGCGGCCCCGGTACGCGTCCGGTCCACCGCCGTCAACTCCGCGTCCTTGCACGCGGATACACGCCCGGCCATGACGCCAGGGCGCGACGGCGAACTGGAGGGTCGGGGCATTGCAGGCCTCCTGCGGGAGAACGCCCGGGGACCATGACCGCCACTCCACGCGCAGGGGTGCGCGGATGGATCGCCGGGGATCGACAAGAACGACTGATCCGTGCCCGTGCGGAGGAATGGGCGACCCGTCAGCGCGGAATGCAAGACTGACCCGAGCCACTCCCCACGGCAAAGAGGGGTGACGCCGTTTTCACCCGGTCGGACCAAGGTGCGTTGCCGCGTCAGTCGTGCGAACGGATGCGGCACCACCGGTCGGCCGAGTTCGAACGGCCGGTCTTTCCCTCACGGCCAGGGGATCTCGCCGTCCCGGACCGTCGGCGCCTGGACGTGATCCGACTCGTAGAACCTGGTCCAACCCGGATGAAATGTACCGTCGGACCGCCTGTGGTGATCGGCGGCCTTGGCGGCAGGCCAGCGGAGCGGCTCACCGTGGCGATCGAAATCGTCCGGACCGACGTCAGGGGCCGCCGGCCCGGGAGCCGACACGCGACGGCCGTCAACCCGATCCGCTATTCCTGACAATGCGCCTGAAATGCTTCAGGCCGGGAAGGAGTCACGGGTGCCACCGGCCCCTTCACGATCACACGCATCCCCCGCGTAGCCGACGTCACCCGCATCGCCCACACGAGAGAGGTTCTTCATGCGCCCCTGTCAGCCTGACAGCCTCCACGTGCCCGCAGTCCTGAGCGACCAGGAACTGGCCGAGGTGGACGCCCAGTGGCGAGCCGCGAACTACCTCGCCGTCGGGCAGATCTACCTGATGGCCAATCCGCTGCTGTCCGAACCGCTGGGCCCGGAGCACGTCAAGCCGCGGCTGCTGGGGCACTGGGGCACCTCACCGGGGCTCAACCTCGTCTACACCCACCTCAACCGGGTGATCAAAGCCCGCGACCTGAACGCCATCTGCATCTGGGGCCCGGGGCACGGGGGGCCCGCCGTGCTCGCAGGCTCCTGGCTGGACGGCAGTTACACCCAGACCTACCCCGACGTCACCCGCGACGCCGAGGGCATGGCCCGCCTGTTCCGCCAGTTCTCGTTCCCGGGCGGCGTGCCCAGCCATGTGGCACCGGAGACGCCCGGCTCCATCCACGAAGGCGGCGAGCTGGGCTACTCCCTGTCCCACGCCTACGGCGCGGCCCTCGACAACCCCGACCTGGTGGTTGCCTGTGTCATCGGCGACGGCGAGGCCGAGACCGGCCCGCTGGCCGCCTCGTGGCAATCCAACAAGTTCCTCGACCCCGTGCACGACGGAGCGGTGCTGCCCATCCTGCACCTGAACGGCTACAAGATCGCCAATCCCGCCCTGCTCGCCCGCCTCCCCGCGTCGGAGTTGGACGAGCTGCTGCGCGGCTACGGGCACTCCCCCATTTACGTCGCCGGCGCGGACCCGGTCGAGGTGCACCAGGCGATGGCCCATGCGATGGACGAGGCGCTGGAGCGGATCGCCCTGCTCCAGCAGGCCGCCCGCGTGGACGCCGTCACCGAGCGACCTCACTGGCCGGTGATCGTGCTGCGCAAGCCCAAGGGCTGGACCGGTCCGCGCGAGGTGGACGGGTTGCCGGTGGAGGGTACCTGGCGCGCCCACCAGGTACCGCTGGACCGGGTGCGCAGCAACCCCGAGCACCTGCGGCAGTTGGAGGCGTGGCTGCGCTCCTATCGGCCCGAGGAGCTCTTCGACCAGCACGGCCGGCCCCGGCCGCAGGTGCTCGCCTGCCTACCCGAGGGCGACCGGCGCCTCGGCGCCAACCCGCACGCCAACGGCGGCGTGCTCAGCCGCGCGCTGCCCCTCCCGCCCCTGGAGACGTACGCGGTCGAGGTCGTAAAGCCCGGCACCGTCCTGCACGAGCCCACCCGTATCCTCGGCGGTCTGCTGGAGCAGATCATGGAGGACACCGCCCGGCGTCGCGACTTCCGGCTCGTCGGCCCCGACGAGACGGCGTCGAACCGGCTGGAGGCCGTGTACCGGGCCACACCCAAGGCGTGGGAGGCCGAGGTGCTTCCCACCGACGAGCACCTGGCACCCGGCGGCCGTGTGATGGAGATCCTCTCCGAGCACACCTGCCAGGGGTGGCTGGAGGGCTATCTGCTGACTGGCCGCCACGGCCTGTTCTCCTGCTACGAGGCGTTCGTCCACATCGTCGACTCGATGGTCAACCAGCACGCCAAGTGGCTCAAGGTGACCCGGCACCTGTCCTGGCGGCGGCCGATCCCGTCGCTGAACTACCTGCTCACCTCGCACGTCTGGCGGCAGGACCACAACGGCTTCTCCCACCAGGACCCCGGCTTC